>NZ_MLAQ01000001.1:0-305798 GCF_002272895.1 Helicobacter sp. 12S02232-10
TTCTTTAAATACTATCTTGTATATCCAAAAATTTCAGGGAAAGAAACAAGAGATTTAGAAAATGAAAAAGAAAATCAAGCAAAAGAAATAAATGATGCATTTAGGCAACAATTCAGTACAGCAAGTACGGTTAATGATTTGGATCTCTATTCATTTATCATCAATCTGATTGCTGATGGTTTGATCAATCCGAATGGCTCACTTAAAGTAGCTGGCAGTTTGAACCAAAAATAAAGGAGTATTTAATGCTTTTAAATAACAAAAACAAAAATCTTATCGATCATCCAATGATACGATATTTATTCAGACTAATGGTAGTGTGTTTGATTGCTCTAGGAGTATTGAACATAGCTTATGGAGAAAAGATGGGTCTTAAAGAAGCAAAGATGAAATATTATGATGCCCTAATAGATGATCGTAATTTATTTATTCCTCCAAGATTTAGGTGTCCTGTACCATATCAAAAAACAAATGATTCATTGCTTCAAAACAGACAAGGAAATGAAGTAATCATTTGCAATTTCAATCATCTTTCCTTTCAAGATAATTTCTTCTCTTCTCTCTATAAAGCCATCATCAAAGGAAATCCAAATCTTAAAGAAAGAGCCAAGAAGATTGTGGAAGCAATGTTAGATGAAAGAGATAATCAATGCAGTGTTCCTGCTGAAGCGTTTGTCAAAAATAGTAATGTTTTAAAAACTTTTCAAGGTGGTATAGATGGTGTGGCGACTGCTGGATGTATCTCTGGAGTCTATGATGATTTTATCTATCAAATGGTCTCTTTTCTTTATGAGAATGACAAAACTTTATTTGAAAGAATATTTGGAAAAGATAAATTTTTCTCTGATTTTGTAGAGAAATATCCAACTTATAAGAATTATAATAGATATGATGAAGAAGATTCTGAGATGAAAGAATTCTATGATGAGTTTAAAAAAACACATAATGGCTTTTCTTGTAGCATTGATTTTGATTGTTTCTATACACTTCTAGTTGCTGATGATCGGTTGGATATTGAGCATGGAAGGCTTAATATTGTATTTGAGGATGAAAAAGACTATGTTAAAGCCAAGCAGGAATATAACGCATATGCTCCATACATTAAAGATATCTTTGTAGCTACAGCTGATTTAAGCAAATTACCCAAGATTTCTCCAAGCTTTCAATGTAAAATCAAAGATAAAAATCTTAAAAATATCACCAAAGCAAAAGATATTACTACTGAAGATATGATTTGTATTTCTAATGATCTTATTTATAGGGATAATCTCTTCTCTTCTTTGTATCAAGCCATCATCAAAGGAAATCCAAAACTCAAAATGGAAGCTAGAAACATTGCAAGGGAAATGCTAAGAAAAAGAAATGGTAAATGTAACTTTAAACGTGGCGACAATTTTGATTGGATTGCACACATCTATCATTATTGCATCTTTAAAGCCTATAGTGACTACATCTTCAAACTTGCTTCATTCCTTTATCAAAATGATCAAGTCCTATTCAATCAAATCTTTAAAGATACTCAAAAATCTCCCACTCCTTATTATTCTGAATTCTTTAAAAATTATCTTTTATATGCAGAAGATTCAGATGATTTAGAAAACGAAAAACAAATTCAAGCAAAAAAAATAAATGACACATTTATAGAGGAATTCAGTACAGCAAGTATGATGAACAGCTTTGATCATTATTCACCAGATAATTATCCAGTAAAGGCGTATTTATCCGATCTGTATCTATCAAGTGATTATATAGATAACTATTCATTTATCATCAATCTGATTGCTGATGGTTTGATCAATCCGAATGGATCGCTTAAAGCAGCTGGTGGTTTGGAGAAAAAATGATGAAATACAATCTCGATAGTTATCTTTAAGATAGTTGCTGCTTCCTATGAATCAGTCAAAATCAAAGATTTGTTTGTATTTATTTCCTTTTAAAAAAACAGAAGAAAAGCAACGGATTTGATTGTTTCAGGTGACATTAAAGGAGCGTTGGATAAAGTAGTTCAAGAATGAACAAAGGAAGAAGCAATGATGCAAATTGATCGCATAGCGGGGTGGGTGGTATGGTATAGTTGGCACAATGTCGATTAATGGAAATGAGGGTGATTTTAAATGGTTCGGTTTCTTTGATAAAAAGACAAAAAAAGTATTTTTTGGAAGATGTGTCTAGTTTTTCTGATTATGCCAAAAATGGTGTTATTAAGCTCCATCATTGTGAATAAATTCAAATCAATCAGAATCAAAAATAAAGGAGTATTTAATGCTTTTAAATAATAAAAATAAAAATCTTATCGATCACCCAGTGATACGATATTTATTTAAACTAATGGCAGTGTGTTTGATTGCTCTAGGAGTATTAAACACAGCTTATGGGGAGGAGATAGATCTTGATTACGAAAAGATGCAATATGATGCTATACAAGATGAAGATTTTGATTTATTAGTTCCTACAAGATTTAATTGTCCCTTGGCGTATCAAGGACCAAGTAATTGGTCACTTCAAGAAAACAGACAAAAAATTGAAGCAATCATTTGCCAACTCAATAGTCTTTCCTTTCGAGATAATTTCTTTTATTCTCTCTATAGAGCCATCATCAAAGGAAATCCAAAACTCAAAGAAAGAGCCAAGAAAATTATGGAAGCAATGTTAATTGAAAGAGATAATCAATACGAAACTTGTGGTTGTGAATTTTTTAGTTGGACTACTGTTACTATGCTTGCTGAAGGTCGTATAGTGCGTGATTATATCTCTGGAGTCTATGATGATTTTATCTATCAAATGGTTTCTTTTCTTTATGAGAATGACAAAACTTTATTTAAAAGAATTTTTGGAAAAGATAAATTTTTCTCTGATTTTGTAGAGAAATATCCAACTTATAACAAATATAATAAAAACAATAATGAAGAAAAACTTAAGATGCAAAAACTCTATAATGAATATGCTAATGAATTTAAAAAAACACATAATGGCTTTTCTTGCAGCATTGATTTTCGTTGTTTCTATGCACTTCTTGCTGCTAGCGATCGGATGAATTTCGAAGATGGGACACTTAATATTGTATTTGAGGATGAAAAAGACTATGCTAAAGCTAAGAAGGAGTATAATTCGCTCTACCCATACGCTATAGATATTTCATTTAGGTCTGTACCCAAAATTTCTCCAAGCTTTCAATGCAAAACTAAAGATAAGAGTCTCATCGATTTCGAACTACCACGTGTTGGGTTCGAAGATATTATTTGTGCTTCTGATCTGCTTGCTTATAAGGATAATCTCTTTTCTTCTCTCTATGAAACGATCCTTATCAAAGGAAATCCAAATCTTAAAATGGGAGCTAGAGACATTTCAAGGGGAATGGTAGAAGAAATAAATGATAAATGTGGCTCTCACTTTCAACCTCCTTATGGACGTGCTCTTGTTCTTGCAGATCCCACTGCAGTTATTGGCTCTTTCCATTATTGCATTGCTAAAACCTATGATGACTATACTTTACAACTTGCTTCATTCCTTTATCAAAATGATCAAGTCCTATTCAATCAAATCTTTAAAGATAGTCAAAAATCTCCCACTCCTTATTATTCTGAATTCTTTAAAAATTATATTTTGTATCCAAAACCTTCAGAGGAAGAATACGAACATCCAAGCAAAGAAAAACAAATTCAACTAAAAGAAATAGATGATGCATTTACGGAACAATTCAGTACGGCAAGTCTAGTTAATCATTTAAATTATTATTCATTAGGAGATATTTATTCGTTCAATAAATATCCGCTACTATTTGGTTATTATTTAGATAATTATTCATTTATCGTCAATCTGATTGCTGATGGTTTAATCAATCCGAATGGATCTCTTAAAGCAGCTGATGGTTTGATCAAACCGAATGGATCGCTTAAAGCAGCTGGTGGTTTGAAAAAAAATAATGATTATTAAGGAGGGTTGATGTATCAAGACAAAAATCTTATCGATCATCCAATGAAACGATATTTATTTAAACTAATGGCAGTGTGTTTGATTGCTCTAGGAGTATTGAACACAGCTTATGGAGAAAAGATAAATAAGGATTTTGAATATGCAAAGATGGCATATGATGATGTTATACAAGATGAAGATTCTGATATATTAGTTATTCCTACAAGATTTGATTGTCCCCAGTCGTATCAAAAACCAAGTAATTGGTCATTTCAAGAAAATAGACGAAAAAATGAAGCAATCATTTGCAAACTCAATCATCTTTCCTTTCAAGACAATTTCTTTTATTCTCTCTATAAAGCCATTATCAAAGGAAATCCAAAGCTTACAACAAAAACTCAAAAAATTATGGAAGCAATGTTAAATAAAAGAGACAATCAATGCAGTGCTCCTGTTGAAGAGTTTGCCAAAAATAGTGATGTTTTAAGCACTCTTCTTGGTGGTGCAGGTGGTGTGGAGTCTTTTGAATGCATCTCTGGAGTCTATGATGATTTTATCTATCAAATGGTTTCTTTTCTTTATGAGAATGACAAAACTTTATTTAAAAGAATTTTTGGAAAAGATAAATTTTTCTCTGATTTTGTAGAGAAATATCCAACTTATAACAAATATAATAAAAACAATAATGAAGAAAAACTTAAGATGCAAAAACTCTATAATGAATATGCTAATGAATTTAAAAAAACACATAATGGCTTTTCTTGCAGCATTGATTTTCGTTGTTTCTATGCACTTCTTGCTGCTAGCGATCGGATGAATTTCGAAGATGGGGCACTTAATATTGTATTTGAGGATGAAAAAGACTATGCTAAAGCTAAGAAGGAGTATAATTCACTCTACCCATACACTATAGATATTTCAATTAGACCTATGCCCATAATTTCTCCAAGTTTTCAATGTAAGATCAGAGATAAGAGTCTTGAAGATTTCGAGAATCTAGTAGATATAAAGGATAGGTATCTTCATATTGAAGATATTATTTGTGCTTCTGATCTGCTTGCTTATAAGGACAATCTCTTTTCTTCTCTCTATGAAATGATCCTTATCAAAGGAAATCCAAATCTTAAAATGGGAGCTAGAGAGATTTCAAGGAAGATGATAACCGAAACAGATAATATATGTAAGGATAACTTTTCTCCTGGTAGAGAATATGGTCGAGCTATTGCCTATTTCCATTATTGCATTGCTAAAACCTATGATGACTATACTTTACAACTTGCTTCATTCCTTTATCAAAATGATCAAGTCCTATTCAATCAAATCTTTAAAGATAGTCAAAAATCTCCCACTCCTTATTATTCTGAATTCTTTAAAAATTATATTTTGTATCCAAAACCTCCAAAGAAAGAATATGAATATCCAGAAAAAGAATTAGAAGATTCAGAAAAAGAAAAACAAATTCAACTAAAAAAAATAAATAATGCATTTATGGAACAATTCAGTACAGCAAGTCTAGTTAATCATTTAAATTATTATTCATTAGAAGATCATTATGTACTCAATGGATATCCAGAATTCGTTGGTTATTATTTAGATAATTATTCATTTATCATCAATCTGATTGCTGATGGTTTGATCAATCCGAATGGATCTCTTAAGGCAGCTGACAGTTTGGAGAAAAAACAATGATTGCTAAGATTTTATCTTTATACAGATTGGGAATAGGGAATAATGTGATTTATGGAATATCAAAAGAATTTACCTCTTAATTGAGATTTAAAATAATTTTAACAACATTTGTTCTATTTCTTGAAGCTTCAAACATTTTAAGGTTATAAATAAGTTTTTCAAGAAATAACAAATCATACATCAAAACAATTCAAAAACTATGTTACAATTGTAGACAATACTGATTAAGTCAAGTAAAAGGTAAAATATATGGCTGATAGTTCTATAGCTCCAAAAGAGCGCATTAATATTTCATACAAAGCAAAGACAAATGGTCTCAATGCCGATGTTGAATTGCCTATGAAAATTATGGTTATGGCAAATCTTACTGGAGGAGTTAATCAAACACCTTTAGAAGATAGAGAGATGATTTCAATCAATAAAATAAATTTCAATCAAGTTATGGAAAAAATGGATATTCAAACTAGTTTTACAGTTAAGAATGTTTTAAATACGGAAGCAGATGAAATGAATATTAATCTAAAAATTTCAAGCATAAAAGATTTTTCGCCTGATAATATTGTCCGACAAGTCCCTGAACTCAAAAAACTAATGCGCTTGCGAGAATCACTAATGGCACTAAAAGGACCTATGGGAAATATTCCTGATTTTAGAAAAGCCGTTTTGAATGCTTTGAGCGATAAGGAAGCAAAAGAAAAACTATTGTTAGAAATTTCTAAAGCAAAAGAAGAACAAGATAAAGAGTAAAACAAGGAGATTTTAAAGATGAAAGTCGAAACAATCGAAACGCCGATCATAGAAAGTATTATGCAAAAAAGCAAGTATTTAGAGAACGATGATAGTTATAATATTGCCAAACAAGGCGTAGCTGAATTTATCTCTCAAATTGTGCAGTCTGAAAATGTTGCTGACAAAATCAATAAATTCGTTTTGGATGAAATGATTGCCCATATTGATGAATTATTATCCAAACAAATGGATGAAATTTTGCACAACGAAAATCTTCAGCAAATTGAAGCTACTTGGAGAGGTTTATATACCTTAGTAGAAAGGACGGATTTTAACGAAAATATCAAAATAGATTTGTTTGATGTGACCAAAGAAGAAGCATTGGAAGATTTTGAACTCAATCCCGATATTACAAAAACAACGCTTTATAAAAATATTTATTCTGCAGAGTATGGACAATTTGGGGGTGAACCCATAGGAGCAATCATCGGGGATTATCAATTGGGCGTGTCAAATCCCGATATGACTTTTTTAAATAAAATGGCTGCCATTGGAGCAATGTCGCACGCACCATTTTTAACTTCTGCGGGAGCAAAGTTTTTTGGTTTGGATAATTATATGGAGCTTCCAAACATTCAAGACTTAAAAGCTTTGCTCGAAGGACCCCAATATACAAGATGGAGAAGTTTCAGAGAAAATGAAGATGCTAAATATACCGGTTTGCTTATAACGAGGTTTTTGAGTCGATCTCCCTATGATCCTGAAAACAATCCCGTAAAAGCTTTTAATTACATTGAAAATGTGAATACATCTCACAACCATCTTTTGTGGGGTAACTCGGTTTATCTTTTTGCCACAAGATTAACGGAAAGTTTTGCAAAATACCGATGGTGCGGCAATATCATAGGTCCTCAAAGTGGCGGTGAAGTCAGGGATTTGCCAATGTATTTTTATGAAAGTTTTGGTAGTGTTCAATCAAAAATACCCACAGAAGTTTTGATTACAGATAGAAGAGAATACGAACTTTCAGAAAATGGTTTCATCACCTTGACCCTTCGAAGAGGAAGCAATAATGCATCTTTCTTTTCGGCAAATTCAGCATTAAAACCAAAGATTTTTCCAAATACTCCTGAAGGCAAAGAGGCTGAAACTAACTTTAGACTTGGAACGCAACTCCCTTATCTATTTTTGATATCGAGGGTAGCTCATTACCTAAAAGTTCTCCAAAGGGAAGAGATAGGAAGTTGGAAAGAAAGACAAGATATTGAGAAAGGGCTTAATGATTGGCTCAGGCAATATATTTCAGACCAAGAAAATCCTCCTTCTGA
Organism: Helicobacter sp. 12S02232-10; assembly: GCF_002272895.1. Taxonomy (NCBI): domain Bacteria; kingdom Pseudomonadati; phylum Campylobacterota; class Epsilonproteobacteria; order Campylobacterales; family Helicobacteraceae; genus Helicobacter; species Helicobacter sp. 12S02232-10. Next base: position 7,659 of record NZ_MLAQ01000001.1, read on the forward strand.
AGTTAGAAGTAGAAGACCTTTCAGAGGGGCAAAAGTCAATGTAGTGGATATACCTGGAGAACCTGGTTGGTATAAAGTGGAACTCTTAGCTAGACCTCATTTTAAATATATGGGGGCAAATTTTGAGCTATCTTTAGTTGGCAAGTTGGACAAAGAGTAGATGGGTTTTATTGATGGTATCATTCATAATTTGGATGACCAATGTGCTTCTATAAATTATTTTGAAAATACATTTTCAGATATTAAGAACAATATCAATTCCTTGTTGAATACAAGGGTTGATGATTGTATCAGTGTCCCGAATTTAGGATTTTCAGAGCTTAATCAATTCAGTGCAGATTCCAACGAAATTTATAGTACTTTGGGATTTGAGATTCAAAATATGCTGTATGAATATGAACCTAGAATTAAAATTTTATCTATCAGCTATTCAGATATTTCAGCCCCTTGGGAATTGTCTTTTATTTTGAGATGTGCTCTTGTTGCAGACAAATTCAAGGAGTTTGATATTTGGATTGTTTTCCGCAATAACAGGTTTTGCGAGGTTCTTTAAATGGAAGATAAAGATAGGCTTCTTTATTACAGGCAAGAAATTGATTATTTATTGCATACGCGAGAGCTTTTTATAAAAAACTTTCCCAAACTTGCGCCTTTTTTATCCCATGACAGCAAAGATCCTGATATTGAAAGATTGATTGAAAATTTAGCCTTGCTTACCTCTAAAATCCGTCAGGAAATGGATCAAAATATCCCGACAATTGCAGAGTCTTTGATTAATATTATATCGCCAAATTATACTTCACCCATTCCTTCTGTATCTATGCAAGAATTTAGCCTTTCTCCAAATTGCAGTGAGAAGAAAATTTTTATCCCAAAAGGTACAAAACTAAAATCTGAGCCTATTGATGGTGTAGCCTGTTCTTTTAAAACTATTTACGATGTGCATTTATATCCCTTGAAGATTTCGGATTTATTTGTAACGACTGCAGGCAATAAATACGCTTTGAGTATAAAAACAACGCTCATTCATAAAAATACCCTTGTAAGTGATTTGGGGATTGATAGATTGAATCTTTTTTTGGGATTAGACATTTATCTATCAACGACACTTTTAATGTGGATATTCAACCATCTTGAAAAAATTGTCCTGATTCCTGTCGGAAAAGAAGAAGAATTTAGAATTCCTAATGACTCGATTGCTCCTATAGGTTTTAGTGAAGATGAAAGTATCTTTTATGGCAGAAATTCAGGTGCTGAAGCGTTTCAATTGATGCAGGAATTTTTCTTTATTCCTGACAAGTTTAATTTTGTCAGTATCAAAAACTTGGATATTTTAAGTAGTTTTAAAACTGAGGGCTTTAGCATAAAACTAGTTTTCAACAAAGAAATTCCTCCCTTATGTATTCCTAGAAAAGAAAATATTAATTTCTTTATCACTCCTATCGTAAATTTGTTTGAGACTTCTGCAGAACCTATTATCAATAACAACCAAAAAGATGGTTATCGAATTTTTATCGACCGCACTAAACCTCATTATTATGAAATTTTAGACATCTTAAAAGTCCAAGCTTCAAGTACAAAAAGCGGGCGAAGACTCCTCAAAAATTATAAATCGTTTGAAAGATTTGAATTTTTTGAAAATAAGCATTTAAGCGATTTTTATAGTATTGCAAATAAATACGATTCGCAGGGAAATTCTTATCGGGAAATATCATTTTTTTTAATGGATCCTGATCGATTTGATATAGAGACTATCTCTATAGAAACTTTATGTTGCAATAAAAATCTTCCTATGCAATTAAAGATAGGTCAAATCAATCAAATCGAAAAAATTTTTGCAGATGTTATGACCAAAAATATCACTATCCCGACAAAAATGCACGCTGTTCAAATTGATGGACAGCTTCTTTGGAGACTCGTTTCCGTACTTTCGCTCAACTACCAAACCATTATTGACAGAAAATCTTTTCTTTCAGTCTTGCAGGCATATGATTTTACTATTCAGAATGAAGATGCAGATAATATTTCAAAAAGACTTTCGCAAGGCATTACAGATATCAAATCCAAATCCATCTATCGTATCACGAACGGAATTTCCAAAAAAGGAATTTTATGCCTGATGTTTATTGATGAAGAAAAATTCTATGGTATCGGAGAGATTTATAGATTTGGTTTGGTGGTATCTCGCTTTTTATCTTTTTTTGCCTCTACGAATTCATTTTGCGAACTCCAAATTTTTTGCCAAAATACGCGACAAACCATTGAGTTCAATCCTTGCGAAGGGATAAAATCAACAATTTAAATGGTAATTACAGAAAATAAAGTCAAAGATTATTCTTTTTATAAACTCATAGAATCGCTATTAAAAAACACCGATAGAGACAATCTATTTTTAAGGGTGAATCCCTCTTTGGGTCACCCTTCAAGGGATATAGAATGCCTCAAAATCAATCCCGAGAATTCCATCTTTGAATTATTTGTTAATTTTATGGGATTGCATGGGAATAGTTCTCAACTTCCGAGCTATATTTTGGATAAATTTTCCAAAAATAATGATGGCAATGAAGGTTGGAGTCTATTTTTTGATTTTTTTCATCATTATCTCTTGTGGTTATTTTTCGACACCATTTCGATTAAAAACTACCCAAGATCGTTCAAAAAAGACATTGATGACAAGATATCAAAGATGCTTTTATCAATGTTGGGTCTCAAGGATACTCAAGTTGCTAAAACTTATTTGCCTTTTGCTTCTCTCATTGCTTCGCATCGCAGACCTAAAAAACAGATCGAAAGAGTGTTGCAAGTCACTTTCAATCTATTTGGAAAAATATGGATACTTGAAAATATTCTCCATCAAATAACCATTAATCCCAAACAAAAAATTTTTTTGGGGATTAAAAACTCTTCACTCGGAAATACTTTTATCTTAGGAGATAAAGTCAAGTCCTATCAAACAAAAATCGGCGTGTTGATTAAAGACATCAGCTATCAAGAAGCGCTTGAATTTTTGCCTGCGGGATCAAAATTTATGAGTCTTAGGGATAGTATTATTTTTTTAACTAATAATGAGTTTGCCATCGATCTATATTTGCAAATTCGCTATAGCGATCATATGTCATTCAAATTGGGAAGAAACGGCATTAAGCTAGGTTGGGGAAGCATTATGGGCAAACCAAAGAATGACATCTATACTATGCTTGTTAAAATGTATGAATGAGAAAGATTATTTGTTTATAGATCAATCTCAGGAGTCAAAATGTATTGTCATCAGAAGCAATCATTAGTTTAAGATTTTCTTAAGAATAAAACGCTATGATTAATTCAAATAGAGCTTATTGCATATTCATAATCAAAAAATGAACCAATCAATACAGAAAACAAAATTAAATAAAGTTGGCAAAGAAAGAAATCTATACAATGGCTTATCATAAAGAATTTGGAGAAACCATTAAAACTAAGATCTCATTGTGGGGGGGGGGGTATTAGTTTTGAGTTCTATTGTTTTAAAGTCCGATAAGTACTTTAGCTGTGAAAGGACACTGTTTTTTATTTGTTAAAAGAGTGATGACTTATACTACCTTTGAAAGAGAATCGATAAGTAATCTTGCCCAAAAGCGACTTATCATCGATGCCCTTAGAGGAGAAATAAAGGAAGCCTTGCAAAAAGAAGATAAAGAACTGAGTCGATATAATTTGAAAAAATTGATTTATTGGATAAATAATCTAACAATGAACCATTTAAGGAAATTCATCTTGAATCCCCAACAATTCCATAAAATTACAAACTCCCATCAAGAAAGTAGGGAAAGGATCAAAAATTATAGTGGCAATAAACAAGAAAAAGAATTTGATGGAGCCGTTAAAAGGATGTTTGAATTTGAACCGATAATAATCTTAGGAATCGCAGGAGAATTAAAAAATAATCTGAAAGATTTGGGCATTGGATTTACTTATATAAAGGGGACAAATGAATAGCGGTAACAATGATACACAATCTAATTTTAATACCAATAATAATTTCATAATTACCTTTGAATCTCAAAGCTCTAATATCTTGACGTTAGCGACAAAAATGCTTGAGGTTGTTCAAGAAAGGGTCGATCAGGTAAAAAAAAACCTTGGAGAATTTCAAGCAAATGCAAAAGAATCCAAATTTGTCTTTAACGCAGAGAAATTAGGCGTGGTGATTGCCTATGGTAATGCCAAGGCTGAAGATATAACTAAAACATCGGCAGATTTTAGGAAGAGTAGGTTTGTGTTGTGGGGGATTAAATTTTTTTTTCGTGTGTTCAAAAAGGATTCCTATTATATTGCATTTTCTGTTATTGCTTCTGCCATCGCCACTATTTTAGTGGAGGTTTTAGTCAATAATGTTTATAGCAAAGATAAAATTAATAAAATCCCTACTAATATCAAAAAAGTCTTTGAGGCTATTCAAGAGAATGATTCTCTTTTTTTTCAAACTCTTCCTATTATCTTGAAAAGATGGATTTCTGATTGTTATCAAAACGATCTCAAAGCTTATGAGACAATAACTAACCAACCTGACAACTCTTCTCAAACCGATAATTTTAATCCTTTGACCAAAAGAGACTATTCTGATTACATCGCATTTTTTCTTAGAGCTTCTGCCCATGAAGAACTTCCTAAAGACTCCCGCTATCTTTATATCTCTAATTATTATTCAAAGAATCAAGAAAAAATAGAAGAGATCTTAACCCATCTCGAAAAATCCTTTCCTTCTTTAGAATTTTTAGAAAAGCAGAGTCAAACCCATAAAGAAGATAATGAGTCTGTTCAAAAAAAAGACACCTATCTCTATAAAGCCCTCAGTTTAGAGATTTATCAAAAAAGAAAAACGGGCAAGGGAGTGAATGATGCCAATCAAGAAAAAAATCAAGACCTCTTGGGAATTTATGAATGCCTTTTGCTCGCTCCCAACAAAAAAAATAACAATGAAGCATATCCTGAATCCATTCAGATGAAATTTAACTTTGAGAGAAAGATTAGTGAAAGATTGTCGAAAGAATCAAGCAATAAAGAATCTGACCAAAATAAATCAACAAATAAAACCCAGCCAAACAATCAATGCAACCCAAGCAATGATTCCTTGATTCATTATTCTCATTTCTTTGATGGTTCTCCTCTTATCCATACCTCCATATTCAATGTCCCCATAAATTTTAATAAAGTGAGAATCTTTTGTGATTTGAATTTTTTCTTCATCCCCTCTTTTGGTGTTAGTAGAATTATAAAAAGAAAAGTTTTCCTAAAACCACAAGCTGGTAATGAAGCCAGTCCTGTTCAAGAAGACAATGTGTTAGATAAGCAGAATATGACTGATTCTTTCATTTTTCTTAGAGCTATCTGTTCTATGATGGTTAATGATCCTAAAACTATTCAAGAGCAAAAGCATCTGATTAAATGGGGGTATATCGCTTTAAGTAACAAACCACAAAGAAAAAATAAAAAGAATATTCAAGAAAAAAACAAAGCCATTCAAGCTAAACTAGATCAAATCTCTAAAGATGGCAAAAATATAGAAACATTAGACAACTTTGTTCATTTAAAAAAAGAAAATGTAATCTTAGATGAGAAAATTTTTTTTGATCTTGGTCTTGATTCTTTTGATACTTATTATTGCCACAATGATAATGAGCTTGGAGAAAGTATTCTTTTAGATCTCAAGAAGCTCCAGTGGGATTTGCAAGCCAATACCTATGTGGTATTTGCCTATATCAGAAAAGCAGTAATAAGTGTAAGTGTGAAGATAGGGGAGGAAAAAAGTGAGTTATAAGTATTCTTTGACTCATAGTCCTCTAGGAAATTGGAATCAGGAGATCCTTAAGAGGAAAAATAATGTTAGAGACTACAATATCTTTAGAGAAAAATACAAGGGCATTATCACTGCTTTGAATACTATAAAACATATCAATATTTTATAGCATTCAAAGCATATCCTGAGGTTTTTGGTGCCAAGCCAAACAGAGAATAGGTGATCAAAAGAGATGATGAATTTTGAGGAAGTGGCAGAGAAATGCGATTTTATAACGATATTTGATACCGATCGTTTCTGTTTTTGCTATATTTACCAAGCTTTCATCGTCCTATACCTTATCAAATATGCAGCCGATTGGGGCAACTGTTTTCCCATCAGGCATAAGTTTTGCAAATCAGAATATGAAAGTATTTTCTATAGTAATGACAAATTTCGTTGAAGCAAGAAATGGACAAATTGATTTTGATTGTTTCTACACACTTCTAGTTGCTGATGATCGGTTGGATACCGACACTGGAAGACTTAATATTGTATTTAAGGGTGAAAAAGATTATGTTAAAGCGCAGGTGGAATATGACTCATATGGTTCATATCCTCCAAGCTTTCAATGTAAAATCAAAGATAAAAATCTTAAAAACATCACCAAAGCAAAAGATATTAGTACTGAAGATATGATTTGTAGTTCTGATGAACTTGCTTTTAAAGATAATCTCTTCTCTTCTTTGTATCAAGCCATCATCAAAGGAAATCCAAAGCTCAAAATGGAAGCTAGAAACATTGCAAGGGAAATGCTAAGAAAAAGAAATGGTAAATGTAACTTTAAACGTGGCGACAATTTTGATTGGATTGCACACATCTATCATTATTGCATCTTTAAAGCCTATAGTGACTACATCTTCAAACTTGCTTCATTCCTTTATCAAGCTGATGGTTTGATCAATCCGAATGGATCGCTTAAAATAGCTGGCAGTTTGGAGAAAAATAAAGATTAAAGTCTTGCGGCACTATTGGACATTAAAATGGTTGCTAAATCGGTGATTATAGAGTATAACGATAAAAGTCTTAATTACTGTTTTTCTCAGCTTTTTCCAGTAAATCTTTCCAATATTTTTTACCCGGACTTGTGGGCATTTCATCACAGGCTATAAAAAATATTTGGATTGCAATCACAAGGGGTGATAAAAATTTCATTATTTTCTCCTGTATTGTATTGACCGTTGCTTTATAATATCGGATTTATCGGCATAAAATTTAGTTTTGATGATTTTAATCAGGATTTTATTTATAAAGTCTTATAGACTGGTCGGAGTAGCGGGATTCAAACCCACGACCTCACCCACCCCAAGGGTGCGCGCTAATCAGGCTGCGCCATACTCCGTAAAACCAGAAGTGGCATTGTAACATAAAAACGTTCAAATTTTATTTTTGCGAAGCATTTGTAGAATTTTTGAAAATATGGAATGTTTGTTGCTTTTTGGAGTAGAGTTTATGATTTTAAAGGAGAGAGCTTTATGGTATTTCAAAGGCACTCAAGCGGAATTTTTCTAGTGTGTTTTTTAGTATGCTTATTTGGCTTGAAACTGCAGGCGGAGAAAATAGGTGATATTGCTAATATTGTAGGGGTGAGGGATAATCAGCTCATCGGTTACGGCTTAGTGATCGGACTAAATGGGACAGGAGATAAGACGAGTTCAAAATTTACGATGCAATCGGTAGCAAATATGCTTGAGAGCGTGAATGTAAAAATTTCTCCTGAAGACATCAAATCCAAGAATGTCGCAGCAGTAATGATTACAGCTTCTTTACCTTCGTTTGGGAGACAGGGGGATAAGATCGACATACAGATATCTTCTATAGGTGATGCAAAATCTATTGAGGGTGGGACGCTTGTGATGACACCATTGACTGCAGTCGATGGAAATATTTACGCCATTGCTCAAGGAGCTGTAGCTTTGGGAAGCTCACAAAATCTTCTTTCAGGAACCGTTGTTAATGGGGCTACGATAGAGCGTGAGGTAAGCTATGATCTTTATAATAAAACAGGGATGACGCTGAGTTTGAAAAAGTCAAATTTTCAAAATGCCATCAAAATCCAAAATACACTCAATGAGGTTTTTGGTTCTGATATCGCTGTTGCTATTGACCCTAGGACAATTAAAATTGCACGACCTGAGAAGTTGAGTATGGTAGAGTTTCTCGCACTTGTTCAAGAAGTGAATGTAGATTATTCCAACAGAGATAAAATTATTATTGATGAAAAATCAGGCACTATCGTGGCAGGAGTGGGAATTATCGTACATCCTGTGGTTGTTACAAGCGGGGATATTACTATCAAAATCACTAAAGATCCTTTGAATGGGCAATCTCAAAAGCTTGATGGGGATAACGACTTTGATCCCAAAGAAAATACGCTTAGCTCAAATGGCAAGCTTACGACTATTTCTAGTGTCGTGAAAGCGTTGCAAAAAATGGGTGCAAGCCCCAAAAGTATGATTTCCATTCTTGAAGCAATGAAAAAAAGTGGCGCAATCAGTGCTGAAATTGAGGTGATATGATGATAAAGTCAGATGCAATCAATCTTTATAATAACTACCAAACTCAAAAGGTTTTGGATAAACGTGGGCTAAAAGGTGATGATAAGGCTTTGAAAGAGCAAACCAATGAATTTGAAGCTTTGCTGTTAAAATTTCTACTTGAAACTTCCTTGAAGCTTGAAGATCCACTTTACCCTAAGCAGCCAGGAGGAGAGATCTATCAGTCAATGTATAAGGACACTTTATCAAAGCAGCTTAGCGGGAGTTTTGGCTATAGTGAGCTATTGTTTGATTTCTTGAAAGAGCAGCAGCTTGGCAAGCGATAAACATTCAGATAAGAACATCATCCAGCTTGAAGATACTACAGATACTGATGAAAAAGTAATAGGTCAAGATGTGCTTGAGAAAATTAACTCTCAAGATAAACAGGAGCTTCTTGGACTTTTGAATGAGTTCATACTTCAAACTTATAAGATTGAGAAAGAATTTAAAGACTATAAAGCTCTTTATGAATGGGTCATTGAGATTTTACCCCAAGCGATATGGGTGATCAATAATGGTGGTAGTTTTTTTTATAAAAATACGTTGGCCAATCAGATTGAGATTATTTTTCAAGAGGCTAAAAAACAGGATTTTAGTGGCGAAGTTGATTATGATGAAAAAACCTATTTATTTCAAAGCAACAGTATTCAAAATAAACAGATTGTAACGGCTATGGATATCACGCTTCAAAAGCGACAGGAGCGACTGGCTTCTATGGGGCGAGTTTCGGCACATTTGGCTCACGAAATCCGTAATCCTGTGGGATCGATTTCGCTTTTGGCATCGACACTGCTGAAACGCGTGGATAATGCTTCAAAACCCATCGTTTTTGAGATACAAAAGGCTTTATGGAGGGTCGAAAGGATTATTAGCGCAACCTTACTTTTTTCTAAAGGCGTGAGTATTCAAAAGAGTGCGTGTAATTTGAATGACCTTAAGGATGATTTGGAAGAGGCTATTGAGCAATACACTTACACCAAGCAAATAGATTTTTTGTTTGATTTTGGGATGCAGGAGGCATTTTTTGATTTAAATTTAATGGGGATTGTATTACAAAATTTTGTCTATAACGCCATTGATGCAATTGAAGAAGGAGAGGAAAGTAGGGGATGGGTGAAAGTTGATGTGAATATTTATAAGGAACAGATTGTATTTCGTATTGCCGATAATGGCAAAGCAGTAGAAAATAAAAATCTTCTTTTTGAACCCTTTAAGACTACAAAACTCAAGGGGAATGGTCTAGGACTTTCACTTTCTTTGCAAATTGTGGAGGCTCATGGAGGAAGTATTGAACTTTTGGAAGATAGAGAGAAAGTTTTTGAAATCAAGATTCCAAACTCTATTTAGATTAACTTTAATTTACTATTAATGGTATATAATCAACATTATCTAAAGATAAAATTTTCAAATAAGGACATACAAATGAATACCGTTAAATTACTCAAACAGCTTCAAGCTGATTCCATCGTACTTTTTATGAAAATTCACAATTTTCACTGGAATGTTAAGGGTTCTGATTTTTATCACACCCATAAAGCGACAGAAAGAATTTATGAAGAGTTTGCTGATATGTTTGATGATCTTGCTGAAAGGATTGTACAAATCGGAGATAAGCCTGTAGTCACTCTTACAGAGGCACTAAAAACTGCTAAAGTAAAAGAAGAGATTCGATCAGATTTTCGATCAGATGAAGTTTTTAAAGGTATTTTGCAAGATTATGAATATCTTGAAAAAGAATTTAAACAATTGTCTGAATTGGCTGATAAAGAAAATGACAAGGTAACTGCAAATTATGCAGATGATCAAACTGCCAAGCTTCAAAAATCTCTTTGGATGTTAAAGGCACATTTAGCTTAATTTCTCTTCGCCCCTTTAGGGGTGTTTTCTTCCATTGCTTCTTAGTTGTGTTATAATATAAGCTGTTTATACTTGGAATGAGATTTAACAGGGCTTGCTATGATAAAAATACTAAATACTGCCGATTCGAGTTTTAAGGAGAAATTTCAGCAGGTGCTGGATAGAGGAAAACTTGATATAAAAGATGTCAAAACGAAAGTTCAGAGTTTGCTTGATGATGTTTCTTCACGCGGACTGAAAGCGGTTTTGGAGCATATTGCAAAATTTGATCGTTGGAATCCGCTTGGGTTTGAGGACATTTGCGTATCTCCGCAGATGTGTCAAAACGCTTATGAGAATTTGAGCGAGGATGTAAAATGTGCTTTGCATACCGCTTATGAGAGGATTTATGCTTTTCATTTGAAACAAAAGCCAAAAACTTGGCTGGATTTGGAAGAAAATGGGACGATTTTGGGTCAAAAGATCGCTCCTGTCCAGCGGGCAGGTCTTTACATACCCGGAGGAAAAGCGGCTTATCCGAGCTCTTTGCTGATGAATGCCATTCCTGCAATCGTCGCAGGTGTCAAAGAAATTATTGTATGCACTCCCACTCCTGAAAATCGGCTCAATGATATTTTGCTTGGGGCAGCTCATTTATGCCAAATTAAAACAATTTATAAAGTCGGTGGGGCAAGTGCGATCGGGATGATGGCTTATGGCATCGAGGGGATTAAGAAAGTCGATGTTATAACAGGTCCAGGAAATATTTTTGTTGCCACTGCTAAACAACTTGTTTTTGGTGAAGTGTCTATTGATATGATTGCAGGTCCTAGTGAGATTGGCATTATTGCTGATGAAAGTGCCAATCCTAAATATATCGCTCACGATTTACTCTCTCAAGCCGAACACGATGAGATGGCAAGCTCGATTTTAATCACACCAAGTTCCAAAATAGCTGATGAAACTATCTTTCATCTTCGCAAAATTTTAAGCACTTTACAACGTCAAAGCATTGCTGAAGAAAGCATTGTTAATCGGGGGATGATTATCATTGCCAAAAATATTGAAGAATGCATTGATTTGAGCAATGAGATTGCACCTGAACATTTAGAGATACTCACGTATAATCCTTTTGAGCTTTTGCCTAAAATTAAAGATGCAGGTGCAATATTTTTAGGTGAAAATACACCTGAACCTATAGGTGATTATCTTGCTGGTCCTAATCATACGTTACCTACAGGAGGAAGTGCAAAGTTTTTTTCTCCTTTAGGAACGGAGCATTTTATGAAAAAAAGCTCTATTATTAGTTTTTCAAAACAAGCTATTTTGGAGCTTGGCGAGGATTGTGCTAAATTGGCCCATCTTGAAGGGCTTGGTGCGCATAAGGAAGCCGTTTTAGCTAGAATAAAGGAGTGATAATGTGGGAAAAATTTGATGATCTTGAAATGCTTGAGGGCAGTCCGATTGAAAAATGGAAAGATATTATTTTCAATGCAAGCAGGAATCTTTCAGGTATTGAGCTTGAAAGAATGTTAGAATTGCAAGCGATTTATGAGGTGGCATTTGAAGAGTTTGAGCTTGAAAATAAGCTCAAAGAATTATATATGAGGCTCAAGGAAGATGTGGAATTTCAAGAAAAAGTCAAGCATCAAAAAAATAATATTGCTATTGAATCGATGGCTAAAATTTTGAGTGAAAATGAATAAATTTTTTTATTTATTTATTTTTGCAACTTTGGTTTTTTCCAAAGCTCCAGTTTGGAGTTTTGATCAAAATGTTGTTTTAAAAAAAGATCAGTTTTATAAGGGGATGGTTTATAAAAACTATGTCCAAAAACCTCTTTTTTTAAGATGGACATTGTATAAGAATTTTGGTCTTGTGGTTCATTTGAATTATGATAAGTTTCCTTATCAATTTATTTTATATAAAGATTATCAAAGAGATACTTTTAAGCTTGAGCTTTTTGGGAATGATCCTGTTGGAAAAGTTTCATATTTATACGTTTCCTTTAGGGATTTTAATCAAAAAGAAAATACTGCTTCATTGTGGTTGGGAATATCTGGCGACGCTCAATTTTTAAAACAATAGGGAGATAAATGTTAGGGGAAGTCCAAGAGAGAATACGAAGTTTTATGGATCAGGTTGGTAATCCGAACGTTTCCCATCTTTTTTCTCAAGTGGTTTGCGGGAAAATGTTAAGAAGTAAGCTTATTTTGGCCATATGTCCTCATCATCCCAAAGTAATCGATTTGTGTGCGGTTATTGAGATGATCCAAAGCGCCTCTTTGCTTCACGATGATGTGATTGATGAATCAGAAACCCGCAGAGGACAATCTTCTTTAAATGCGGTTTTTGGAAATAAGAATTCGATTATGCTAGGTGATGTTTTTTATTCAAAGGCATTTTTTGAGCTTACAAAGATAGATGATAGGGTGGCTAGATGTATTTCAAATGCTGTTGTTGAGCTTTCAAGAGGAGAAATAGATGATGTATTTATGGGGGAAAGCTTCAATTCAGATAAGGAAAAATACTTTCAGATGTTGCGGGATAAAACTGCCTCTTTGATTGCTGCAAGTGCTGAGTCAGCAGCCATTTTAAGCGGATTGGACAGTGCAAAGTATAGGGATTACGGACTTAATTTGGGAATTGCATTTCAAATTGTCGATGATTTGCTTGATGTTACTCAAGATGAACGTATTCTTGGAAAACCTGTTATGAATGATTTCAAGGAAGGGAAAAGCACCTTGCCTTACATTTTGTTGTATGAAGCACTTGGTGAAGATCAGAGAAAAATTTTGATTTCTTATTTTAGAGAAGATAAAATAGATGCCCAAAAGTGGTTCAAAGAACATTTTTACAAATACAACATTATACCGCTCGTAATTGCTGAAGCTAGAAAATACGGGAATTTGGCCATTGCTTCGATTAAGGATCAAAACAATCGCTTATTGGAAGAAGTGGTTGAAAGTATGATATATAGGGAGTTTTGATGGAATATACAGCGGGATATTTGGCGATCAGCTTTTCGCATAAAAATACCGAAATTGCGATGAGGGAGAAACTTGCCTTTGATTCAGGCGAAGATTTGAAGATTTTTTTGCAAACGATGAAGAGCCAAAATCCTGATATCCAAGAAGTGCTTTTGCTTTCAACTTGCAATCGGGTAGAAATCTATATTTATGCTTCAAATTTAGAAAATAATAAGGATTTTGTTTTGGCATTGTTTGCCAAGATTAAGGGTGTGGATTTAAAATATTTACAAGAAGTAGCAGATGTTTATGTTGATCAAGGGGCAGTTCATCACGTATTTTGTGTGGCAAGTAGCCTTGATAGCATTGTGGTTGGAGAAACACAGATTGCAGGACAACTCAAAAGTGCTTATAAGTTTTGTTTTGATCATGGATTTTGCGGTAAAAATTTAACCCGACTGATTCATTTTGCATTTCGATGTGCAGCTCAAGTAAGGAATTCTACGCAAATTTCACAAAACGCGGTTTCTGTTGCATCGGTAGCTGTTAAAGAGGCTAATGCAATGCTTGAACAAAGTGAGATAAAAGACAAGATTGCCATTGTTGTGGGGGTAGGTGAGATAGGCACTTTAGCAAGCAAACATTTGCTTGCCTGTGGTTATCGCATTTTATTGCTTAATCGCAATAAACAAAGAGCACTTGGGCTTGCACACGAGCTTAATAATGAATATGGCAAAATGGTGGAGGTAGGGAATTTTTCAGAGCTTCCCACTCTTATCAATCAATACCCCCTTTTATTTTCGGCTACTTCTTCATCTTATCCGATTATTTTAAATTCAATGATTGAACTTACCAATTTCAAGCGTTTTTGGTTTGATTTGGCAGTTCCTAGAGATATTGAAAAACCCAATGTCAATGAAATTTTTTTATTCACTGTTGATGATTTGGAACAAGTTGTTTATGAAAATATTGCCAACAGGAAAAGAAACACGACTAAAGCTTATGAGGTCATAGGGATTTATACGTTGGAATTTTTCAAATGGCTGCAAAGTTTGGGCGTGGAGCCTTTGATTAAAAAATTGCGAGATTTAGCCAAAGACGCTTCTTTAAAAGAATTGGATAGGGCGGTAAAAAAAGGTTTTCTTCCTAAGGAATATCAAGAGAATGTTGCAAAGATTCTTCACAGTGCCTTTAACGCATTTTTGCACCAGCCTACGATTAATATTAAAAAATTTTCAGATACACAAGAGGCTGATCCTATCATTGAAGCTATCAAGAGCGTTTTTAACATTGATGATGAAGTGATACTTATCAATCGTTATAAATGCGAATATGACACAATTTTGAACTAAAAGGATTTAAATGCTATTTTCCAAGATTTTTATTCCAACGGCTAAGGAAACACCAAAAGACGCCGTACTTAAAAGCCATCAATTTTTAATTCGCGCCGGTTTTATCCATCAGATCGGGAGTGGGATTTATAATTTTTTGCCGCTTGGAAAAAAGGTATTGGATAAAATTTCTCAAATTATAAAAAGAGAGATGAATCGTTCTGGTGCCCAAGAAATTATGATGGGATTTGTGATTCCTGCTGATATTTGGAAAGAGAGTGGGAGATATGAGAAATACGGCAAAGAACTCTTGAGATTTAAAGATAGAAAAGAAAACGAATTTGTTTTAGGTCCTACGCACGAAGAAAGCGTTACAGAAATTGTAAAATCTTATGTGACAAGTTATAAGCAACTTCCGCTTAATCTCTATCAGATTCATACGAAGTTTCGAGATGAGCTTAGACCTAGATTTGGACTGATGCGAGCACGAGAATTTATTATGAAAGATGCTTATAGTTTTCACGCAAGTAAGCAGGATTTGGAGAGAGAATTTGAGCTGATGGAGAAAACCTATCGGAATATTTTTCAGGCTTTGGGACTTGATTTTAGGGTTGTAGATGCTGATAGTGGGGCTATCGGAGGAAGTGGCAGTAAGGAATTTATGGTATTGGCAGAATGTGGCGAAGATACGATTGTTGTTTGTCAAAATTGCGATTATGCAGCTAATATTGAAGCGGCCAAACGATCGAAGCGTCTTGAGCCTGAAAATGCACCTAAGGCTTCCTTTGCAAAATTTTACACCCCCAATGTTTCGACGATTGAAAAGCTTGCAGATTTTTTTAAAGTCGATAAGTTTTTTACTCTGAAGGCAGTGGTTAGAAAGGCTATTTTTGATTCTTCTGCAAATAAAAATCCAGAATTGGTTTATTTTTTCCTAAGAGGAGATGATAATCTTGAGATTACCAAAGCCTTGAACGCTATTAACAAATTAGGCGCAGATGCTTTGGAGCTTGTAGATGCCACTGCCGATGAAATAGAGAGTTTGGGGCTTAAGCCTGGATTTATTGGTCCTTATGCTTTAAAGAATATTACAAATGCACGTTATATTGTTTTTGATGCAGATTTGAGAGAAGAACGTGATTTGATTTGTGGTGCTAATGAGAAAGATTACCATTTTGTTGGTGTGGATTTGAGTTCATTTGAGGGTTTGATTTATGACGATATTGTCGAGGTCAAAGCAGGGGATCAATGTCTTTGTTGTGGAGGAAGGCTTGATTATAAAAAAGGCATTGAAGTCGGGCATATTTTTAAGCTCGGGCAAAAGTATTCAAAGGCTTTAGGGGCTGTTTTTCTTGATCGGGATGGGAAAAGTATTCCTTTTGAAATGGGGTGCTATGGTATTGGGGTAAGTCGTTTGCTACCAGCTATTTTGGAGCAAAAAAGCGACTCTAAAGGGTGCATTTGGACAAGAGCGAGCGCGCCTTTTGATTTGAGTATTATCATTTCCAATATAAAAGATGAGAAACAAAATCTTTTTGCTCATAAAATTTATGAAGAACTGCTTGGAGCTTGCGTGGATGTTTTGCTTGATGAGAGGGATTTAAGATTTGGCGCTAAAATGGTCGATTTTGAGCTTATTGGTTCAAGATATGCGTTGATTGTGGGTAAAACTCTTGAACAAGGAAAAATTGAAATTATCAATAGAAAAAATTTACAAAAACAAGATTTGGATTGTGATGGTTTGCTCGAGCAAATTCTTAAAATTTTAGAGAAAGATTAAAAATGCCCTTTTTGTACATTGGAGGTTTTTTATATTTGGTGCTTGAGCTTTTTTCGATTGTGATTTTTGTTCAAGAATTTGGTGCTTGGATATATTTTTTAGAAATTATTGTCAGTGGAATTTTTGGATTTTTTATTTTATTTCGGGGGCGTTTGAGTATAGCAAAGGGCTTATCTGGACTTTTTGAGGGCAGGATTGTGTCGATGGAGTTTTTAAGCAGTAGTTTTTTTGGAATGCTTGGAGCATTTTTTTTAATACTTCCGGGTATTTTGAGTGATTTTTTCGGAATTATTTTACAATGCGTGGGATTTTTAATTTCTAACGCTTATTTTTTTAAAAAGCATCCAAAAAATAATAATGATGATGAGATCATTGATGTAGAAATAATTCCTGATGATGAAAACTTAAAGCAGGAGAAGTGATGAAAAAACTTATCATAGGGACACGGGGTAGTGTTTTGGCTTTGTGGCAAGCTAAGCATATCCAACAAAGGATTCAAAGTGAATTAGGAATTTTAAGCGAACTTCAGATTGTAAAAACAAAAGGTGATAAAATCTTAGATGTACCGCTTGCAAAAATTGGAGGAAAGGGATTATTTACAAAAGAGCTTGAAGAAATGCTGCTTGATCGAAAAATTGATTTAGCAGTCCATTCGTTAAAAGATGTTCCGGTTGATTTTATTCAAGGGCTTGGGCTTGCTTGTATTACCGAGCGTGAAGATGTCAGGGATTGTTTTTTGAGTCATCGGTATTGTGATATTAAAGCTTTGCCAATAGGGGCAAAAGTCGGTACAACTTCTTTGAGACGTTCAATGCAAATCAAAGCCTTTAGACCTGATTTGGATACCCAAAGTTTGCGTGGGAATGTGCAAACAAGGCTTAAAAAACTTGAAAATGGAGAATTTGACGCAATTATTTTGGCTTGTGCAGGCGTGAATCGTTTAGGTATAGATACTTCTGAAGTTAGACATATATCGCCTATATCCACAGAGATAATGATTCCGGCTATGGGGCAGGGTGCTTTAGGTGTAGAGGCACTTGAAAACGGAGAAGTATTTTCTCTATTGAAATGTCTCAATCATAATCCTACAGCTATATGTTGCAATATTGAGCGGGCATTTGTGAGGGCTTTGGAGGGGGGGTGTCAGGTTCCTATCGGTGTGAATGCTTCAATTTCTGATAATAAGGTTTATATGAATGCAATCGTGGGGCTTCCTGATGGTTCTGAAATTCTTCAAGATAGAATTGAAGGGAATATAGGAGATGGAGAATTTTTAGCTCGAGAACTTGCTGAGAATTTTATCCAAAGAGGTGCCAAAGAGCTTTTAGAGAGAGCGCAGAAAATGATGTTTGGAGAATAGCTTTGCTTAAAGGTCTTTATGGGATTAGCAATGAGATTTTAAATCCTAATGATGAGATTTTTAGAATGTTGGGACAAGCCATTAAGGGGGGATTAAAAATTTTTCAACTTCGGGATAAGAGTCATTGTGATGAGGAAATTTTGAATCTTTCTTTAAAACTTGTTCGTTTTTGTGCTGAAAATGACGTTTTATTTGTTATGAATGATAGAGTTGATCTTGCTATTGAGGTTGGCGCAGATGGGGTTCATATTGGAGAACAAGATTGTTCTTTAAGAGAAGTTAGGAAACGTTTTAAGGGAAAAATCGGAGTTTCTTGTTATGATCGCTTGGAATTGGCATTAAAGGCTCAAGAAGAAGGGGCGGATTATGTTGCTTTTGGAGCTTTTTTTGATTCTAAAACCAAACCGAATGCTAAAAGAGTCTCTTTAGATATTATCAAAAAAGCGAAACAAGAGTTAAGTATTCCAATTTGTGCGATTGGAGGGATTAATCATCAAAATATTCATTTGTTAAAAGATGTAGAAATGGTTGCAGTAATTGGGGGACTTTGGCAAGGAGATATTCAAAAAAATGCGAAGTTGATGATCGAGCATTGGAAGAAATAATCTTCCAAATGCGGATTATCTTGTCTTGGGATTGGCTTCGTTTACTCTGATGGTTCTGCTCATAAATTCTGTGTTATCAAGAGAGCTGATAGCTTTTAGGGCTTGATCGTCTTCCATTTCTACAAAACCAAAGCCTTTTGCTCTGCCAGTTTCTCTGTCGCTCACAAGCTTTACTGACACTACGTTGCCGTATTTGCTAAAAAGCTCTTTGATATCTTCGTTGGTCGCACTATAGGCGAGATTTCCTACATAAATACTTTTCAAATCTATTCTCCGTTATGCTAAAATTAGAGGCGAACCTCAACAAACACTTATTCTTTAATTGTGTAGGCTGAGGAATCAGGAATGTGAAAATACCAATAAGAACTCAAACTTACATACTTAAAGTGTTGTAATAGTAAGCTAGTTAAGCTTAAAAACAATTAAAACGATGTCACTCATTCCTCAAAACAGATAAAGAATCAATATTAGAAGCTTTTTTTGCAGGGTAATAAGATGAAATGAAAACGATTATAACCGCTCCGATGATGGTAGAAAAAAAATCTGTAAGAGAGAGATCGATAGGGAGTTTGGTAATGCCATAAACATCTGCAGGCAAGGAAATAATAGGGAAAGTTGCCAGAATATATAAGACTATGATGGACAAGATTACGCCCAATAAAATGCCTCCAATTCCAATGCAGTTTCCAAGCCAAAAAAATGTTTTTTTAATTTCAGCAGAAGTCGCTCCCAAACTTAGAAGGAGTGCAATTTCTTTGCGTCTGTTCATAATTACCATTAATAAAGAACTGATGATATTTAATGAAGCCATCAGAATAATTAACATCAATACAATAAATAAGGCTCTTTTTTCTAATGCCATCGCTGAAAAGAAATTTCCGTTTTGTTGCCACCAACCTTCAATTCCTATGCCATAATTGGGAATTTCTAAAAGGGCTTGCTTGATTTTGGTAATGTCTTCCATTGGCTTGAGGGAAAAAATATGGATCCCATCATAGGTTTTAGAATCAATGTTTTTAATGGCAGCAATTGCTGAAAGATTGGTATAAATGTAGCTTGTGTCATATGCTTTGAGACCTGAATCAAAAAAACCTTTCACATCAAATCTTTTCATAATGGGCGAAAAGGTTAGCCCAGTTGGCTCAAGTTTTGTGAAAAATAGGCTAATTTTGGAATCATTTTGGAGCAATAACAAATCCTTAAGCCCTTCTCCGACAATGACAGAAAACTTATTTTTATGAAAATCTGAAATATTTGTTTTGGTAAGTGCTTTTGCAAATACTTCATTAATTTTGGCTTCTCTTTGAATATCTACTCCAAAAACAATGCCTGCAGACATTATTCCATTAGCTCTTGCAACCGATTGTATTCTTAGATAGGGGCTGAAAGAGAGATCAGGAAATTTATTTTCCAATGCTTCAAGAACTTTTTCAGAGATCCCTTTGCTACTCGTCGCAAATAGGGTAAGGGGGTAGTTCATAACAAAGAGTTTTTTTTCAAACTCCTTTGTCATTCCGTTCATAATCGCCATTGCCACAATCAGTACCATCACGCCCACTCCAACACCTAAAAATGCAAGGATAGCAGTGATAGAAATGAAAGGTTGGCTTTTGTCAAAGCGTAGATAGCGTTTGATTAAAAATTTGCTTAGAGTTGCGGTATTAAGCATTTTTTGCCAGCAATCCTTTTTTTGGACCGCTTTTTCCGTGACATTGCTTATATTTTTTTCCGCTCCCGCACGGACATAACTCATTTCGGGATATTTTTTTGGGATTGATATCAAGTTCTATTTCATCGGTATTGTAATCAAGCTCTTCTTGAGATTGTTCAAGTTCTTCAAGGATTTTTTGTGTAGAATCTTGTGCTTTTTGATTGGTGTCTTCAGCTTGGAATTGAATGATATGGAGAGTTTTGATAGCTTCTGATTTTATCGAATCAATCAACTCTAAAAACAGATTGTAACTTTCTTTTTTATATTCCACCAAAGGATCTTTTTGATTATAGCCTCTCAGTCCGATTCCGGTTTTGAGGTTATCCATTGTATATAAGTGTTCTCTCCAAGCGTTATCAAGGACTTGTAAATAGATAATTCTTTCAATTTCATTTTTTTGTTCAGGTTCTAAAGAAGACATTTTTTTATCATAAGCTTGGGTAATTTTTTCGAGAATGAAGCGGTATATAGCTTCATCATCAAGCACGTCTGATTCATTCATTTGGAGATCAGTTCCAAAATCTTCTTTGATGATTGCTTTTAGGGTTTCTATATCTGCATTTTGAATATCTTGATTTTTAAACGCTTGAGTTTTAGCAAGACTTTGAGAGAGAGTATATGCACGATTTTCTTCAATGCGTGTGCTAATGTTGTAATTGGGATCTAAAAGTTCATTTCTAAACTTATAGACGGTTTTTCGTTGTTCATTAGCCACGTCGTCATATTCCAAAAGATGTTTTCTTGATTCAAAATGCAAATTTTCTACTTTTTTCTGGGCATTTTCCACGGAACGAGTCACAAGTCCCGATTCAATATGTTCGCCGTTTTTTAATCCCAATCTTTCCATTACGCCTTTGATTTTATCGCTACCAAATATTCTAAGAAGCGGATCTTCTAAGCTGAGATAAAATTGACTGATTCCAGGATCGCCCTGTCTCCCGCTTCTTCCGCGAAGTTGATTATCGATTCTGCGACTTTCGTGCCTTTCTGTACCAATAATGTAAAGACCGCCAAGTTCTTTGATTTCTTCTTCAAGTTTTATATCCACGCCTCTTCCTGCCATATTTGTGGCAATAGTAACCGCTCCTTTTTTGCCGGCATCTTTAATGATTTCAGCTTCTTTTGTGTGTTGTTTTGCGTTTAGAACGGTATGGGGAATACGTTGTTTTTGAAGAAGATGGTGCAAGACTTCGCTTTTTTCAATGCTTGCTGTTCCTACCAATACGGGTTGTCCTTTGGTGTGAAGTTCTTTGATTTTTTTGATGACGGCTTCAAATTTTTCTTCTTCGCTTTTATAGATGAGATCATTGAGATCTTTTCTCTTGATAGGAACATTGGTTGGTATGGAGACAACTTCTAAATTGTAAATCTGCAAAAATTCACTTGCTTCAGTTTGTGCAGTGCCTGTCATACCTGAGAGTTTTTCATAAAGTCTAAAGTAATTTTGAAACGTGATATCTGCTAAAGTCTGGCTTTCTTCTTTTATCTTCACGCCCTCTTTGGCTTCAAGAGCTTGGTGTAAGCCTTCGCTAAAACGGCGTCCTTCGCTTAGTCTGCCTGTAAATTCATCAACGATAATGACTTCACCTTCTTGAACTACATAGTCTTTATCTTTAGCAAAGAGATAATTTGCCTTAAGGGCTTGATCAAGATGATGGGAAAGTGCAGCATTTTCAATGCTATATAAATTTTCAATTCCAAAGAGTTCTTCGGCTTTTTTGATACCATTTTCAGTGATAAGAATGATGCGATTTTTCTCATCGATGCTGAAATCGTCTTTGGGTTTAAGTTTTTGGGCGACCTTATCAGCAGATTCGTAATTTTCCATTTTTCGATTGACAGGACCAGAGATAATTAAAGGTGTTCTAGCCTCATCAATCAGAATTGAATCTACTTCGTCTATAATTGCAAAAAAATGTTCTTTTTGAACTTTTTGATCCAAAGAATACTTCATATTGTCACGTAAATAATCAAATCCAAATTCGTTATTGGTTCCATAAACGATGTTATTGGCATATGTATCAAGCCTTTTTCCATCGTCTTTGACTTCAGCTGTTATCACACCAATACTATAACCCAAGAAATTGTAAAGAGGCTCCATTTCTTTGGCATCGCGATTTGCTAGATAATCATTAACGGTGACAACATGAACACTTTTGGCACACATTGCATTTAGAGCTACTGCTAAGGTTGCCACTAACGTTTTTCCTTCGCCCGTTTTCATTTCGGCTATCTTCCCATCATTTAAGACCATTCCTCCAATAAGCTGCACATCAAAGTGACGCATATTTAAAACTCTTTTGGAAGCTTCTCGAGTAATGGCAAAACTGGCTTCCAAAACCTCATCAAGAGTTTTTTCTTTATTTTGAACCATTGCCTTAAGCTCAGAAAATTCAGCCTTAAGTTTTTCATCATCCATTGTCTGATATTTAGATTCTAAGGCATTGATGGCTTGAACGCGTTTCTGGTATTTTTTGACCAGTTTATCGTTTCTTGTGCCGATGATTTTTCCTATCAATGTTTGTATCATTTGGATTTATCCTCGTGTTTTTCAATTTTAAGCTAACCTGAATTCTAACATAGTTACAATAAAATTTCTTTAAACTAAAGTAAAATCGGGGTAAATGATGCATCTATTGAAAGTGTTGATTTTATTGATGCTTGTAAATGCTCTTTATGGGGCAGGAGAGAATATTAAAAGTTTTTGGGCAGATTTTGTTCAAAATGTTTCTAGTGAAAATGAGGGAAAAATTTCCTATGAGGGTAATATTGAAGCAAAAGTACCTAATTTGGCAAAATGGACCTATTTGAAGCCTTTGAAAAAAGAAATTTATATCAATGCTCAAAATGTGATTGTTTATGAACCCAATCTTTATCAGGCCACTATCACGCATTTGGAAGAGAAAGCCGATTTTCTTTCCATTATCAAAACCGCAGTTTTAGGAAAAGATGGACGGTATCTTTCTGTGATCGGAAAAACTTCATATTTTTTGACTTTCAAAGATAAAAAACCTTATTTGCTTGAATTTAACGACGAATTTGGAAATGAAGTTCGGATTGAATTTAAAAATGTTCGAATGAATATCCCTCTTAAAGATAGCGATTTTGTCTTTGTGCCTAGTGATGATATTGATATTATCCATCAATAGATAATGAAATTTGGATATAATCGTATGTCTCAATAATAATGGGAATAATGGGGCTGAAATGGCTTCGACAGGAGCCGTATCGCTTGGGTTGCATGCCAGCTGCACGCTGTAAAACTGCACAGAAAATAAACGCAAACAATACAAATTACGCTCCAGCTTACGCAAAAGTCGCGTGAGTTTAACTTACTCTTAGGAGCTGGTCTTTCCGAATGATGCTAGCTCATCGGTTTGATCATCATCACGCTAGATGCCTCTATAAAACACCTTGTTTATAGGGAAAGATTTTGGTTGCTCGCTTATAATGCTTTGGGGATTGAGCGTTTAAGTGAAAAGATTTTTCAATCCTATCTAAGCATGTAGATGCTCTTGTTGGGTATGGTTTTTGGACTGGGGTTCAATTCCCCACAGCTCCACCACAATCTCTTCTTTTTCCATAGTAATTCATAGTCATTTCGTAGTATATTACAACCATTAAAAAGTGGTTACCAATTTGGATATAATTCAAAAAACGCTATTTTTGGTAACCACTTGGTTGGGTTTACCTGCTAAACAAGGGGATTAGACTTGACTGATTTTAAAATTAAAAATGCCAAACCCAAAGAAAAGAATTATTTTTTATTTGATGGTAATGGGTTAAGATTATTGATAAGAAGCAGTGGTTTAAAAGTTTTTCAAATTCGCTTACCTATCAAAAACAAAGAAAAGTCATTACAATTGGCTCTTATCCTCAATTTTCTCTTTTACAGGCAAGAAAGAAAGCGTTAGAATATAAAGAATGTTAAAGGATAGGGTTTTTTTGTTGTATGCTTATAAAAATTTATTAAGATTTGTTTGTTGATTTGTAAAGGAAAGAAATGAAGAGACTGCTTTCAGTTTTTTTAGTTTGTTTATGTTTTAATGGGGTGATATATTCCCAAGAAACTTCTAAACAAGAAACAAAGAATTCAACTAGTGCTGAAGCTCCTATAGAAATAAAACCTGAGATTGAAAATCAAGATTCTGTAATTGAAAATGAAACCAAAGAGAAACAAGTACCCTCAAAAAAAGAAAGATGGAAACCGGGTTTTACCGCTTATGGTGGTATGGATTGGGGTATGAAATTTTTTTCATCAAATGATACCAGTAGTGTATTTTTAAATTTCATTATTTCGGCAGGTCCGCTTTATAGATTTACAGAACATTTTGCAGTTGGTGCCCGAATCGGTATAGGTTATGAGATAAGACTTGTTGATGATGACAAAAAGTCAGGAAGCTATACCATCCCGTTAGCTTTGGATGCTATGTATCAATTCAGTAATAAATTTGGAGTATTTGGCGGGACTGAGTTTGATGTCGGAGGTTTGATAAACAATTGGTCTGTATATCTCGGGGTAGTAGGTTTTAATAACGATGGAACAACTAATTATTTTGTAAGATTAGGCTATATCCCTTATTCCAATCTAAATCCTCAAATCACTGCTGAGAATTCTGATAGATTTGAATTTTCTCCAAAAGAAAATTCATCTAAAAGCTTAATTAAAGGTGCCTTCTTGATTTCTATAGGTTTTGTTTTATAAGAAAGAAATTGACTATGACTTTTAAACATTAAAATCAGATCAAAAAATTCATCAATAATAAGGATTGATGATTTTTATCGATTCTGTCCGTTGTATAAGTGCTAGACATCTTAAAAAGTTTTAAATTCTTTTAAGTGAAATAAGATTCTTCGTTATTTTCCATTGCTTGAAATTGTGATATAAATTTTTAGCGTATTTGCTTTAATTAAGAGATATAATTTTGAAAAATTTAAGATTTGGAGAAAAAATGAACATATTTGAAAAAATTGTTGCCGGAGAGATTCCGTGCAAAAAAGTTCTAGAAAATTCAAAATTTTTAGCTTTTCACGATATAGCTCCAAAAGCTCCTATCCACGTGCTTGCAATTCCTAAAAAGAATATCAGGGATTTTAATGAAATAACACCGGATTTGATGGCTGAGATGAGTGATTTTATTTTAGAGGTTGTTGAGGAGCTTGGCATTAAAGACAAAGGGTATCGCTTGATTACAAATACTGGAACAGATGGAGGTCAAGAAGTACCTCATTTGCATTTTCATATTCTTGGGGGAGCCAAATTAAAATGGCCTGATTTGATTTGAAGGTTTTAAAATGTTGCGCAAGAATGAAATGTTAGAGAGTTTTTTTGCACCGCTTTTGAATCCTGATATCGATAAATTAGAACAACTGCGTCAAAGTATTATCTTAAAAAAAGGTGTTCGCTATTTTGATTGGACAGCTTCAGGATTGGCGAGTATGCTTGTGGAAAAACGCGTAAAAAAACTATTACCCTACTATGCTAATACGCATTCTGAAGCCTCAAGTCACGCATCTTTAATGTGGGCAGTCTATGAAAGAAGCAAAGAGAGTTTAAAAAAAAGTCTAGGATTGGGCGAAGATTTTGCGATTATTTGCGCAGGGTTTGGGGCCACTGGAGCAATTAAGAGATTCCAAGAAATATTGGGAATTTATATTCCCTCAAAAACAAAACATTTTCTCTTTAACAAAATCAAGGGTTTAACTTTGCCTAAAGTATTGATAGGTCCTTATGAACACCATTCCAATGAAATCAGTTGGAGAGAAGGGCTTTGTAATGTTCAAAGAGTCCCCTTAGATACGGAAGGATTATTGGATTTAAAAATTTTTCAAAAATATCTTCAATGCGATCAGAATATTTATGCCTCTTTTAGCGCAGCTTCAAATGTAACCGGTATTATTTCGCCGCACAAGGAAATCAGTGCTTTATGTAAGAAATATGGTGCTGTTTTGGGTTTTGATATGGCAAGTTTTTCTGCGTATGGAAATATTGATGCTAATCTTTTTGATGCCTGTTTTCTTTCTGCGCATAAGCTTTTAGGGGGAGTTGGGACAAATGGATTGCTTGGAATCAGAAAATATCTTGTAGATACAGACATCCCACCAAGTTTTGGGGGAGGGGGTGTGATCAAGTATGCAAATAGAAAAACCCAAGAATATTTTGAAGATGTTCAAATCAGAGAAGAAGCAGGGACGCCTGGACTTCTCCAGACATATAAGAGCGCACTTGCCTATATGCTCCGGGATGAGTATTCTTTGGAGGCCATCAGGCGCAGAGAGCATATTTTAACTCAAGCTTTTCTCTATGAACTTGCTTCAATTCCTGCTGTCAGAATATATGGGAATTTGGACGCAGATAGATTAGGTATCGTGTCTTTTAACGTTGGGGGTGTCTCACCTTATGATCTCGCTTATCTTTTAAGCAATGTTTATTCTATAGAGACTCGAGCAGGATGTAGCTGTGCAGGTCCTTACGGACACGATTTGCTTGAGATGAAAGATATGAGTTCGCAAGATTTGGAAGAAAAACCCGGATGGTTGCGAGTCAGTTTACATTATACGCATTCTTTAGAGGATATTGAATATCTTACAGATAGTTTGAAAAAAGCTGTTAAAAAATTGCGTGGGGCATAGGGGCATAAATTGTAAGACTAATATTTGATTTTGAATTGGTTGCATTTATCAGGTTTGGTATAATTAATAAATGAGGATTGAGAGGATTGAATGGATAATAAAATATCTCCAAATACAACTTGGTTGAGTGTAGAGGAATTTATCAAGCTTTCAGGTATTGAAGAAAAGAGAGTTTTGAAGCTAATTGAAGAAGGTATTATTCAAAGCAAAACTCAAAACGGAAAAATACTTATTGATGCTACAAGCGGGACAAATGCAATCATTAAAAGAGTTGAAAATAATCTTGTATCTGCAGATATGAATGGGAACGTTTTAGACCCTATTTTTGTGGAAAAGACCATCAGCACGATATTAGGATTACATGATAAGGTGGTTGCAGCAAAAGATGAAACCATCAGTGCTTTTAAAAATGAAAATGTTTTTCTTAAAGATGCCTTGATTTCAATGCAAGAAGTTTATGATGATGATAAAAAAACAATTGAAACGATGAGAAATGAGCTTCAGAGCGCACGTGAAGAAATTGAATTTATGAAAAGAAAATATCGCTTAATGTGGGGTAAGGTTTCTAGCCTGAGTGGAGGCGGGCAAAATGAAGACTAAAAAAGAGTGTTTGTTATGTTTAGCTAATCAAGCTTCATATGTAATGAAGCTGACTTCGCAGCCTGATAAAATTATCCAAAAAACTTTAAGTGCTACTGATTTGGCACTCCAATCATCGCAAAATGTGCAAGCTCCTCCTCCACAACTTGCTACCAAAGTTTATGGTACTATAGCTTCCATAACAGGAAATCCTGATATTTACCAAAATATTAAAGCCGATTGTATTCAAAAAGCCAAACACATAACAGATAGGCTTCTTTGTGATAAACCTTTTTTTCCTGATGTTTTTTCAGAACTTGAATGGGCGATTCATATTGCTGCATTGGGAAATGTTATTGATTATGGAAGTGCTACAAGTTTTGATATCAACAAACAAATTTTTAATTTGGATCATTTGGATTTTGCAATCTTTGATTTGAAGCCTTTTATGGATAAGTTGGAGCATTCAAGAACTCTTGTTTATATTGGGGATAATGCTGGAGAGAATTTATTTGATGAGATTCTGATTAAAACGCTCAAAACACATTATCCTGATTTGAGAATCATTTATTTTGTCAGAGGTATTCCGATTATTAATGATATTACTTTGAATGATTTGATTTTTCATTCAGAATGTAAAAATATATTTGATCTTTGTGAAGTTGTTGATAGTGGTGTAAAAAGTCCAGGTTTTATTTATGAATTTGCTTCACCCATTGCCCAAAAACTTTTTGATGAAGCTGATATTATTCTGGCAAAAGGAATGGGAAACTTTGAATGTTTGGAATCGAAAGAGGATTCTCGGATTTTTTTGCTTTTTAAGATTAAATGCAATGTTGTTGCGAACTATTTAGATTTTAATTTGGGAAGAATGATTTTTAAACAAAATAGATAATAAATAAAAAATTAATTTTTTTTATAAATATCACAAAGCAATTATTTTAAATGTCCATAAAACACTTTATATATATATTTATATAACCATTATTTATATTTTTTAACCGAATTATCGATATAATCATAACTATCTTAAATAAAACAAGGAGATTCTATGGCTCTTTCAAGACGAAGTATGCTGAAAGGAACTGCAGGAATAGCATCTTTGAGTGCGTTATGTTCATCGCCTCTTCAGGCTGTCGGGGTATTCAAGAAAACCGAAATGATTCCTCATGCGACACATTTCGGACCTTTTATAGCTAAAGTGGAAGATGGTATCATTAAAGATATTATTCCTCAAAAAACTGATGCCAACCCCTCTATTATGATTAAAGCAATGATTGATAGGGTATATTCTGATACGAGAGTCAAATATCCTTGCGTTAGAAAAAGTTACTTGGAAGGCAAAAAAAACAATAAAAATATGCGCGGTAAAGAAGAATTTGTTCGTGTGAGTTGGGATGTTGCACTTGATCTTGTTGCAAAAAAACTCAAAGAAATCCCTAGAGAAAATATTTATAATGGGAGTTATGGAGGATGGGGACATGTTGGACGACTTCATAACTCAAACATTGTAGCCGGAAGATTTTTTAACACAACTTTAGGGGGAGCTATAGGAACGGATGGAGAATATAGCAATGGAGCTGCAGGAAGAGTTAATCCAACCATTATGGGTGATATGGAAGTGTATTCATTGCAAACTGCCCATGAAGAAATGATTGCCAATTGCAAGGTTTATGTAATGTGGGGAACTGACTTGTTTAAATGTAATCGAATTGATTATGTTGTTCCTAATCATGTTAATGATGATTATTACCCCAAATATAAAAAAGCAGGGATTAAATTTATCTCCATTGATCCCATTTATACTGAAACTGCACAAATGTTTGGAGCAGAATGGATAAAAATTCGTCCTAATACGGATGTAGCGTTGATGCTTGGAATGATGAATTATCTTTATACATCTGGAAAATATGATAAAAAATTTATTGAAAAATATACCGATGGATTTGATAAGTTTTTACCTTATTTACTTGGAAAATCAGGGGATAATACGCCTAAAACTCTAGAATGGGCAGCCCAAATTACTGAAGTTCCTGCATCTAAAATTAAAGAATTGGCTGATTTGTTTGTTTCTACTAGAACCTTTTTGGCGGGCAATTGGGCAATGCAGAGAGCTCAACATGGTGAGCAGGCTGATTGGGCATTGATTGCTCTTGCAAGTATGATTGGGCAAATCGGACTTCCAGGTGGTGGGTTTGGCTTCTCAATGCATTATGGAGGAGGCGGACAAGCATATTCAGGTTATCGAACAACTCCTGGTCTTTCTCAAGGAAGAAATCGGGTTGAAAGCTCAATCCCTGCCTCTCGAATTTCAGAAGCTATTTTGAATCCAGGAAAAGAAATCAATTTTAAGGGTAAAAAAATCAAACTTCCAAAAGTTGATATGGTTTATATGTGCGGGGCGTCTTTGCTTGGACATCATCCTAATACTAATGAACTTATTGAAGCCCTTAGGAGTGTAGATACAGTCGTAGTACATGAGCCTTGGTGGACTCCACTGGCTAAAATGTCTGATATTGTTTTTCCTTCGACTTGTACCCTTGAAAGAGATGATATCACTTCTGGAGGCACATATTCTAGAAATGTTATTTATGCGATGAAAAAAGTAATCGAACCTGTTTATGAATCAAAAGATGATTTTGAAATTTTTAGACTTTTGGCTTTGAGGCTTGGTGGAGAAAAAGTAGAAAAGCGTTATACAGGAGGCAAGACTTATATAGAGTGGATTAAGGGATTTTATGAAAAAAGCGACGGCCCTGTATTTAAAGAATTTGATCAATTCTGGAAAGATGGGTATGTGGAATTTGATATTCCTGAAGAAGCTAGAAAATATGTTCGTCACTCTGAATTTCGTGCTGATCCAGTTGCTAATAAGCTTGCTACAGAGAGTGGAAAAATACAGATTTATTCTGAAAAATTTGCTTCTTATAATCTTCCTGATTTTAAGGGTTATCCAGTATGGCTTGAACCTGCAGAATGGCTGGGAGCAAAAGAGGCAAAAAAATACCCTTTTCATTTGCTTTCTCCACATCCTAGATACCGTGTCCATTCTCAGCTTGATAATACTTGGGTTCGGGATGTTTATAAAATTCAAGGACGCGAGCCTGTAATGATTAATACAAAAGATGCTCAAAAATTAGGTATCAAGCACGGTGAAATTATTGAGGTCTTTAATGGTAGAGGGCGATTACTTGCAGGGGCTCTTGTGAGTGATAATATTCGTCCTGGAGTTGTAGCGATTCAAGAAGGAGCGTGGTATGATCCTGAAGAACCTAAGGCAAAAAAACCTAGATGTAATGCTGGTCACGTTAATGTTTTGACTTCTTCTCGTCCTACAAGTCAAATGGCACAAGCGACATCAGTGAATACGGCTTTAGTGGCGATTAAAAAACTTGGAAAAGATGAGGTTGTCAGACCTTATCGATCAATTTCTGTGCCTGAAATTATAGGAGCATAACTATGAAAAAAATTTCTTTGATCTTTACTTTTTTAACTTATTCTTTATGTGCACAAACACTTTATGTGATGGATAATACCAATGCCTATGATAAAGATGGTAAAAATGTGATTGGGACAATAGTCAGAGGTACGCCAGGTGAGCAAGTCGGTGAGGCAGGGGGAAAAATTGTTATTAAAGTTAAAGGTTATCTCAAGGCAGGGGATAAAAAGACTCTTTATGGAACAAAAAATCTTGAATTGCCTTTTATAACTCTCAAAACTGGTGAAGTGAATTCAGATACACTTGAGGTTTCTCTTCCAAAAAATGAATTGAATAAAAGTCAAGCTGAAGCTTGGGCAGATGCTGAATTTCTCTATTATGATACGTGTTCGATGTGCCATGCTGCTCACGCTCCAAAAGAGCATAATATGATGGAATGGGATGGACTTTTTACGACAATGAGAGCCTTTGCAATGCCAACGGATAAGGAAGCAGATATCATTATCCAATATTTAAAGGCACACGCTACTGATGGCTATGCCACTGATGACGAATAAGAGATTTAGAAAATTTCGATTTGAATGATTTGATTTGAATTTTATTCATTGAGGATTTATTTCAATCCTCAATTTTCTGCCGATTCTTCCTGTGTAAATTGTTAGAAAATAAAAGTATTGCAATATATATTTTGCAATCATTCTTGCCATAGTATAGCTGCATTCTAAAATTTTTATTCCCAAAATCTGTTGGTGTGTTCATAACTCCACTCAAAGATATTTTAGGCTATTTGTGAGGATAAATGAGCTTTTGTGCTATAGGATAAGCAAAACTAAGCAGACTATAGTTGAAAAAATATGGAATCTTTTTGAGGGTCATAGTACATCTGTTTTGATTGTGTTATCAATAGAAGATTTTTCTGAAAATTCAATAGTTTTGTTTGTAAGGTCATTTTTAAAATTATATTTTTGTTTCATTTTGTAATTTGATAAAAGAAGTTAATTTTTGGAAGTTTTGATATGATTTCAAAGATGATTATGAAATAAATGAAAGGTTTTTATGGATAGGGTTGAAATTTTAGTCTTGGATTTTGGAAGTCAATACACACAGCTTATTGCAAGAAGGCTTCGTGAATGTGGTGTTTATGCCGAAATTGTCCCGTATTTTGAGACATTTGAGAATATCAAAGCAAAACATCCTAAGGGAATTATTTTGAGTGGGGGACCTGCAAGTGTATATGAAGAGGGAGCCTATAAGCCTGATAGCAAGATTTTTGGACTTGGAGTTCCAGTACTTGGGATTTGTTATGGAATGCAATACATTGCAGATTTTTTTGGCGGACGCGTTATTCCTGCACAGGCTCAAGAGTTTGGTAAGGTGAGTTTGGAATTATTGGAGCAAGATTATGAGATTCAAACTATATACGCAAGCCAGATGAATGCTCAAAATTTAGAGAAACTTCTGAAGAGTTGGGAAAAGTATTTTAGAAAACGCCATAATTTTATGGATGAAGCAAAAATTTTATCTGTCATTCAAGATATGTGCGAAATTTTAAAAAATAGCGACCAAACATTGATTTTACTCAGAGATGATGATGTACTTGGATTTATGAGTACAAAAGACAATACATTTGATATTTTTTTCACTTCAGATGAGGCGAATTTTAAGAATTTTGGTAAGATATTTTTAAGAGAGGCACTTGAAGTGTGTTTCAAGAAATATGAAGAAATTGAAGTCACTTGCTTGTTAGAGAGTATGGATGCAATTGCATTTTATCAGCAAGCAGGATTTGAGATATTTAAAGAAAATGCTATTTTTAGAGGCACTCCGTTACTAAACGTGCAATTGCGTTCAAAAACAAATACCTTGAGAGATTGGGTTAAGTCAAGTGCAATATTTGAAGGGATCAAGCGCAAGAGTATTGTGTGGATGAGTCACGCTGATAAAGTCGAAGTAATGCCGGAAGGATTTGTTGCATTAGCAAAGAGTGAAAACACGCAATGTTGTGCAATAGCTGATTTTAGCAGACGAATATATGCTTTACAGTTTCATCCTGAAGTAGTTCAAAGTGAATGTGGCGGAGAGATATTGAAAAATTTTGCTGTAAAAATTTGTGGCACATCTACTGATTGGAATATGCATCGGTTTGCTCAAACTGAGATTATAAAGTTGCGCGAAATCATTAAAGATGGAAAAGTATTATGTGGCGTAAGCGGAGGCGTGGATTCTTCAGTCGTAGCGACATTGCTTCATCGTGCGATTAAAGAGCGTTTGATTCCTGTTTTTGTAGATCACGGACTTTTGAGGGCAGGCGAACGTGAGGCAGTTGAAGCAATGTTTAAAAAAGATTTGGGCATACCTTTAATTAGTGTGGATGCAAGCGAACTTTTTTTAAGCAAGCTTGCAGGCATAAAGGATCCGGAAAAGAAACGTAAAATCATTGGTGAAACATTTATTGAAGTTTTTGAAAAAGAAGCAAAAAAATATCACCAAGATGGTGAAATTAAGTTTTTGGCTCAAGGCACGTTATATCCTGATGTTATTGAATCTGTAAGCGTGAAGGGACCCTCTAAGACTATCAAATCCCATCATAACGTAGGAGGATTGCCTGAGTGGATGAAATTTGAATTGATTGAACCCCTCAGAGAACTTTTTAAAGACGAGGTTCGTGAATTGGGGCGTGAGCTTGGAATTCCACAAAAAATGTTAATGCGCCACCCGTTTCCTGGACCTGGACTTGCGATTCGCATTATGGGTGATGTGAA
Source organism: Helicobacter sp. 12S02232-10 (assembly GCF_002272895.1). Lineage (NCBI taxonomy): Bacteria > Pseudomonadati > Campylobacterota > Epsilonproteobacteria > Campylobacterales > Helicobacteraceae > Helicobacter > Helicobacter sp. 12S02232-10. Next base: position 41,019 of record NZ_MLAQ01000001.1, read on the forward strand.
TCGGGCAGACTTGGATTTATTAAAGAAAGCTGATGCAGTTTTTTTGGAAGAATTGCATAAAAGCGGGTATTATGATAAGGTGTGGCAGGCTTTTTGTGTGTTGTTAAATGTCAAATCCGTAGGAGTGATGGGGGATAATCGTACTTATGATAATACTATTTGCGTGCGTGCAGTCATAGCTGTCGATGGAATGACTGCAAGTTTTGCATATCTACCTCACGAACTTTTGGAAAATGTTTCAAGTCGCATTATTAATGAGGTTGGCGGGGTTAATCGAGTCGTTTATGATATTACTTCCAAGCCGCCAGGAACGATTGAATGGGAGTAAAGATTGTTTGCGATTGCAATATTGGAACGGGCAATAAAATTTTTATCATTTATAAAATAAATAGTGATAGATTAGGTATTTATGGGCTAGATAGGTTTGTGAATTAGAAAACTTCAAAATTTCATCTTATTTAATTCTTTATAATTAAAGATATGAAATTCTTTCATATGAATAAGATTGCTTCATTAATTATATAAATTTATATTCTTTAATGATAGCAAATCCATCAAAAAAATTTTCTTTAAATTGAAAAAAGTATCATTATTACCCTTTAAGATAATTTTAGTCACAATGATTATTAAATTATATAAAGTTAAATTAATTATTTAATAAGAGAGATTTTATGATTGATATAAGGTATTTTAAAATTGTTTGGTGGATAATTGCTATAAGTTATGTTTGTTTGCTTGCTTTAGATTTTTTATTTCCATTGTCTGGAAAAGTGAGTACTTATTCTGATATATTTTTTAATTTGGTGTTCAGTAAATTTTCCAATTATGAATTTCAAAATATCTCTTTGGAATATAAATTATCGGCATTATTTTTTCTTCTACTCATAGCATTTGTGGCCATTGGTTTTTGGGTTTCAATAATGGGAATTTATTTTTTTAAAAATTGGGCAAGATGGCTGTATTTGTTAGTTAGCATTGGATATTTCATTCTTTGCTTAGTATCGGGTAGTTATTATGTTGATTATAGCAGTGTTTTTGTTGTTAAGTCTGTAGTCAATATGTTTGAGGGAATTTTTTTATTTCTAATGTTTTTTGTTCCAACAATAAGAAGAAAATTTTTAAAAGTTAAGAAATTGGCAAGAACCGAAAATTTCGGTTCTTAGAGTATTAGAATTTTTTCTTGCGAGTGTCTTCAAGGATTTCGTTGGCAATTCGATTGACATTGCTACTGATAGTCAATGATGAATCCACAATCGTAACATTATTTTCAGTATTGGTTTCAAGCTCTGCAATGGTGTCATTAATTTGAGTGATATTTTTAGATTGCATTTTGATTGATTCTGCCATATCACTGATGGATTGCACAAGAATATTGATGTTAGTTTCTATTTCAGCCAGAGATTTTTGAGTTCTTTCGGCTAGTTTTCTGACTTCATCGGCTACGACTGCAAAACCTCTGCCGTGTTCGCCTGCTCTAGCAGCTTCAATGGCGGCATTTAAGGCTAGAAGATTGGTTTGGTCGGCAATGTCGCGAATAATATCAATGATATTTTTAATATCTTGTCCTTGCGCAATTACATCATTGGTTTTTAAGGCTACATTTTGCATTGAGTCTGTAATTTCTTCTACAGATACAGAAGTTTGTTTGAGATTTTGAGACTGATATTTTGAGCTTTCTGTGAGCTTATCTACGGCTTCTTTAAGTTTTTGACTTTCTTCTGAAAGATTGTTTGCAAAGTTTGAAGATGTGATGAGCATCTTTTTGATTTCTTGTCCTAAAATATTGGTTGTAATTTCTACATTTCCTTGTGCATTTTTAATATCTGAAGTGAAATTGAGACTTTTATAATCATCAAAAATCCTTTGAATTTCATTCATATTAGCGCCAATTTTTTGTTGGAGAACATCAAGCATTTTATTCAGAACATTTTTAAGTTCTATAAGTTGGGGATTGGCAGGTTGTTTTGTAATTCTAGCTGTTAGATTTCCTGATTCAACTTCTTGTGCAACTAAAACAGATTCAGAAACTGCATTTTTATCTTGTTGTAGAATTTTTTGGGTTTTGGTGATGTTATCATTGATGGCTTGCCCCATTCTACCGAGTTCATCTTCAGCTTGAATTGTAAGTAATTTAATATCGGTGTTATTCTCGTGATTGAGTAGTTTGAAGAAGCTGAGCAAAACATCATAAATATTGTTTATGCGTGTGGATACTTTAACTTTAATGAAGAAATAAATGGAGATAACAATGATGAAAATAATAATAATACTACTGAAGGTAATCAGTAGCTGGATGTTTCTAACAGGTTGATAGACAGCATCTTCAGAAGAATAAATACCTACAGCCCAATTCAAATCAATTTTGTCATAGATTCTAAATGGTTGCAAGGCAAGGATACTTGTCTTAGAATTCGCCATTCCCTTATAGATAAGAATTTCTGGAGTATTGCTTTTTTGAGCTTCTGCAATTTGTTGTACACTAGAATCGTGATTTACATCTTTAAGGAGTTTATTTTGGAGTTTTTCGTTATAAGATAAAGCGATTCTAGTTCCTGAAGTAAGCAAAAAAGAATGTTCATCTTTGAGACTTTTTTCAGAAGGATCGAATAAGACATTTTTAAGGATATTTAAGTCAATAAACATTCCTATTGCTCCGATGATTTTACCATTTTGATTTTTAATAGGTCCAGCCATATTTACAGCATAGATAGTTTTTCCATCTGCGAGTTCAAGGTAAAAAGGAGGGCTATAGGCAAGTTGTCCTGTTTTGATAGCTTCAAGATAAGCACGATTTTTTAAGATGAAGGGATCAGTTTTTGTTATACTAACCTTATTGCCTGATTTTGCCATTTCAAGCAAAAATGTATTGTTATTATTTACAATAAAATTAGGGTGAGAGGTATTGAAATAATTACTATCATTGAGAATGATCCAGCCTAGAGCAATATAGTGATTGTTGCTAACCATATTGCCGATTATATTTTGAATATGTTTTATGTTTTGAATATCTTCAATATTATTGGATGAAATAATATTTCTAGCAGTTTCTAGTGATGAAAAAGCTTCATTGGTTGCAATGAGAATTTTGTTTGCACTGATTTTTGCTTTTGCACTTAAGGCTGTATCAGATTGTTCTTTGACAACACTTCTGACATCACTAGAGATAATAAAACCCAATATAAAAATGCCCAATGCCACACACAAGGATACAATGGTGATTATTTTGGCGCCTATACTTAATTTTGAAAAGGTCATAAAACATCCTTTGACTGATTGATTTTGAAGAAAAGAGGTTGTATTCTATCACAACCTGAAGCTTATGAAAGGATGTCTGTATTAATATAACATATGTTTTATTTTTTCTATAATATCTAAGAGTTTTTCTTTATAAAGATCAGCGCTTTCTTTGTCTTTGGCTTCAAATCTTGTAACCAAAACAGGGGTTGTATTGCTTGCACGCACAAGTCCCCAGCCATTTTCAAATACAACCCTTACGCCATCTATGGTAATGATTTCAAGGATTTTTGGAAAATTTTTCGGCGGGTTTTTAAGAATCTCGCGGAGTTTATTGATAATTACGAATTTATTCTCTTCAGAGGAGGGAATTTTTTCTTCAGGGGTGCAGTAGAATGATGGAAGTTTGGCAATCATATTTTCAAGTTCTTCAGGAGTGTGATTCAAAAATAATTCCAATGCCCTAAGACCTGCATAAATGGCATCGTCATACCCAAAATATCGATCATTAAAAAACATATGCCCACTCATTTCTGCAGCTAAATGTGCATTTAGTTCCTTAAGTTTGATTTTAAGGTTGCTATGCCCTGTTTTATACATCACACTTTTACCGATTTTATTGATCTCATCATACATAATTTGAGAGCATTTTACTTCTCCAATAACCAAAGGAGAAATATTGCATTCAGCTAGGTTTTTGGCAAAGAGTATCGCAAGTTCATCGCCTTTGTAGTTATGATTTGAAGTTAAGAGGGCAATGCGATCTGCATCGCCATCAAAAGCTAATCCTATGGGAGTATTGTGGTTTTTTAAATAATTTTTGAGGTCTGATAGGTTTTTTTCTTCACTTGGATCGGGATGATGGTTGGGGAAATTCCCGTCGGGTTGGGCAAATAAGGAAGAATGGCGGATGTTAAGCTTGTTTAAAATATCTTCTAGACCAATTGCACCAACACCATTTCCATAGTCAAGAGCAACTGAATAAGGGAAATTTTTGAGTTTTGAAAAATGTTTGATTAAATAATCTTTATAAGCTTCTAATGCATCAATATTGTATTCTTGGATCGGTTTAGGGTCATAGGAAATGGGATTTTGGGCTAATTTTTCTCCAAGTTCTTTAATGTCTTTTCCATAAAAAGGCTTGCGTCCAAGCGTGATTTTAAATCCATTATATTGCGGGGGATTGTGAGAGCCTGTGATCATAATGGAATTATGTGATGAGAACCCATTGATAGTATTATAGGTTGCGAAGTAGGCTACTGGAGTAGGAACCATACCGATAAAATAAATTTTAAGTCCATTTTTTCCAAGACCTTCTTTGAGCCATTTGTAAAGGATTGGGGAGTGAGTTCGAGCATCAAGTCCGATAAAAATGCTTTCACCGCCATTTTCTTTAATTTTTTCACCCAATAAGACGCCGATTCCAAAAACAGTGTCTTGGGTGAGATTTTGATTATAAATTCCTCGAATGTCATATTCTCTAAAGATGCTAGAATCAATCATAAGTCGCATTTCCTTTCTTATTGTTTAAATAAATCTAATCCTTGAAGACAGAGGTTTTTCCAAGGAGAATCTGTTTGAATAAGCATACATTTCTCAAATGATTTTTTTGCTCCTTGTACATCTTTTTGGAGATTTTGTATTGAAGCTTTAGTATAGAGAGCTTTTTGTTTTTGTTCATCATTGAGATTTTTTAAAAGTAGCTCATTGACTTGAACCAACGCTTCTTGAGGTTTGTTTGAGCGAATTAGGGAGTTGATGAGTTCAAACTCTACATAAGGAGTGAATTCATCGATTTTATATTTTTTTTGGAGCGCGATGATGTTTTGCGCATAAATTTGTATGGTTGTATCATTTTTAATTTGAGTTTCCCAATTGAGTAGGGTTGCATAAACTTTTATCATTCTTTTATCATTTTTGAATAATTTTTCAAGTTCGTTATAAGTTTTAAAGGCTTCTTCTTTGCTGTTAATATCAGATAGATCAGAAAATAACGTGAATCCAACATCATAATATTGAGATTTTTTGCTTAAAAGTGCTATAGAGAATGCATCTTTGGCTGCTAAAACTGAAGTTTTATAATTTCCAAGTTTATAGAGATTATTGGCGTCTCGGTAGAGCCACGCTAATTTTTGATCAGTGGTTTTAGCTTGTTGTGCCATTCCCTCAGAGATAATTTGGGCATTTTTATTTAAAGAGGCATTGTAGAGACAATCAAATGCTTTAAGTTTTTGAGATTCATTGAGGTCGTATTGTTGCGTCTGAACCAAATAGATATTAGCATCTTTACAATCATTATCTTGCAGATAGCTTTTAATCAGACTATTGATTGCAAGTTGCACAAATGGAGAATCTTCCCCAAGGTCTTTTCTCATTTCTAAAACTTGTTGGTATTGTTTTTCATCTATGAGTAGCCGGGCTTTAAGTTTTTGAGCTTTTTGGCTTTGTTCGGTATTGGGATATTTTTTAATGATGTAGTTATAGCGTTCGAGCTTCTCTTTGTTGTCGCCTGAGATTTGGAATAGAATTTTATCATCTCTTTTTTTGACTTCTTTTATTTTTGGATCTGTCGGATGACTTTTAATATAGTCAAGATTTGCTTGATGTGCCTTGTCGAATTCTCCTGCTTTTTCGTAGAGATTTCCAAGATCATATCCTATTTGTTTACTGTTAGTATGTTTAAAGAGATATTGGGCAATGTCAGCAGCATTTTTGTAAAGACTATTCTTCTCTAAAAAATTTATGATTTTATAAGTTTTTTGAGGATCTAGAACAAAAAATTCTGGATAGGCTTGGAGTACTTTTTCAATCAAATTCGCAGCATTTGTAAAATTTTGTTTTACGATTTCAAGCCTCGACCAATTGAGGGCGATTTCACTTGCACTTTCAAGGTCTTTTGCTTCAGCATAAGCTTCTTGAAAATAGATGGAGGCTAATCCAATATTGGAAGCGTTGAGGAAGTCAATGGCTAAGCGCATTTTTGCTAATGGAGCGTATCTGCTTTGAGAATATTCTTGAATGATTCTTTTGTAGTAGTATTGAGACTCTGAAATGTATCGAATTTCTGAATAAGCTTTTGCCAAAAGGTAAAGTACGTGTGGAATTGATGGATCATTGGGATATTGTTTGATCCAATTTAAAGCTATTTCAATAATTGCATCCTGTTGTTTTTGATTCAGTTTGGAAAGAGCAATAATTTGGTAGAGATAGAGATCTTTTTTAAAGATTGTATTAGGGTACTGTTTTAGCGTTGCGTTAATAGTATTTAAGGCTTCATAATACGATTTTTTTTCTAATTCAGATTTTGCTTTCATATATGCGTCAAAATCAAATCCTTTAGAATAAGTTAAGGGTTTATTATTGATATCGAGTTCTGGAATATAGGGGGTTTGGGCATCAGGTATGAGGACTGGAAAGTTTAATCCCCTAGGGCGCTGATTTGAGAGAAAAGGAATATGATCTTCATATCCGATGATCTGCCACGCTTGAGATAAGGTTGGTTTTTCTCTGATAATTTGAATGTCTTTTTTGAGATCATTAGGAATGGCAAAAAGTTTTTGCTTTTGTTTGGGCTCAATATAAAGATGGAATTTGCCATCAATCATTCGGTAATAAAAGTCAAAAAACATTGTTTTTGTAGGTGAAAAACCTTCTTGAGGTATTGCATCAATGATACATTCAACGATGTAGCCAGAATCTACATAGTTCGGTTTTTCTGCACACAAGAAAGGTTTAGAACCTTTGATGTTGAGGACGGAGAAATTTTTTGAGTTTTCTTTTCCGTAATTAACCGTAATTTCAAGAGAATATAAAAAATTTGAAATTAGAAAAATAAGTATAAGTGCTTTGGAAATGTCCAATGATTTCTCCAAAAATATTAATAAACACTATTGGTAATGTATTTTGAAGTGATATCAAGCAAAAATTGAACCATAAAAATCGAAAGGCAACAAATAATGGCTGCAATTCCGATCACACCTTTAATGGAGTAGGTCGCATTTTCTATATAAACTTCTGAATTTTCCTGTGTGACTACAGGCTCTTTGAGAAACATAAAAACAATTAGTTTAAGGTAATAATAAGCTGCAATTGCACTATTTAGCATCATAATGATTGCAAGCCAAATATAACCAGCATTAATTGCAGAACTTACTGCAAGCATTTTACCCCAAAAGACTGCAAAAGGTGGGATACCAGCAAGACTAAACATAAAAATAGCTAATAAGATAGCCATGAGTGGATAAACCCTTACAAGACCTTGAAATTTTGAATAAGGATGATCGTAATGGGAGTGCCAAAGCTTTTTTTTATTTTTTGATAGCCAAAGGATAGCAAATGCACCAATGTTCGTAAAAAGAAACATAAACCAATAAATGAACATTGCATTTTGACTTTGAGTTGTATTGATAAAAATACAGGCTAATGCAAATCCTGAATGGGATATGGAGCTAAAGGATAGCATTCTTTTAATATCTTCTTGCATAAATGCCATAATATTAGGAAGAGTGATCGTGATGATGACAAGGATATAGAGTAAATCTTCAATCCACGGAATTTCTGATTTAATGAAGACATCAAAAATCCTGATGGCTACAGCAAAACCTGCAATTTTTGGAACAATGGAGATGTATCCTGCCAAAACTGGATTGCTTCCCTCATAAACATCGGGCATCCAAGTATGAAAAGGAACTAGAGAAATTTTAAATCCGATGGCTCCAATCATAAATATGAACCCCGTTATAAGCAAAAGGGTTGGTTCAAAATTATTTTGATAAATAGTAGCTACAATATTGTGAATTTCAATATTTCCGGTAGCCAGATAAAGAATCATTGCCCCAATGGCATAAAATGCGCTTGCCAAAACTCCCATTACAAAATATTTGATAGCTGCCTCTATGCCTGTATTTTCATCATTAAACGCAATAAGGACACATAGAGAAAGCGAAGCGATTTCTAATCCCAATAAAATTAAAATTAAATTGTCGCTTGAAACCATAAACTGAAAGCCTGCAGTCATAAATAAATAAAGCGGATAAAATTCAGGAGTTTGAAACTCTGCATAGCGCTCTTTTGAAATGGCTAGAAAGATAAAAAATAAACTAGCAACAAGAATGATAATTTGGGTTAAAATTGAAATGCCATCAAGTCTGATAGTGCCAAAAAATCCCAAATCAAATCCATTTAAACCCAATACAAAAGCCAAGTCAATAGCAATAAATAGCATACATAGCGCTACGTTGAGACTACGTGAAAATTTTAAGGTAAAAGCATTTGCACTGAGGATACAAATGGCTCCAAAAATGGTAATAAACATAGGCAAAAGAGTGTGGAATTTTAAGTCTGTAAAAGGAATGTAAAAATTTTCTAGCATATCACGCCTCTCTGATTGGTTTGGGATTTTTGTTCAAGTCTTGAACCGATTCGTTTTTAAGCATAGATTTTTGTAGATAGTTTTTTGTTTTTTCTTTGACGGATCGATCATTCATAATTTGCAAAAGTTGTTCAGAACTATTTTGGATTGGGGTTAAAAGAGGTTTTGGATAAATGCCCAGAAAAATAATCGCAATCACAAGGGGAGTTAGAACACTCATTTCTCTAGGACAAAGATCTTTTAAAACAATATTTTTAATATTTTTGACAGATCCAAAAAATACTTTTTTATATAGATTGAGCATATAAATTGCTGAAATGACAATGCTTGTTCCTGCTAACAGGGTAATAACAGGGTGGATTTTGAAAAATCCCAATAAACTAAAAAATTCGCCGACAAAACCTACGGTTAAGGGAAGACCTACATTTGCCATCATTACTATTCCAAAAATAACTGCAAAATTTGGCATTACTTGTGCCAGCCCTCCAAATTCTGAAATTTGCCTTGTTTTCCTTCTGTGATAGATCATTCCTACTAGCATAAACAAAGCACCGCTTACAATGCCGTGTCCGACCATTGTAAATACCGAACCTCCAATTCCTTCAAGATTGAGGGCAAAAATACCAATAACTGCTACACCCATATGGGATATGGAACTGTAAGCGACTACTTGCTTCATATCTTTTTGAACAAAAGCAAGCATACCCCCATAAATCACCATAAAAAGAGCTAAAATTGCTATAGGAACTATAAGAGCAAAACTTGCATCGGGGAAAAGAGGAAGAGAGAAACGCACCAAAGCATATGTACCCATTTTAAGAAGCACAGCAGCTAAAATGACAGATCCTAGTGTCGGGGCATCTCCATAAGCGTGAGGAAGCCAAGTATGAAAAGGAAAAATAGGGATTTTTACGGCTATACTGATGAAGAATGCTAAAAATAGCCATAGTTGAATATCAAAAGGCAAGACAAGACTATACCAGTCTAAAATATCAAAACTCCATCCTCCTGAAGCGATAAAATAAAGATAGCCAAAATAAAGTATGCCGATAAACATAATTAGAGAGGCAAAAAAAGTATATAAGAAAAATTTTAGTGCAGCATAAATTTTTTCTCCGGTTCCCCAAGCTCCTATCATATAAAGAATCGGCACTAGAGATATTTCCCAGAAAATATAAAATAAAACCATATTTAGTGATGAAAATACACCCATTAAGATGCTTTCTAAAAGCAACAGACAGACAACGAGATGATTTTTATCATTGGGTTGATTGAGATAAATGGTTGTTAAAAAGATGATAAAAGCGTTTAAAACCAATAAGAAAAGCGAAATCCCATCGATACCAACGTGATAATTGATTCCATAATCAGGAATAAGTGCAAAGGCATTTTCAAATTGCATATTTGGATTGGAATAATCAAAGCCCATCCAAAGTGCTGCGACCAAAATGAGCTCAATAAGTCCGATAGTGATGCCATAGGGTTTGGCAACATTGTTATCCATAATAAAAACAAATACGGAGGCTAGAGCAGGAAAGAAAATAACGATACTGAGTAAATAATCCATAAATTACCTCCAAAATCCAATGATTGCAAAAACAAGCATTATAAGAATGCCAAAACTCATCAATCGGAGCGAACGGGTAAGGTTTCCATTCTGAATGAATTGCAGCATTTTGCTGAGCCAAATTAAAATTTTACCAATACTATCCACGGTTGCATCAATAATTTTTATTTCAATTTTTTTCCATAAGAAATCGGCTATGACTCCATAGGGAATAATGAAAATTTTTTTATAAATTTGAGGAATATAATATTGATTGTACAGGAGTTTGTAAAAAAAGCCTCTTTCGGCTTCTTGGTATCCTTGTCGATATTTATAAACCGCATACAAGATTGATAAAATTGCTATAAGACTTGTGATGGCAATTAAAATCAAAACAGGGGCGTGAAATTGCTTCATTAAAGGAATGCTTTGATAAATAAAATGGGAAAAGTTCTCTTCAAAAAAGCCTGAAATAATAGCCAAAAGAACCAATGGAGACATCGCATAGAGCATAAACGATTTGGCTTCATGTGGATGAGAAATCGAATGACGTTTAGAACCAAAGAAAACAAGCATAATGAGTCTAAAACTATAAAAGGCTGTCATACCTGCGCCGATTAACAGCAATAACCATAAGAAGTAATGCCCACTACCAAATGCGACTTCTAAAATTTTGTCTTTTGAAAAAAATCCTGCAAACGGATAGATACCCGAAAGAGCAGCTGAAGCAATGATCATAAAAATACAAGTTACTTTTAAGGGTTTAAAAAGTTTTCCCATTTTTGTAATGTCAAGATTGTCTTCCATCGCATGCATTACATTGCCTGCTCCTAAGAATAAAAGAGATTTGAAAAAGGCGTGTGTGAATAAATGAAATAAAGCAATCCAATAAGCACCGATACCAGCTGCTACAAACATATAGCCGAGCTGGGAGAGAGTAGAATAAGCAATAATTCTTTTAAGATCTTTATTGACAAGTGCCATACTTGCTCCAAATATCGCTACAAATGCCCCAAGACAAGCTATAAAGTAGCCAAGATGTGGAATCATTTCATACAATGGATTTGATCGAATCAAGAGATACACCCCTGCAGTTACCATCGTAGCAGCGTGGATAAGTGCTGAAACGGGTGTTGGTCCTTCCATAGCATTGGCAAGCCAAGTATGCAAAGGAAATTGGGCAGATTTTCCCATAGCCCCAATGAATAGTAAGATTCCTATTATTGTTAGGTAAGAATTTGGTATATCGACATTTTGGATCATATCAAAAACTTGTGCATATTTGAGAGTTCCAAATACCCAATAAATCATAATAATGCCAAGAAGCATTCCAAGATCAGCGATTCTATTCATTACAAAGGCTTCGATTGAGGCTGCATTTGCGCTTGTTCGATCATACCAAAAGCCAATGAGAAGATAGGAACATAATCCCACGCCTTCCCATCCGATAAATAGCCCTAAAAAATTATCACTCATTACTAAAATAATCATTGAGAATACAAAGCCTGAGAGATAGCTGAAGTAGCGATTATAGCCGGGATCTTTTTCCATATAGCCGATTGAATAGACATGAACTAAGAATGAAACAAGGCTTACAACCAGAATCATTGTCGCGCTGATAGAATCAAGAACAAAAGAAAAATCTGTGTTAAAATCCCCTAAAACCATCCAATCCATTAGTGTAAAATCAAAACTCACACCATTAGCAGTGGAAATGAATAAAATGACAGAAGCGATAAAAGATATAAAAATTAAAAAGGAATTTAAAACCCCAACGTGAAAGGATTTTTCTTTACTTCCCCAGAATCCTGCATATATAGCTCCTATAAGCGGTGAAAAAATAACTAGAGATAAGAGAAAAATATAGTGCGAATCAGATAAAAAATTCATATTTAACCTTTCATAGTATTGAGATTGTCAATATCAAGGGTTTTATGTTTTTTAAACCACATAATAACAAGCCCCAATCCGATGGCCACTTCGCTTGCTGCGATAGCAATGATAAAAAGAGCAAACATTTGCCCATTCATATCGCCCATAAAGCTTCCTATCGCTACAAAACCGATATTGACGGCATTGAGCATAATTTCTGTTGAAAAAAATAGCATTAAAATATTTTTTCGTCTTAAAACACCTGCTAACCCGATGCAAAATAGGAGTCCTGAAAGAACTAAATAATGTCCAAGACTTATCATAATACTTCCTTTATTTGTTCTTCAGATTTTTGGTCTTCAGAGGGAAAATGAACCTTTCGAATACCAGTGGCAATTCCTCCGATCATTGCTCCCAAAAGCATAATTGCAGCAACTTCAAAAGGAATGAGATATTTTGTAAATAGCACATAACCGACCAGTTCAATATTGCTCATTTTCTCATTGATTGCTAAAGTCGTATCCATTTGATTGTTCATCAGATTTTGAGAAATAATGGGGGCACCAAAAATAAGTGTAAGGATCACAGCTATACCAAATACCAACAAATAAAGAATTTTTGGAGAATGCGTGCGTTCAATTACATCTTGAGAACTATCAAAAAACATCATTCCAAAAGCATACATTACAATCACTGCTCCAGCATAAACAGCAATCTGAACCACTCCCATAAACTCTGCATTCAATAAAAAGAAAAATGCGGATATAAAAATCAGTCCGCTTGCAAGAGCAGTAATAGCATATAGGACATTCTTGGTTGTTACCACGATGAGAAACATAGATAAACTCAAAGCGGCAAAAAAATAAAAGGCTATCACTTCAAACATTTGTATCTCCTAATAATCCAAAGGGGTTTTTTTGATTTTTGTATCCGCATCCAAACTTGGAGAGCCAAAACCTTGAAATTCTTGCTGAGAATGATTTTTTGCTTCCTGCATATCTTTCAAAAAATCTTCCTTAATTCCAAAGTGTGCTCTTTGCTCGCTCGCATTTTCAAATCTATCTCCCATAACAATTGCAAGTTCGGGACATACTTCTGCGCATAGCCCGCAATAAATGCAACGTCCTAAATTGATGGTATAACTATCAATTTTTTTTCTGCCATCATTTCCTTTGTGCGTGATGATACGAATGCAGTTACTTGTACAAATTTTTTCACACAAACCACATCCGATACATCTTTCTTCTCCAGATTCAAGCAATCTTTGCAAATTATGGACTGCTCGATATCTTGGGCTTAGTGGCAGGGTTTCTAAAGGGTATTGCACTGTCACATTTTTGCTGAAAAACTCCTTGAGCGTGAGTGCAAGTCCCTTAAAAAGATCCATTCCGAATATGGTTTTAAGACTTTTAAAGAATTTTTGAGGGTTATTTGTGGGTGTGGGTAAGGCTTCCACCCATTTATAGCTTTGTTTTGCCATTTAATTCTCCTAGAGTAAGATCGCAATGCCAGTGATTAAAATATTAATCAACGCCAAGGGCATCATTATTTTCCAGCACATATGCATCAATTGATCGGGTCTGACGTGGGCAAATGTAGCTCTTGCCCACATTGCCAAAAATACAAAAAAACAAACTTTTAAAATAATAGCGATGCCACCAGGTATAAACCATAAAGGATTGTACCCCCCAAAAAAGATCAATGAGATCACAAAGCAGAATGCAAATAAATGTGCATATTCTGCTAAGAAAAACATTCCCCATTTCAGACCGCTATATTCAGTGGCATAACCGGCTACGATTTCAGCTTCGTGTTCCAAAAGATCAAAAGGAGTTCGATTAAGCTCAGCATAGCTTGCGACTAAAAATAATACAAAGGCTAAGGGCTGCTTAAATACTAGCCAGTTTGATATCCCTCCAGATTGATAATTATTGATTTCAATTAAAGATAAAGAACCCACAATCATTAATGGAGCCAAAATAGTCAAAGTGCTTACAACCTCAAAGCTCAAAAGTTGAATAGCTGCTCTTGCAGCCCCAATAAGAGAATATTTACTTCTAGAAGCAAGACCGGCAAGTAATGGGGCATAAATACCTACAGACCCTATTGCCAAAAAGAATAAAAGACCGACGTTGATATCTGAAATGACAGGTTTGATACGATAACCAAATAGAGTAAAGTCGCCAAAAAATGGGATCGGAGCCATTGATATAAATGCACTCATCATTGCTATGATAGGGGCGATGGTAAAGATAAGTTTATTGGCATTTTGAGGCACAATATCTTCTTTGCTAAAAAGCTTGATACCATCGGCAACTACCTGAAAAAGTCCCCAAGGACCAACATAGACAGGTCCTAATCTTCGTTGGAAAAATGCCAAAATTTTTCTTTCCAAATAAGTAGTAAATCCACCTAAGAATGAAAAGACAGCAACGACGACTAAAATTTTAATCAGAGTTTCTATTATAAATGCGCTCATAAGCGCTCCTTTGGGGTAAGATTTTCAAAAATATTTTGTTTGAAAATATTTTGTTTGTCCAAACAAGGAGAGATGATAAAAATATCTTGTTCTAGATCATAATCGATATAAATCTTTCCTATGATTTCTAGATTGTCTTTTGTTAGACAGATTTCATCACCTTGTTTGAGAGAGAGAGCTTCCAAGTTGTTTTTTGAAGTATAGATACCGATTTTTGTCTGTAAATTTTGACTTTGAGCTGTAATATTGGAGAATTGTACTTGAGAATATTTTAAATAAGCATTAAAAGTTTCATTACAAACAGATTCTATCGGGCTTATTTCATAATCAGAAGATGCTTGATTGAGATTTGTAGGATTTAAGAGATAGCCTCTTTTATCATCTCCTCCATTTGTGTAAAAATTTCTAAGCTCATCAAAAGGAATTTTTTTATAACCGACTTCTGTGGGTAACGAATGGGTATAATCTATGAGACTTTCACCGTTAAAACCAAAAGCTTGAGCGATATCGCTTAAATCATATCCTTTATAGGGAAGTGCAGGCTTTAAGGGCAAAATTCTGTGTTCAAAACTTGTAAGAGTGCCTTCAAGTTGATTGAGAGCAGGAAAAATAAAATCGACTTTTTGTTTGGAACCATCTTTGGTGCTGAATTTGTCCGAATCGATTTGATATTCTCCTTTGGTACGGATTCCAATCGTATTTTCTTCTCCTTTATCTACATCTAAAGAACAAATTAGGGAAATTCCGACTGAATTTGTTTGAGGAGGGATTGGAATGACTTTGATATTTGTGTTTTTTTCTAAAACAGCAAGCAAGGCAGCAATATTTTCGGCTTTTTTGTGCTTGTAAATATCTTGACCAATGATTAAAATTGGCGCAGAAGCGGATGCGAGAAGTTTGGATAATTTTTCGTAAGTTTCATAATCGATATTTGCTTGTTCGAGCATTTCATAGTATGGAATTTCAATTGTTTCATCAATTTTTTCAGTGACTTCTTTTGGAGGTTGTCCATCTTCTTGAGGAAGCGTTTTTTTGATTTCTTTAGAGAGAGTTTTAAAAATCGTTTTTTTTGTTTCAAGCAAAGATTGGAGACAATTATTTGGATTTAGATTTAAACTTAAAAGCATTGCTCCAAGCATTATTTCATCGCTTTTTGGAGAATAATGGATTGTCAAGATATTTTTCCCAAGTTTTTCTATAAGAGAATCTTTGACGGGGTGGGCATAGATCAAAGAAGCATTTTTATTGAGTTTGAGAGTATTATTGATAGTGTATCTAATGAGGGGATTTTCAGTCTTAATCCCTGACCCTAGAGTGATAATGAGATCTGCATTTTTGATATCTGAAAGATTGTAAGTTTGTTGTTGAGAAAGAATATTGATAAATTCTTGAAATTTTCTTGTTTCTTCGCAATAAAGTTTAAAGCCGAGTTTTTTTCTCAAACCTTCAATGAGATAGGCTTCCTCATTTGTAATATCTCCTCCTATGCGAACGGCTTTAGCCTTCTGTATAGCTTCTATTGCTTCATAAAGGTTTTTACTACCTTCTGGGCTTGAAGTGATGTCAAATGCAAATCTACCTGCCCCGCAGATAGGATTATGATTAAAATTATTGCTTACGCGATAGATTTTAGGCTGTTCTCCTAGAGTATCTTGATGTCTGACTTCATAGTTGATATAGCATCCTGCTGCACAATGTTGGCAAGTCGAGTTTATTTTTTCAAGTTCCCACGCATTGGAGGTGTAGCTAAAATCTTTATAACCTAATGCTCCTACTGGACACACAGAAATGCATTCGCCACAATCAAAACAAGGAGTTTCGCCGACAAAATCAATCAATGCTTTTTGTTTTCTGCTCCAAACGCTGTAAGGATCTTTTGGCATATTGTCTTTAAATTTTTCAGGAGAATGCAGATCTGTTTTTACGGCCTTAAGATTGCTTTCTCCAATATTGTCTTTGCAGGTCGTTACGCAACGTTCGCATAAAATGCAAAGATTGGGATCATAAGTAGTTTGAGCCCAATATTTATGTTCTTTAGGATCATCTTGTACATCAAAGGGCTGGCTTTCTATTTGCATTTTTAAGGTTAAATCTTGAAGTTCGCATTCTCCGCTTTTATCACACACGCCACATTCCAAAGGATGATTGACATCATAAGTTTGCATAATTGCCTTTCTTTCGGCCATTATTTCAGAGGTGTGTGTGAAAATAACAGAGTTATTTTTAACCTTTGAATTGCAGCTGTAAATGCGTTTTCCATCCATTTCGGCCATACACATTTTGCAAGCAACCGTGGGGGAGCAGCCTGTCAAATAACAAATCGCAGGAATATAGATACCATTATTCCTAGCTACTTCAAGAACGCTTTGTCCTTCTTGGCATTCTATTTCTTGATTGTCTATTTTTATTTTAATCATCTTCATTCCATTGTTTGAGGGTGATTTGTTGATAGGGGTATTTTTGGTTTGAAATTGAGAATTTTGCGCTTTCAAAAATGGCAATCATTCCCTTAAGATAATCTTGTTCGACAAAATCACATATGAATTCTTTGCCATCAAGTAAAAAGGAAACTTTTTGGTCAGAGGAAATCTTATTGGCAATTCTGAATTGCTTAGAACCTAAAATTTTGGGAGATCCAAACCCTAAAAAATTTCCTGAATTTTTAGGAATATATAAAACAGATCCATTGGTTTCGGGTAGAAACTCAATGGTTTTAAGTTGGGTAGGAGTCTTTGAAATAAAAGATTTTGGAGTTAGTTCATATCCTCGGATCTCATTGCCATTTTTGTCAAATTGATTGGGCAAATCATCATAGAGAATGTTTTTAAATCCTTTTTCTAAGGGGAGTTGGTGGGTAAGCTCCATCAAAAACGTCTCTTTCATGCCAAAATTTTGAGCAATATCACAAATATCATAACCCTCATAAGGGAGTGAGGGTGTGAGTGGCAACAAATGATAGTCTGTATTTACAAAAGTTGCTTCAAGTTGGGATAAAGCTGGGATAATAAAATCATTTTTTGGAGCAAAGTCAGGATTTTCATTGTATGCAATGTCATCAAAAAGAGGATTGAGAGAAAAATCTCCTTGCGCCCTATAACCGACAACACCATCATTCTCATATTCGTCTTGATCAAGATTGCATATCAGAGAAATACCCACAGCATTCCCGCTTGGCGAAAGGACGATAATTTTTAAATGGGTATGTTTTTCGAGTAATCCAAGCATATGGGCAATCTCTTCAGAATGTGGATGATAAAAAAGTTCGTGACCGACAAATAGCGCAGGATTTTTGGATTTTTCCAATATTTGGGCCAAGTTTTGGATTTCTTCTTCACCAGCATTGGATTCTGAGCTCAAATAACCAATATCTAGGTTTTGAATAAAATCAAAAATTTCTTTTTCAAATGGGACATTTTTTAAGAATTTAGCCATCATTAAGGCTACAACACCTAATTCTGTGCCAACTTCATATTGAATATAGTCGTGTTTTTTTAGACGTTCATCAGGAATAGGGTGCAAGCATACGTATTTGGTTTTTTTGGTTGTGATAGTTTTGATAAGATGGCTTTTTAACACCGGCATTTCATCAAAAATAAAACTTCCCATCGTGATACAGAAATCAATATTTTCAAGTATATTATTTGTGCTATAAACAGGTGCGCCTGAAGTCGATTTGAGTTTGGTGATAAAGTTTTGATAAACTCTCCCGTCTTCACAGTAAAGTTTGAGACCTAATTTATTTTTAAGATAGTTCAAAACAAATGCTTCTTCATTGGTAGTTTGTGTCCCAATCCTAATGGAGCGAGCTTTTTTGAAAGCTTGGATTGCTTGTTGCAGTGCAGAATCATTTTTTTCTAAAACGGGTGCATTGACAAAATGATGCCTGCCTGAATGGCAGAGCTGAGCAAACTCCATTTGTGTTGTACTCCTATAAATTTTTTTATTTTTTGAAATATGAGTGGCTTGATTTGTATTTTTGACTTCATAAACGATATAACATCCCAATGCACAATTCATACACGAGCTAGGTATTTTTTCAAGCTCCCACGCATTGGATTTGTATTGGAATCTTTGTGAAATCATTGCCCCAGTTGGGCATACACTGACGCATTCATCACAATCTTCACAATAGTTTTCTTCGTTTAGACCTATTTTTGATTGGTATCCTCCAGTGATTACTTTAAGATAATTGTTCCCTACAATCTGGTTGCAAGTTCTAGCACAGCGTTCGCATAAAATGCAAAGACTTTCATCATAGATTTTATTTTTAAAAGATAAAAAATCATCTTGCTTTTGTTTGGCACCAAAAGTTTGAAATGGAATTTTGGTTTCGAGCACCTTATCTTGAAGTTCGCATTCTCCACTTTTGTCACATACACCACATTCTAATGGATGATTGATGCATAAAAATTTCATAATTTCTTGGCGGTATTGTTGCAATCTTGGAGTATTGGTATAGATTTTAGCTCCTGTGATGGCAGGGCTTTTGCACGAGGCAATAATATTGCCATTACTTTCTTCCACGATACACATCCGACATGCTCCTACAGGAGAAAGCTTTGGCAGATGGCAAAGGGTAGGGATATAGATTTTGTTTTTTCTAGCAACATCAAGAATGCTTTCACCCTCATTGAAAGAAAATTTCTGATCATTAATATGTATTTCCATTATACCACCGCCATTGCGATGTAATAACATCGCATACATCTTTGAGCTTCCTTGAGAGCATCTTGATTGGAAAGACCGCGATTAACTTCAAGAAAGCTATGTTTTCTTTCTTCTGCAGCCACTATTTGGTTGTGTGCGCGTTGTACTCCCTTTATCCATCCCTGAATTTTTTCGTCTTTGTTGAATACGCCGATTTTTCTGAGATAGTCTTCCATTTTTTCTTCATCGCTTAAGCTTGTTTCTCCAGTTTGGATATAGCGTTTTACAACACTTGCGACGCGTTTGCCTTGCCCAACGGCATTTACAATCGTGAGGGGACCGCTCACGCAATCACCACAGCCAAATACACCTTTTTTACTTGTTTCAAAAGTGCCAATTTCAGTTTGGAGAGTTCCCCATTTGCTTATTTGAATTTTCCATTCTTTAGGGAGATAGGAAAAATCAGGAGTTTGAGAGATTGCAGGGATCAGGATATCGCATTGAATTTTTATTGGGGCTTGATCAATTTTGATAAGCTCTCCTTTGGGTGAAGAAGAGGTTTTTTTAAGTTCAAATTTTATAATTTCAAGAGAGGTTATTTGTCCGTCTTGAGAATGGATGCAATCAACTGCAGAAAGAAATTCAAATTTTACGCCTTCTTCAAGACTTTCGTGATATTCTTCTTTAGAAGTATTCTTAATGATAGTTTCTTCATCTCGCCGATATAGCATTGTTACAGATTTTGCTCCAAGTCTTACTGCACACCTTACGACATCCATTGAAGTGAATCCGCCGCCGACGCAAACAATATTTTTTCCCTTAATATTTGGTAATGTTCCGATGTTAAATTTTTGAGCTAGATTGACTTCGTCCATAAACTTGATTGCAGGGATATAGCCTTTCAATTCAGGATTTTCATCGGGAATACCAAGCGTTTTTGAAATTCTTGCTCCTGTTGCCAAAATAATTGCTTGATGAGATTTTTCAAGCGCTAGCATTGAATTTTCATCCATCGGGCTGGAGGTGTGGAATCTGACACCGATTTTTTTAAGCATATCGATATCGTGATTGTAGTGAGAAATAGGCATTCGATAATCAGGAACCCCCACAGCCACTTCTCCTCCCAAAACAGGCAAGGCTTCATACACATCTGCTTTTATACCCTCTAAAGCAAGATAATATGCTGCACTAAGTCCGCCCGGACCTGCACCGATGATGGCAACTTTTGAATTTAAATCAGTTTCTTTTGGAATTTTTGGGTGTTGGTAGGGTAGATGCATATCGTATTCATAATCTGCACCAATGCGTTTAAGCTCCATAATACTGATAGGCTCATCCAATACCAAACGCCGGCAAGCGCTTTCACAAGGATGCGGGCATACTCTCCCACATACTTGAGCCAAAGGCATAGAACTTCTTGTAGCACTCAAAGAATTTGCAAAGAGCATATCTCTCACGCCTTCTATATAGCCTGGTATATTGACGTGTGAAGGGCAAGCATCTGTGCAAGGTGCAGTAATTTTGGAAATATAATGTTGGGATTGAACTTGTTTTTTGGGATTTAAAAAAATTTCTTTTTTTGACTCTAGCATTTGCAAAATCGGCTTTGGAGTTGTTTTGCCGATTTCACATTTACTTGCTGCCATCATCAGATGGCACACTTCTTTTAAATGTAAAATATCTTCAGAAGAGGTATTAGAATTATTTTGGATTTTATCAAGCAATTCATAAAGAACTCTCCCGCCATATTTTCCAGGTGTGCATCTCCCGCACGCTTCAGCATAGCATTGATATTGAAAGGCATAATTTTTGAGCATATCTAAAATATCAGTATTTTCATCAAATACTACAGCTCCATCCCACCCCACGAATGCTTTGAGATTATCGGTCTGAAGATCGTGTGGAAAATCTTGAGTTGGAATGGAGTAGGGAATGAAAGGATACATTTTACTTCCTTTTTTTCACCACAAGGGTCCAATCAACCTGATTAAATCTGATTGAATTCATTAACTCGTCCCCACGACTCTTGATAAATTCTGCGCTTTTGGGAACATTTGAAAAATCCCCGACTTCAAAAATAAAAATTCCAACTTCTCCATTTTGGAGTTCTGAATCAATGATTTCACCCATACGATCGTAAAAATCATTTTTCAAATGCCTTAAATCAAATCTTTTCATCTATCCACCTCGCCAAAAACTGCATTTGTAGAGCCGATAATAGCAACAGCATCAGCTAAATAATGTCCGATGAGAAGATCTTGCAATGCCCCGATATGAAAAAAACTCGGAGCCTTGATTTTGACACGATGCGGATATGGATTTCCCTCAGAGTGGATAAAAAATCCCAATTCACCCTTGGGGGATTCTGTGGGGGCATAAACTTCGCCTTTAGGTGGTCTCATTCCTTGAGTAACCAAGACAAAATGTTGCATTAAAGCATAATTTTGCGTCATAATATCTTCTTTGGGCGAAGAAATATAATCAGGAACTTTCGCCATCAGTAAAGTGCTAGTTTGTGGGTATATTTTTATAAGTTGTTTTAAAATTTTAATAGATTCTCTGATTTCTTGCATATAAAGCCTATATCTTCCGTAGCAGTCCCCACTATCTGTGATTGGGATATTAAAATCCAATTCTCCATAAAGTTCATAGGGCTCTTCCTTGCGAATATCATAACAAATTCCTGTCGCTCGGAGCATAATCCCACTCATTCCCCAGTTTTTCGCCATTTCTTGAGAAACTTTTCCTACATTTTCTAGGCGCGCTTTCCAAATGCGGTTTTTATCAAGCAATCCCTCTATGAGTGCGACAGTTTCATAAGTTTCACGAATGAATTTTTCAAGATTGTTACACCAATTTTGAGGTAAATCCAATGGGGCGCCTCCAATACGTATGGCATTATGAGTCAGTCTTGCTCCACAATAGTCTTCCATCAGATCTAAGCCATATTCTCTTGTTTTAAAACAATATAAAAACATTGAAAGTGCGCCTACATCCATAGCATGGACGCCGATAAAGAATATATGAGAAATGATTCGATTGAGCTCTAAAAGCATTGTTCGAATAACTTGTGCTCTATCAGGTATCTCTATATCCAAAAGTGTTTCAACCGCGTGTGCAAAGGCATAATTATTGCTAGTAGCAGCTGTATAATCAAGCCTATCGGTTGTAGGCATAAATTCATTATAAATCATATTTTCAGCAAGCTTTTCAATCCCTCGATGTAGATAACCGATATCAGGGGTAGCTTTAATGATTTTTTCTCCTTCAAGTTCTAAAATAAGTCGGAGTTGTCCGTGCGAAGACGGGTGTTGCGGACCAAAATTTACAATCATTTTGTCATCATCTTGCTCGAAGATAATATTTTCAAATTGAGGTTTTAATCGAGTATAGGTTTGCACCATTTTAACGCCTTTCTTTGAGCATTTTTGGTTTTTTAGAATCAAGATTTTTGACAAATGCAGCTTTAGCTTGTTTTTGGGTATTGAGGTTGAAGTTATTTTGCGTACCTCTTTCTTTCTCAAATCCGATTCTAGCAAAATTAAACGTATCTTTTTCGTCAATCCTAGCACTGTCTCTTTGTTCAGGTCCAATGATACTGCGGTATTCTTTGCCAAAAATCTTATCGATTTCATACCACGAAGCGTTTTCATCACCTTTTAGAGGATAGGATTTTAAAAGAGGATGTCCTACCCAGTCTTGAGGCATTAAGATACGATTTAAATGTGGGTGATTTTCAAAAATGATACCAAGCATATCATAAGCTTCTCTTTCAGTCCATAAGGCACATCGAAACTCTCCACTTAAAGATTCGATGGTTTCATTCGGGGATAAAAAACATTTGATACGGATACGTCTTTTATCTGAGTTATTTGAATAGACAGAGTGAAATTGATAAAACATTTCAAAGCGATTGTCTATAGCGAGCATATCAATTGCACTCATTTCGCTAAGAATGTCATAGCCTAAGGATTTAAGCTTTTTTACAATAGGAAGTAAATCAGATTTTTGAATCCAAAACACGCCAGTTCCAAGTTCAATATAGGCTTGATGGATTTTATGCTCATAGGATAAATGATTATAGAGGACCTCATAAGATGTTCCCCAAACAGGAAGCTTAGAGGTTTGTTTGGGTTGATAAAATTTATCAGTATGATAAGCTTTTTTTTGAATATCTAAACCGATTTTTTGTTGCCTAACCATATTTATCCTTTTATATGAAACGCTTAGGCGTTGTTTTATTAAAGGCTTTTTGTTTGCGAATTTTTTTCTGCAACACCATTAGGGCATATTGAAGAGTTTCAGGACGAGGAGCACACCCAGGAAGATAAATATCTACCGGAATGATTCTATCCACTCCTTGTACAGTTGCATAGGTGTTGAACATACCGCCTGTATTTGCGCAACTTCCCATTGAGATAACCCATTTTGGTTCAGGCATTTGATCATAAAGTCTTCGAGTAAATTCTGCGTGTTTTTTTGTAACCGTTCCTGCTATGATCATTACATCTGATTGTCTTGGTGAAGCACGAAATATGGTTCCAAAGCGATCGAAATCAAATCTTGAACCACCAGTTGCCATCATCTCGATAGCGCAACAGGCAAGTCCATATGTGAGAGGCCATAGAGAATTGCTTCTACCCCAATTTAAAAGATTGTCTATGGTTGTTAATGCAATCGGTAGGCCTGAGTTTTTTAAGTAGTTTATTTCATGTTGTGCCACGATAAAGCTCCTCTTTTCCAAGCATAGATAAATCCGATTGTTAAGAAAGCTATAAAGCTTAGCATTTCAACAAAACCAAATACTCCTAAAGCCTTAAAATCTACCGCCCAAGGGAACATAAAAATAACTTCTACATCAAACAAAATGAAAAGCATTGCCATAATGTAGAATTGATGAGAAATTCTGTTTTGTTGTTTGATCGGCAAGGGACCGCATTCGTAAGCGGCAAGCTTGAGTTTTTCATTCTTTTTATCGGCTAATTTTCTACTGATAAATCGCTGAATCCTTAAGGTAGTGTTGAAAGCCAAAAAAGTGAAAATAAAGAGTATAAAGACACCAAAATAAGGGTGTTCTAACATAGAGTAGTTCATTTTTGTAAATTCCTAAAGGTTTAGAAGTCTATTTCATTTATTGAATTGTATTGTTAAAATGGTTAAAAATAGACAAAAAAATTGTTATTTCTTAGAAAAAATGAATTTTGTTACGAATTTAAACATCAAAAAAAGTATTTAAATTATTTAAATTCCATTGATTCGGAATGGGAATCAAACAAGATTTTAGAAAGAAAGGGAGTAGGGCAATTTATTTCTAAAAAATATAGCTTTTTGGTAGCCTGCTTCTTTGGCTATTTTGACGCAATCTTCATATCCGAAACCAACTTCATCAAGATTGTGGGCATCGCTCCCAAATGTGATTGGAATCCCAATTTTTTTGGCATATTTTAAAATTTCAAGGTTAGGGTATTGTTCCTTGATGGGTTTCCTTAATCCTGCTGCATTGATCTCAAGAACCATTTCCGAATCTTTAATGGATTGAAGTGTTTCTTGAAGGTAGGGTTTTATATTCGTGGAAGGCTTATGTCCAAATATTTTCAGCAAATCAAAATGCCCAACAATTTGAAAAAACTTGCTTTGAGCCATTTTTTTGATTGCATTCAAATAGTTTATCCAGCATTCTTCCAAGTTTTTTTTGGCATATTCACCCATAAATTCTGGATTATCAAAACCCCACTCATCAAGAAAATGAATTGATCCGATGAGATAGTCACTTTGGCATTCTAAAACACTTTTTTCAATCAAGTTTTTTTTACCTTCAATAAAATCCACTTCAAGTCCCAATAAAATTTCAATTTTTCCTTTGTATCTTTCCTTGGCATCTGCGATCATTTTGCAGTATGTTTCAAGTTCTTCTAATTTCATTCTGTATTTTTCATCAAATCGCATTGGAGCGTGACAAGAGAATCCATAGACGTTTATTCCTAGATCAATAGCCTTAAGGATATATTCGTCTATGGATCCTGAAGCATGGTTACATAAAAAAGTATGATTATGTAGATCGATTCTCATAATTTTAAAAGAATTTTTGCTTTTGAATTTGAGTTAAAAACTCTTCAAGATTGAATTTTTTTCGATGATTTTCCGTAAATATATGGATCATAATATCGCCTAAATCAGCTATTAGCCAATCCTCGCTTTCTTCATCCGTGCTGTAAAAAACCTCGCCAATGGGTTTGAGTTCAGTTTTGAGCATATCAAGCAAAGAGTGGGAATGTTTTCCTGCCATTGCCGTGGCTATTACAACTTGATCTACAATATAATCTTTATTTGTCAGATCAAATATTTCAATATCTTGAGCTTTTTTTTCATCAAGCAGTGTTGAGATTTTTTGAATCCTTTGGTTGATCTTAGACGTTGGTGTCAATGTAACTCCTTATATGATTTGATAACTTCTGTTTTGATATTTTCAGGTAGATCTTTGGAAAATTGATTAATAGAAAGGTTTTTTTTGATTTGACTTGAGGAAATTTTATATTTTAGATTTGGAAGCGAAATTTTTCGGAGGGTTTCTAAAGTTTGTGCTTCATATCCTTCGCGTTCAATGATCACAAATTCAACCAATTCTTTGAGTTCTTCATATCGATGCCATTTGTGCAGATTGGGTAAGTTGTCTTCGCCGATAATAAAATATATTTTTTTGGGATTGAATTTTTCTTTGATATTTAAAACGCTTCGAATGCTTGCGATAGGTTTTTTTTGAATTATTTCCATATTGCTGACTTCAACTTTAGTTAGGTTTTTATTGAGTTGTACCATCCATTCATAACGTTCTTCAGCACTAAACAAGCAAGGTTTTTTAAAAGGATTTTGATAGGCTACGATTACAATAAGCTTATCAATGTCTAATTTTTCAAGTGCTGTTTGAATGATTTGAAGATGAGCGGTATGGGGTGGATCAAAACTTCCTCCGTAAATAGCGATATTCATTCCCTTATTTGTCTTTGTCAAAACTTAATGTTTTTGTAAGTTTAGCAAATTTCACGCCTTTTAGTCCTCCAATCTCTAAGCTCAGTTTTTGAATTTCTGAAGGAGAGCCTTTGAGGATGATGGTTTCGAGGCAATTATGATTATCTATATGCACGTGAGTATTACATAAGATGGCAGCCGTATTATGGTGCTGTACATCAATCATTTTTTGATTGAGTTCTCTTTGATGGTGATCATAGACGATGACTAAAACTGCAATGCTAGAATCAAGGGTTTGATTTTCCCAGTTGTCTTCGACAAGTTTTTCACGAATCATATCTCTAACGAGTTCAGAACGTGAGGAATATCCATTTCTAATGATGCGGCTATCAAGCTCATCTAATAAGTTTTGTTGCAAGGATACTGAGAATCTTATAATGGAATCTTGTTCTTTTGGGTACATTTTTCATATCTTTTAATAAAATTTTCAAATTCTTGATTATGATTTTATCCAAAGTTTTATTTAAAAATCAAACATAGAATTTTAGGGCATAATAAGTCCAAAATGCCATAAAGGATAATTTTTATCATTTATTAATATTGAAAATTATTATTAAAGTGCTACAATAACACTTGAAAAAATAAATCAATTCAATAAAATTTTCTAAGGATTGGAGACAAATGGAGTTTCTTAAGTTACATATTGATCACATTGTATTTGCGGTTTTAGGGCTAATGAGTTTTTTAGCTGTTTGGCTAACAATAGAACGAATTCTTTTTTATTGGAAAATTGACATTAGTAAATATGAGGATCTTGATTTGCTTGATGTTGATTTGACAAAAAATCTTACGACGCTTTATATTATCTATTCAAATGCCCCTTATATAGGTCTTCTTGGAACTGTAGTTGGTATTATGATTACTTTCTATGATATGGGGTTAAGTGGTGGAATGGATGCAAAATCAATCATGGTAGGGCTTTCTTTGGCGTTAAAAGCAACGGCAATGGGTTTGCTTGTGGCTATTCCTGTGCTGATGATTTATAATGCTTTGTTGAGAAAAGCAGATGTGCTTTCAAATCGTTATAAGGCTTTGAAAAAATGAGAATTAAAAAAGGTGAAGGATTAAATATTGTTCCTTTCATTGATATTATGTTGGTGCTTTTGGCTATTGTTTTGAGCGTTTCAACTTTCATTGCGCAAGGAAAAATAGCCATTGATTTGCCTGAGGCCGATTCTGCGCAAAAGCAAAATAATGATGATAAAAAAGTGACCATTGTCGTGGATGCTAACAATACCATCTATGTCGATGACAAGCCTAATACGTTGGAAGAATTAAAAACCTTGATTGATAATACAGATTCAAAGACACTCGTTGAATTAAGAAGCGATAAAGATTCTAAGTTTGAAACTTTTGTGAAAATTATAGATTTACTTAAAGAAAAAAATCATGAAAATTTTGCTATTTCTACGAAAACAAATTGATTCTCCGAGTAAGATCGGATTTTTAATTGCCGTTTTGATTTATGCCGGTGCGTTTGCATTGGTTTTTGGCTCATTTAATAGTACTGAGCTCAAGCAAGATGGCACCAACACAGTAACGATGAGTTTGGCAAGTATCAATACTTCAGCAATGCACAAGGCTCATTCTACATCTGCTCCCAAACCCAAACCTAAACCTAAACCTAAACCTAAACCAAAGCCTAAGCCAAATAAGAAAAGTCTCAAACCTGTTAAAAAAGAGCCTGAAGTTAAACCAGAAGAAGATGTCAAAGAAACCACACAACAAGATTCTAAGGACAATGAAAAACAAGAATCTTCAAATACGACTTCAGAAGGTGCTCAAGCTGAAGCATTGGCTTATAACGAAGGAGTGAGTGATGAATTCTTGACAAAAATTCAGATGGCTATCAATAAGAAAAATAAATACCCTAGAATTGCTAGGATCAGAGGATTAGAAGGAGAGGTTCTTGTAGAGTTCATATTGAATGTTGATGGTACAATGCAAGGACTCAAAATTATTCAGAGTACAGCTGGAGATATTTTAAATAGTAATGCTCTCAAGGCAGTTTTAAGTGCTTCTAAAGATTTTCCTTTACCCAAACAAAAAGTCAGGATTAAAATTCCTATTGCCTATACTTTAAAGTCTTGATATTAATGTGTCTCTAAAAATTATAAAGCCATAAGGAGGGAATCGGTGAGTTTTAAAAAAATTTCTTTATTAATTGGAATTGGCTGTTTGTTATTCTTCTTGTTTTTGTTTGAACTTTTTTCCGTAATTTTAAAAACTTCTTGGATTGATAAATTTGATATATTTTGGATTGGATGCATTAGGGGTGAAACAACACCTGAGTGGGGTTCTATTCTATCATTTTTGACACATTTGGGTTCGGTTGAATTCGTAATTTTGATGACCCTACTCATTGGGGTAATATTTTTATACAAGAAGAAATTTGTTTTTGGTCTGTGGTTTGTGAGTACTATTGCGATAAGTTGCATTTTGCTCAAACTTTTAAAAGAATGGGTCAGACGTCCTCGTCCTGATATTGATGGCTGGCTTATCCACGCTTCTGGATTTAGCTATCCAAGCGGTCATTCTGTTGCTTCGAGTATTTTTTATGGTTTGCTCGCATTATTTTTTATCGCAGTTTTTCAAAAATTATATGCAAAGATTATTTTTGGAATTTTATGTCTTTTGTTTATTTTATTTATGATGTATGCTCGGGTTTATTTGGGGGTTCATTTTCCTTCAGATGTTCTTGGAGGTTTTTTGTTGGGGAACTCTTTAGCATTTTTTTCGATGGGATTTTATTTTTTATTTTTTAAAAAAATCTAAAAAATATTTTACCAGAGAAAAGATTCAAGGTTTTTTTATTGCTTCAAATATCGTTATAGATTCGATATATAGAGCGAAAATAATATCTTGGTTGCTCAATTAAATTTATAATCTTTTTTAAGACTATTAAATATTTTAAATTTTATGTGATTTTAGATACAATTTACGATAAAAAAGATTATTATTAAGAAGGCTTGAATGAAGTTTAATCGCGAATTAGATGAGTTGGTTGTTTATGAGGCAGGAAAGCCGATTGAACTTGTAGTGAGGGAATTTGGAATCAAGCCAATTGATATCATCAAATTGGGAAGCAATGAAAATCCTTACGGATGTTCGCCAAAAGTCAGTGCTATTATTTCTGAAAATTCAAAAATGGCAAGTTTTTATCCTGATGATTCGATGTTTGAGCTTAAAGAAAGATTGGCCAAAAGATACAACTTGCAATCAAATAATATTATTATCGGATCAGGAAGTGATCAAGTCATTGAGTTTTGCATTCGAGCCAAATGCACTAAGGGAAGCAAGGTGTTAATGGCGAAAACAACTTTTGCGATGTATGAGATTTATGCTAGACAAATTGGAGCTGAAATTATCAAGACCCCTAGCCATAGCCATGAAATTTTGGAATTTAAACAACTATATTCACAGCATAAACCTGATATTGTATTTTTATGTCTTCCCAATAATCCATTAGGAGAATGTTTAGATAAAAGTGACGTATTTGAGTTTATTTCTCAAACTGATCCTGATACGCTGATAATTATTGATGGAGCTTATCAAGAGTTTGCCAAAGCTAAGGATAAAAGTAAAGCTATTGATCCCAAAGAGCTTCTTGAGAGATTTGAGAATGTCATTTATTTGGGTACTTTTTCTAAAGCTTATGGATTAGGGGGGATGAGAGTCGGTTATGGTTTGGCTTCAAATGAAATTATCGAGGCTTTGCACAAAATCCGACCTCCTTTTAATATTGGGGTTTTGAGTTTGCTTGCTGCGATTGAAGCACTTAAAGATGAGGATTTTGTTGAAACTTGTATTAAATATACTTTTGAAGAAATGCTCAGGTATGAGAGTTTTGCATATGCACACGGCATTACATTTATTCCGTCTTGGACAAATTTTATCACTTATATTTTGGATGATAAATTTAGTGGAACTCAAGTAGCTGATTGGCTTTTGAGAAGGGGTGTGATTGTCAGAAATCTTAAGTCTTATGGAATCAATGCGATTAGAATTACGATTGGCACCGAAAAACAAAATGACAGGGTGTTTGAATTAATGAAAGAATTTTTGCAGTAAAAGTATGCGAATTTTTCAAATAAGCTCGATTAAAGCAGATTAAAGTTTAGAGGATAATTTTTGGACATCAAAGCTCTATTTCAACAGGTTGCGACACTTTTTGCCAAATTTAACAAAAAACAAAAAATTGTTATTGTTTCTGCTGTTGTTTTAACTGTAGCATTTATTGTGTTTTTATTGATTTTTCCAATAGGGGAAAAGAAATATGGCGATAATAGTTACGGGGTTTTGTTTGAAGGAATGAATGCTAGCGATAATGCTTTGATTTTACAATATTTGCAACAAAATCAAATTCCTTATAAAGTGCCTAAAGATGATACGATTTTGATTCCCAAAGATAGAGTTTATGAGGAAAGAATCGCATTAGCTTCACAAGGTATTCCCAAAACTAGTAAAGTTGGTTTTGAGATTTTTGATGTTAAAGATTTCGGAGCTACAGATTTTGATCAAAATATCAAATTCATTCGTGCTATAGAAGGGGAGCTTTCCAGAACGATTGAAAGTCTCAACCCCATTGAAAAGGCAAGTGTTCATATTGCCATTCCTAAAGATAGTGTTTTTGTCAGCAGGGAAGTTTTGCCTACTGCTTCAGTGATGTTAAAGATTAAAACAAATATGCGTTTATTGCCTGCCCAGATTGTTGGGATCAAAAATTTAGTCGCAGCTTCAGTCAGCAAACTTACTCCAGAAAATGTAAAACTTGTAAATGAAAATGGCGAACCTCTTGGAGAAGGAGATGATTTTAGCACATCTAAAGAACTTGCAGCGACCCAACTCAAATACAAACAAAATTTTGAAAATATCTTAGAGGGTAAAATCATCAATATCCTTTCTCCTATTGTCGGGGGCAGTGATAAAGTGGTTGCACGCGTGAATGCTGATTTTGATTTTAGCCAGAAAAAAAGTACTAAAGAAACCTATGATCCGAATAATGTTGTGCGTAGCGAACAAAATCTTGAGGAAAAGCGCGAAGGTGCCCAACCTAAACAAATTGGAGGAGTACCGGGGGCTGTGAGCAATATAGGTCCTGTTCAAGGGCTTGATGATAATAATCTAAAAGAGAAATATGAAAAATCTCAAAACACTACGAATTATGAAGTTGGTAAAACTGTTAGCGAGATTAAGGGAGAGTTTGGAGTTTTGGCACGTTTGAGTGCAGCTGTTGTGGTTGATGGGAGATATAAGAAAGTTACTGAAGGTGGTATGGATAAAGTCGAATATACTCCATTGAGCGAAGATGAAATGCAAAAAATTGATTCTTTGGTCAAGCAAGCTATTGGCTATAATCAAACTCGTGGTGATGATGTGACTGTGAGTAATTTTGAGTTTGATGCTAAAGCGGGTAACTATATCCCAATGAGTACATTTGAGAAAGTTTCTTCAAATGTTGAAAAATATTTGGGACCATTTATGCCACTTTTAAAATATTTGCTTGTGGTTGTGGTAATATTTATTTTTTACAAAAAAGTAATTTCTCCATTTGCTGAACGAATGCTTGAAATTCAAGAGAGCGAAGAAGATAAGGTTGAATCTTTGTTTGAGATTAATGATGAAGATGATACCGATCTCAATAAGTTCAGTGAAATTAGAAAGCGGGTGGAAGATCAGCTTGGTCTCAGTAGTAATTTTAGTGAAGATGAAGTAAAATATGATGTCTTACTTGAAAAAATTAAGACAAGCATTGAAGAGAAACCCGAAGAGATTGCTGCCTTGTTTAAGACATTGATTAAAGATGAGATAGCCCCTGAAGGAAGGGCATAGGAGCAGATAATGGCTACAAAACTTACTTCTAAGCAAAGGGCACAATACGATGAACTTTCGATGGCTGAAAAAATTGCAATTTTGCTCATTCAAGTTGGCGAAGAAACTACGAGTGAAGTCTTTCGACATTTAGACATAGAAAGCATTACTGAAATCAGTAAGCAAATAATGCAGCTTAATGGTACTGATAAGGCGATTGGTGGAGCTGTTCTTGAAGAATTTTATGCAATTTTTCAATCCAATCAATATATCAACAATGGCGGGTTGGATTATGCAAGAGAGCTTTTAAACAAAACTTTGGGTCCAGAAGAAGCTAAAAAGGTTTTAGACAGACTTGCCAAGAGTATGCAGTCTGCAAAAAATTTCTCTTATTTAATGAAAGTCAGGCCCCAGCAACTTGCTGATTTTATTGTCAATGAACATCCCCAGACGATTGCACTTATTTTGGCTCATATGGATTCTTCTAGCGCAGCAGAAACATTGGGATATTTTCAAGATGATATGCGTGCAGAAATTTCTATCAGGATGGCAAATCTTGGAGATATTTCGCCTAATGTAGTTAAGAGAGTTTCAACCGTTTTGGAAAATAAACTTGAATCTCTCACTAGCTATAAAGTTGAAGTCGGAGGACCTAGAGCGGTAGCTGAAATGTTTAATCGTTTGGGACAAAAAGCCGCCAAGGCTACCATCACTTATATTGAGCAGATTGATGAGCAACTTGCTAATGAAATCAAAGAAATGATGTTTACTTTTGAAGATATTGCAAAACTTGATAAAAATGCCATCAGAGAAATCCTTAAAATCGCTGATAAAAAAGATTTGATACTTGCACTTAAATCTTCTCCTGATGATCTGAAACAGAAATTTTTAGATAATATGAGTACGCGCGCTAGCGAGCAGTTTGTTGAAGAAATGCAGTTTTTAGGTGCAGTCAAAGTTAAAGATGTAGAAAGTGCACAAAGAAAAATAGTCGAAGTAGTTCAATCTCTTTCTGAACAAGGATTGATACAAATTGGAGAGGAGGAGGACGTTGTTGAGTAATTTTGAAGAGGAAAATTTGATTGCAAAATCTGAATTGCCTAAACATAATGTGCAAAAATATGAATTTAAATCAATTGCTAAAAACTCCGATCAAGATCTGAAAGAAAGTGTTCCTATCGAAAAGAATACTCCTCCTCAGGCTCAAGATCCTTCTTTTTCTGCACAGGAGACAAAAAAAAGCGGAGGTTCTTCGCTTGAGAAGGATTTGATTGAGCGTTTGCTTCAAAAGACAGATGAGTTATCAGGTAATCTTGCCAAGCTTCAGATTCAGTTTGAAAAACAACAGCTTGAAATTGAAGAAAGGGTAAATGTCGCAAGAAGCGATGCTTATAAAGACGGATTGAAAGAGGGAGAGGAAAAGGCAAAAAAAGAAATGCTCTTTGAGGTAGAAAAAGAAAAAACGACATTGATCCAATCCATTGTAACTCTTGATAAGGAAATGCAAAAATCACAAAAACATCTTGAAAAGCTCGAAAAAGAATTGAGTTCTATAGCTGTAGATATTGCTAAAGAAGTTATCATTAAAGAAGTGGAAACTAGTAGCCAAAAGGTTGCCCTTGCTTTAGCTAAAGAGCTTCTTTCAAGTATTGTTGATGCAACAGATATACATATTAAGGTCAATACGATTGATTATCCTTATTTGAATGAAAATCTCAAAGACTCACCTAAAATCAAAATTGAAGCTGATGATGCTATTGCCAAAGGAGGCGTGGTTATTACGTGTAGCACCGGCAATATTGATGGAAATTTGATGGCTCGTTACAGGACTCTTAAACAAAGCGTTTTAGACAATTTAAAGGCTTAAGATGAATTTTCTTGCTCCTCCAAAAAATCTTATTCTTTTGGATAAAGACATTCCTTATTTAAAAAAGCTTTGTGAAGATATACGCGGTAGAATTTTAGAAGTTGTTAGTGCTAATGGAGGTCATTTAAGTTCTACTTTGGGTGCTGTGGAATTGATTGTTGGAATGCATTCAGTATTTGATTGTATGGAAAATCCTTTTATTTATGATGTGAGTCATCAAGCATATGCACATAAGCTTATTACAGGAAGATGGAATGAATTTAGCACGCTTAGACAATTTGGAGGAATAAGCGGTTTTATTAAACCTTCTGAGTCTGTTTATGATTATTTTGTTGCAGGTCATAGTTCCACTTCTATTTCTATAGGAGTAGGTGTTGCTAAAGCATATGCCTTAGAGAATAAATCAGGTATGCCTATTGCATTAATCGGGGATGGAAGTATGAGTTCAGGATTGGTGTATGAAGCACTCAATGAACTTGGAGATAGAAAATATCCGATGATTATTCTTTTAAATGACAATGAAATGAGCATTGCTAAGCCGATTGGGGCAATCAGTAAATATCTTTCTCATTTGATTGCAAGTCCGATGTACCAGTCCTTAAAAGAGAGAATTAAAAAAATTTTGAGAAAAATGCCTGATAGCGCCTCTTACATTGCAAAACGCTTTGAAGAATCTTTTAAACTCATCACTCCAGGCATTTTATTTGAAGAAATGGGAATCAATTACATAGGTCCTATAAATGGGCACGATCTTGAAGAGATTATTTATTCTCTTAAGCTTGCCAAGGAATTTAAGGGTCCTGTTCTCATTCACGCTCAAACTATTAAAGGAAAAGGCTATGAAATAGCCGAAGGAAAATATGAAAAATGGCATGGTGTCGGTCCTTTTGATGTCGAGACAGGAAAATCTAAAAAATCATCTAGTATCAAAAGCCCTACAGAGATTTATTCTAAAGCTTTGTTGGAATTGGCCCAAGAGGATCAAAAAATCGTTGGAGTAACAGCTGCAATGCCTGGAGGTACGGGATTGGGTGTATTGATTGATAAATATCCCGATCGTTTTTGGGATGTCGCAATTGCTGAACAACACGCGGTTGCATCGATGGCAGCAATGGCGAAGGAGGGGTTTAAGCCTTTTGTTACGATTTATTCTACTTTTTTGCAACGTGCTTTTGATCAAATTGTCCATGATGTAGGGATTATGTCTTTGCCTGTAAAATTTGCCATTGATCGAGCTGGGATTGTCGGGGAAGATGGCGAAACACATCAAGGATTACTTGATATATCTTATCTACGTTCCGTTCCTAATATGGTTCTTTTTGCCCCACGTGACAATGTTTCATTGAAAAAAGCCGTTGCATTTGCTTCAAATTTTAATATTTCTCCGTGTGCTTTTCGTTATCCTAGAGGAAAATTTATTTTAGAAGAAGGCGTATTTGAGAATAAGGATTTTTTTATCGGTAAGTCTGAACTTTTGATTGATAATGGAGATATTCTTTTGGTAGGATATGGCAATGGTGTGGGTAGAGCATATGAAGTCTTAAAGCTTTTGAAAGAAAAAGGTATATCCTGTGCTTTGCTTGATTTGAGATTTCTCAAACCTTTGGATAGAGACTTAAAAGATATTTTACCAAAATATCAAATTATTTTTGTCTTTAGTGATAGCTACAAAATAAATGGCGTTGGATCTGCATTGCTTGAATATATGATGGAAGAAGATTTGAAATTGAGAATAGAGACTTTTGAAATTCCTGATAAATATATTCCTCACGGGAATACCGTTTTAATTGAAAAATCCGTTGGTTTAGATGTAGAAACCTTAACTATGAAAGTTTTGAACAGATTATCAAATCTATCGCAAAGACTCTCATAGCAACACTTTGATTTCTTTAAAAGAAATGAAAGCGTTGAAAAAACAAGAAATGCTATTGAAAAAAGTATAAATTGAATCCTGATTTTTTAACTGAAGCAATGGTATATGGGGCGGGAAGTGAGAATGAGTATGGAACACTTCTTTTAAAATAGATGGCAAATAAGTATTGGAATTTAATTTCTCTTGTCAGGTTATTTTTGCTAAAATCTAAACAAAAAGGATTTTGGGCGATGTTTAAAAAGATCTTAATTGCCAATCGGGGTGAAATAGCCGTTCGGATTATTCGCGCCTGTAATGATTTGCACGTCAAGAGCGTAGCGATTTATTCTGAAGCTGATAGGGATTCGTTGCATATTAAAATGGCAGATGAAGCTTATAAAGTAAGTGAAGAGCCGCTAAAGGGATATTTAGATCCCGATACTATTATTAAAATTGCCAAAGAAAGTAGTGCAGAAGCCATTCATCCAGGCTATGGGTTTTTGAGTGAAAATGCTGATTTTGCCAAAAAGGTTTTGGAAGCAGGTCTTGTATTTATAGGGCCAAGCCCAGAAGTGATTGCAAAAATGGGGGATAAAAATCAAGCACGAGCCTTGATGAGTGAAAATGGTATCCCAATCGTTCCAGGGACAAAGGTACTCAATCAGAACACTCAAGAGGAAATCAAGGGTTTTGCCGATAAAATTGGATATCCTGTTATTCTTAAAGCAAGTGCAGGTGGGGGAGGCAGGGGAATACGCGTAGTCTTTGAAGAAAAAGATTTGATGGATAGTTTTGAGGCTTGCAAACGTGAAGCTAAGGCATTTTTTAAAAATGAAGATATTTTTATGGAAAAATACATTCAGAATCCTCGCCATATCGAGTTTCAAATACTTGGTGATAACTATGGGAACGTCATTCATTTACTTGAGAGAGATTGTTCTATCCAACGCCGCCATCAAAA
The DNA here is from genome assembly GCF_002272895.1 of Helicobacter sp. 12S02232-10. Classification (NCBI taxonomy): domain Bacteria; kingdom Pseudomonadati; phylum Campylobacterota; class Epsilonproteobacteria; order Campylobacterales; family Helicobacteraceae; genus Helicobacter; species Helicobacter sp. 12S02232-10. Next base: position 77,685 of record NZ_MLAQ01000001.1, read on the forward strand.
GCTCTTAGAAATTGCTCCAAGCCCTTTAATGGGAGAGGATTTACGTCGTAGAATGGGTGCTGCAGCTGTTATGGCAGCTAAAGTTTCGGGGTATAGTAATGCTGGAACAGTAGAATTTTTGCTTGATGAAACAAATAATTTTTATTTTATGGAGATGAATACTCGTATTCAAGTTGAACACGGTGTTACTGAAGAAATCACAGGATTAGATCTAGTTGCTAGACAAATCAGGATTGCAAGCGGAGAATTGCTTGAATTGCTTCAGAGTGACATCAAACCACAAGGTTTTGCTATTGAAGCAAGAATTAATGCCGAAGATGCAAGCAGAGATTTTGCTCCAAATCCAGGACGAATTATTGGATATTATCCTGCTTTGGGACCTTTTGTGAGAATAGACAGCTGTATTTATAAGGATTATGTCATTCCGCCTCATTATGATTCGATGGTGGCAAAGGTGATTGTGCGTGCCAGCAGTTATTCTCTGGCTGTTAATAAGATGATTCGGGCATTGGGTGAATTTAAGGTTGAGGGCATCAAGACAACTACGGAATTTTTGCTCAATATTTGCAGAGAGAAGAATTTTGGACGCGGCGATTTTGATACTTCCTATATAGAAACTCATCTTCAACATTTGATCCCTCAGGAGGTGAAAGATGAAATTTTTGTGGCTGTTGCGAACGCGATCGGTTTCAAATATGGATTGGAATGATTCATTTTGTGAGGTAGAGTGATGCGAGAGATTGTTTTGATCAATTCTAAAGAGAATCCCAAAGTAAAAACTTTAATTGTAAATAAGATTGAGCTTTTGCCTATTAGAAAATCTATTATAGAGCAACATATTGATTTAAATAAAATTCAAAAGAGCGTGGATGCCTTGATTTTTACCTCAAAATATGCTTTTAAATCTTTACTGAAAAATATGCAGGAATACCCAGAATTAGAAGTTTTTAGACAGATACCAGCATTTGTAATTGGAGAAAATACGGCTCAAAAACTAAAAGAAGCTTGCTTTGGTGTAGAATATATCGGTCTAGATTCTCATGGAGCTGGTTTTTCAAGTGAAATTATTCCTTTGCTTAAAAACAGAAAACCTTTATATTTTCGTGCTAAAAAGATTGTTTCAGGGTTGGATGTGAAGCTTTGGGAGGCAAAAATTAAACTCAAACAAGTCATTGCTTATGAAAATAAAACTAGTATCATAGATAAAACTTTTAAACCACTGCCAAAATCTATCCTGATTTTTACTGCTCCAAGTCATTATTTGGCTTTTAAACAGAACTTTGGTTGGGATGGAAGCTATAGTGCGGTGGCTATCGGGATGACTACTTTTGGGGTTTTTGATAGTGAGGTGGAAGGATTTGTAAGCCCAACTCAAAGCATAGATAGTTGTATAGAATTTGCCAAAGAATTGGCATTAAAACTTCCTTAAGGATTAGAAAGGGTAAAAATGGATTTTGTTTTAGCTGCGATGGGTGGAGCGATAGGCAGTGTCTTAAGGTATTTTCTTTCTAAAGTGCTACCTTTAAAATTTTTGGTGTGGGGTACATTTCCTTTGGGGACTTTTACCGTTAATCTCATCGGTAGTTTTTTGATAGGGTTTGCAAGTTTTTTAGTCGCTCAAAAGATTTTAGGGAATGATTTTAGAGTATTTTTTATCATCGGGATTTTGGGAGGATTTACAACTTTTTCGTCTTTTGGGATGGATACGTTCAATATGCTTGCTCAAAAAGAATTTTTAAAAGCTGTTTTTTATATTTTAAGCACAAATATTTTGGGTTTTATTCTCGTTGGGACAGGGTGGTTTTTGTCCAAAACGTTTTTTAATTAGCGTTTTGTTTGATTTCAAGCAAATATCTTGCGATGATGATTGTTTGCAATAAGGTCGCAAGAAAATTAAAAATAGGAATAAGGGAAAACAGGTATGCTATTGCTGTTATTTGATAGTTTTTAGCTTTGTGTTCGGACAGAATCAAGCGATAGTCTGATTTTTCAAAGATAGAACTGCCCACATCAAATAGCATCGTATTTTTGAAAAAGAAAAAGTGAGGAATCAAGACAGCAAAAATTCCTATGAATGGAACAAAATATAAAGGAGTTAGAATTATGGCAAATAAAAGGAAGTAACCGAAAGATTTACTAAAATAGCCCATTGATGAAAGGATATTTCCAAAAGAATCAATTTGAAGGTCGCGATAGTATTTTTTGTGAAGATAGCTGATTACGATTGGGGTATAAAAGATTGAGACAAAGACATTTCCGATAAGCGTGAGGATAATCATCAAGAATGCAAGCAAAATGTACAAAAGAGACTTGATAAATAGATTCCCTATGCCCACAAAAAAGCCTTTATTATCTGATAAATTTTGCCAATTTGTCGGTAGCAAGTGTTTGAGCCACTCAAAAATGTCTTCGTTGAAATAAAATAGTAAAGTTCCCCAAAATAAAACCCCAATAAGCACAGGGAAGATGTTTAAAATCAACATTTTTAAACTGAAAAAGTCTTCCCAGCTTTTTTTAATGATGGCTAGCATTGTTTTTCCTTGATAATTTTTATATAAAAATTTATCTTTTATTGACTTTATTTAAGTTTAAAAGGTAAAATTACGGAATGTGTTGCTTAAATGGCGCCAAATTTAAATATATGGAGATTTGAGAATGAAAAAAAGTATAGTAAGCTTGATTCTTGCAAGCACTATGTGTGTTGGATTTGCAGGAGCTAAAACCCTTGCCACAGTTGATGGTATAGCGATTACAGAGAAAGATTTTGATATGATCAAACAAAGAGTGCCTAATTTCAATTTTAACGATCTTGATAAAAATCAACAAAAAGCTTTGGTGGAGCAAGCTATCAATAATATTTTGATTGAAAAAGAGGCTAAAAAGGAAAAAATTCAAAATTCAGCTGATTTTAAATCTGCAGTTGATGCATTTGAAAAACAACTTTTAGTAGAGCTTTGGGCAAAGAAACAAGCAGAAGTGATAGGAAAAACTAAAATTCCCGACGCGGAATTAAAAAAATATTACGATGAACATAAACAAGATTTTGTTCAACAAGAAGCCCATGCTCGTCATATTCTTGTAAAGACTGAAGAACAAGCCAAGAAAATTATCTCTGAATTAAATAAAACCCCTAAGGCAAAGGTAGAAGCTAAATTTATCGAATTAGCAAATAAAGAATCTATTGATCCAAATACTAAGAATACTCAAAATGGTGGAGATTTGGGAAATTTTCAAAAAAATCGTATGGATCCTGAATTCGCTAAGGCCACTTTTGATTTGAAACCAGGAACTTATACAAAAACACCTATTAAAACTCAATTCGGCTACCATATTATTTATCTAATTAAGAAAAACGATCCTGTTACTCCTACGTTTGATCAGGCAAAACGAACCATTGAGGATATTTTGAAAAATAAAGAATTCGAAGAAAGAATGAAAAATAAAATCAATGAATTAAAGAAGAGCGCAAAAATCAATATTGCTAGCTAAAAGGATCTTATATGTTGGTTGTCGGTAGCGATATTTTACAAAAGGCACACAAAGAAGGATATGGAGTAGGGGCTTTTAATTTTGTAAATTTTGAAATGTTAAACGCAATTTTTGAAGCTGCCGATGAAGCCTCCTCCCCCCTTATTATTCAAGCAAGTGAAGGTGCAATTAAATATATGGGCATTGATATGGTTGTGGGGATGGCTAAAATAATGTCAAATCGTTATTCTCATATTCCTGTAGCCCTACACTTGGATCACGGAACGACCTTTGAAAGTTGTCAGAAGGCGATTGAAGCTGGTTTTACCTCAGTAATGATTGATGCTTCTCATCACCCTTTTGAGGAAAATCTAGAGTTAACAGCCAAAGTTGTGGAAGCAGCCCATAAAGAAGGTGTAAGCGTTGAAGCCGAATTAGGTAGGCTGATGGGCATTGAAGATAATATTTCTGTAGATGAAAAAGATGCTGTTTTGGTAAATCCCAAAGAGGCAGAGATTTTTGTCAGAGAATCAAAAGTTGATTATCTTGCTCCAGCTATTGGTACGAGTCACGGGGCATTTAAGTTCAAAGGTGAGCCAAAATTAGATTTTAAACGTCTCCAAGAAGTCAAAAGATTGACAAATATTCCTTTGGTATTGCACGGGGCTAGCGCAATACCCGATTATGTGCGGGAATCTTTTTTGAATAGTGGTGGAGATCTTAAGGGAAGCAAAGGCGTACCTTTTGAATTTTTACAAGAGTCGATTAAGGGTGGGATTAATAAAGTCAATACTGATACAGATTTGAGAATTGCCTTTATGGCAGAAGTCAGACGTGTTGCTAACGAAGATAAAACTCAATTTGACTTGAGAAAATTTTTTACTCCAGGTATGCAAGCTATCAAAAAAGTTGTTCTTGAAAGAATGCATTTACTGGGCAGTGCTAATAAAATAAGTTAGAGGAGAATATATGGCAATTGGGATGAGCGAATTAAAAAAAGGTTTGAAAATAGAGATAGAAAACGTTCCTTATAGAATTGTCGAATATCAACACGTCAAACCTGGAAAAGGAGCTGCATTTGTCCGTGCAAAAATAAAATCATTCTTAGATGGCAAAGTGATTGAAAAAACTTTTCATGCTGGCGATAAGTGTGAAGAACCCAATTTGATTGAAAAAACAATGCAGTATCTTTATCACGATGGAGACACTTATCAATTTATGGATACTGAAACTTATGAACAAATTGCTTTGAATGATAATCAAGTTGGAGATGTTTCAAAATGGATGCTTGATGGGATGAGTGTTCAGATTCTTTTTCATAATAATAAAGCCATTTCTGTCGATGTTCCTCAGATTGTCGAACTCAAAATTGTCGAGACCGCCCCAAATTTTAAGGGTGATACTTCTAGTGCAAGTAAAAAGCCTGCAACTTTGGAGACCGGAGCTGTTGTGCAGATTCCTTTCCATATTCTTGAAGGCGAAGTGATTAGAGTCAATACTGAAACTTCAGAGTATGTAGAAAAAGTTAAATAGTTTATATATTTTTCTTTTTAATTATTGATTATAATATTATTCTGTGCTACAGAGAATTTTCAATTTTATCCGGAATTTGAAACTCAAAAATTTATTGAATTTTGTATTAAAAACTTGCTAATTTTCTTTAATCTCAAAGATTGAAAAATAATTTAAAATTTGTAGTCAAATATCAAAATTTAAGAGTATAATTCGCGCCAAATTTTAAATAAGGCTCTTTGATTATGGCAACAATAAATATTTTAGATTATAAATTAAAACCTTTTGTTATTGAAACAAAAGGAATTATGGAAGACTATTTGTGTAAGACTCAAGTTGATGTGAGTGATTATTCTTTTGCTGCCAATTATATTTGGCTTTCAAGAACAAGCGGTTTTTATGAAATCATTGAGGATACATTTTGTTTGTTTGTGATGACGGGAGGCGAACTTTCGATGCTTTTACCTCCGCTTGGCAACCCTAAGCATTGTTACAATGCAATTCCAAAATGTTTTGATATTATGAATGAAAATAATTCATCAAATTATTATTCTAAAATCGAATATGTTTGTGATGAATTTTTGGAGGATTTTATCACTTCTAGTAACGAAGGAGAAGTTATATTCTCATCTTTGGAAAATTATGTAATCGAAAAAAAGCTTGTTGATTATATATATAAAACAAATGATTTGATTGAGCTTAAGGGTAATTCTTATCACGCTAAGCGAAATGAAATCAATAAGTTTAAAAAGGCATATCCGGATTTTAAAATAGAAGCTCTTGACCCAGAAGCTCATTTGATTCCAATCAATCAGCTTTTTAATAAGTGGGTAAGCGATAGAATAAAATATATGCCCAAGGAAGAAGTGGATATTTTTATGGACGGCATTTATCAAGAGAGGTTTGCCATAAAAAGAGTATTGCAAGATTATGATGCTTTGGGATTGGTAGGTTTGGTTATTTATATCGGCGAGGAATTGAAAGGTTTCACAGTGGGTGAACAAGTTAGGGAAGATACGGCAAGTGTATTGATTGAAAAGACGGATTTTGAAGTACTTGGTTGCGCACAATTCATTTTTAGAGAATTTTGTAAGGTATTGAAAGATAAATATAATGCAGAATATATTAATGTCGGAGATGATATGGGATTTGAAAATCTCAAAAAGGTAAAAATGTCTTATCGTCCTGATAAGTTGGTTCCAAAATATACAATTTATCAAAAATAATGATTGAAAACGCCGCATTAACTGATATAGACACGCTATGTAATATTGAAAACCAGGTATTTATGCCTTGGGAGGGAAGATTTTCAAAACGTGTTTTTTTCTATCATCTGCATTATGGAGATAGAATTTTTATATTGCGAAAAAATGGGGAAATAGTCGGCTATTTATTGGTCTTGACTCATTCAAAAAGTTTAAGAATCTACTCCTTGGCTGTTTTGCCTAAATTTCAAGGAAAGGGCTATGGAGAAATTTTATGTCGTTATGGAATTGATATGGCGCGAGCAAAAAAGAAAGATTTTATTTATTTAGAAGTGCGATCTAGAAATCAAAAAGCTATTGCTCTTTATGAAAAATTGGGATTTGTGTCGAAAAAAGTTTTACCTTCATATTATGTTGAAGAGGATGGTTTGAGAATGGAAAATAGACTCTGAGATGATTATGCATCAAAAAAGTGAGAACTAGAAGCAAATATGTTGGTGCAATTTGGTTTTTAGAGTTTGAGTATTGAATAATTTTTATTAGAATGTTCCTATCACTTATAAGGAGATTGAAATATGAAAAAAATTGCAATCATTGCATTTTTATTAACAAGCTTTGCTTTTTCCCATCAAACACAAGAGGTGTATAAAATGAAAGATTTACAAGTCAAACCGGCTAGTATTGCTAAATATGATCCTAAATATTTGAGTTTACAAGTCAGTGATTATGATTTTCAAACCACTTTAAATCGCGCTAAAGATATGATTAAACAACAAAAGATGAAGCTTTTTGTTATTCTAGATCATTCTCAGGCTGCAACAGAGTTTGATCAGAGTTTGCCCCCTACGAGTGTGATTGTGTTTGGGAATCCTGCAGCAGGAACGGCTAAAATGAAAGAATATCCAAATCTGGCCATTGAGTTACCAATGAAAATTTTGGTTTATGAAAGAGATAAAAAGGTATTTGTAGGTTTTGTGAGACCTAGTTTTAATGCTAAAGCATTAGGATTGCCTGCTAATGATGCTTTCATAAAAAATACAGAAAAAGCTTATGAAAATTTTGTAGAGCATATTATTCATTAGTAATTTGTAAAAGTCTTAGGGAATGTATTTTAAGATTTCTGAGACGACTTTATCTATAGGCTGATCTGCATTGATAATTATATCTGCAGATTTGGCGTATAAAGTTTGACGATTTTTATAAATTTCGTAAGCTTCTGAGATGTTTTTTAAAAGAGGTCTAGAATCCAATTCGGTTTGAGTGAGTCGTTTTTGAATTTTTTCAAAATCTATTTTAAGATAAAATACTTTTCCCATACCTCTTACGGGATTGAAAATAGGCATTCCCCCTCCGGTAGCTATAATTGCATTCTGAATATTTTTTTCTACCCATTGTATAAAATCCGCTTCAAGTTTTCGGAAATACTCTTCTCCATAGTTTTCAAAAATATTTTTAATGCTTTGAGAATTTTGAGCAGCAATCAGCATATCTGTATCAATGAGATAACTTTTAGTATATCTTGCTAAATGTGTGCCGACTGTTGTTTTTCCACTTCCCATAAAACCTATTAAAACAATGTTTTTCATTATTTTAAGCTTACGACATAGTATTGATCTTCTTTTTTTACCTGATATTGGTATTGACCATCTAGCGTGATTACAATCCGATAAAAAGTATTATGGGTACCGACGGATATTTTAGTGAAATACCTTTTATTTATATCAATATTCTGATTGATGTTGGGTTCTTTTCTATCCATATCAATGATGAGACGATAGGGGGTGGGGAGAATAAAAGTTCTTTGAATTTTATAAGAAGTGTGGATATAAAGCTTATTTTGTTTGGTAAAAAATTCAAAAGGTGGAATGCTGTAATAATTCGTTTCTTCAGAGACAATTGCATTTTTTTGACTGAGTCTTAGGGGGTAGTGCCAATCAATGCTTTGGTCGATATCCAAAGTTTTTGTATCTAAAGAGCCATCGATATTTTCATAAGTGATTGTTACACTTTTAAGAATCCTAGCTGTAGTGGGTAATTTGAAATCAAAGGCTTCAAAGTAGTCTTTAGCATTTTTTGTTGCGTCATGAGAGCTTTCTTTGGGAGTCAAGAGAGGCTCAAAAGGATTATCTCTAGCAATGAGAGCATAGAATAAAAAAAACAAAACAGTAAAAATTTTCTTCATGGCTCAAGTCCTTTTAACTCAAAAAGTTGCTTTTGTAATTTGGCATTTTCATATTGGAGTGTTTGAACGCTTTCTTGAAGGGAAGTGCGTTTATCTTTGACTGAAATCAGAACTTCAATGGAATTGGTTCCAAAAAGAAGATAGCCTGTATAAGCGCCGATAACCATCAATATTAAAAAACTGATGATAATGGCACGATTGACATAAATAGTCCGTACAAGCTTGGCGTATTTAGTGGATTCTTTATCTTCTATCATTTGGTTTTAAAAAGTTCTTTGCCTATATATTCAGTGTTTGCGAGTTCGCTTTCAATCTGAAGCAAACGGTTGTATTTGGCGATTCTTTCACTTCTAGCAGTTGATCCCGTTTTGATTTCACCGGTATTGAGGGCTACTCCAAAATCAGCGATAAAAGTATCTTCACTCTCTCCACTTCGATGACTCATAATGCATTTGTAATTATTCCTTTGAGCTAAGCGTACAGTTTGCATAGTTTCACTTATGGTTCCGATTTGATTGGGTTTAATGAGGATAGCATTTGCAATATTTTGTTCAATGCCGTGCTTTAAAATGGATTTATTTGTAACAAACAAATCATCTCCTACAAGTTGAATTTTATCTCCGAGTTTTTGAGTGAGATATTTCCATCCCTCCCAATCATCCTCACTCAATCCATCTTCAATGGAGATGATAGGATATTTACTCACAAGTTCTTCATAGTAAGATACAAGTTCGTGTGAAGTCAATTTTCTTCCTTCTCCGATCAGATTGTAAATGCCATTATCTTCAGAAAATTCACTGCTAGCTACATCAAGTGCGAGGGATATGTCTGAACCGGGTTTGTATCCGGCTTTTTCAATGGCTTTTAAAATAATCTCAATTGGCTCTGCGTTGTTTTTAAGATTGGGGGCAAAACCTCCTTCATCTCCTATACTTGTGATATGTGAGGAATTTTTCAAAATATTTTTGAGATGGTGATAAACTTCTGCACTTGCTCTTAGGGCATCTTTAAAAGTGTCAAATCCAAGAGGCATAATCATATACTCTTGAAAATCCACGGTATTATCAGCGTGAGATCCTCCGTTAATAATATTGAGCATTGGCACAGGAATAGTAAGCGCATTGGCTCCTCCAAGGTAACGATAAAGAGGAATATTAAGAGAGCTTGCCGCTGCGCGAGCTACTGCCATAGATACTCCAAGTGTTGCATTTGCTCCAAGATTGGAATAATTGCTTGTGCCATCAAGAGTCTTGAGTAAGGAATCAATATGGCTTTGGTCAAACGGGGTGCTACCGATAAGCGCATCTGAAATGGTTGTGTCAATGTTTTCGCAAGCTTTTAAGACGCCCTTTCCCAAAAATCGGGTTTTATCGCCATCACGAAGTTCAAGAGCCTCTCTCTTGCCTGTGCTAGCTCCACTTGGAACGATGGCAGATTCTGCAGTGCCATCACTAAGAACAACCGTTGCTTTTATAGTTGGATTTCCTCTGCTGTCCATCACTTCTTGAGAATAAATATTTTCTATATAAATCATCTGATTTTCCTTATTCGTTCATTTCATCAAGCGGTTCATCTGGAAGAGGCATAATTTCTTCCGCAGATCCAATTTGTTCTTTTATTTTGCTTGTAATTTCATCTGCAAGTGCTTTATCATCTTTGAGTAAGATTTTGGCATTTTCTCTTCCTTGTCCTAATTTCTTATCTCCATAGCTGAGCCAAGCACCACTTTTATCAATGATATCAAGTTTGATACCATAATCAATGATTTCACCCTCACGGCTAATACCTTCGCCAAACATAATATCAAATTCAGCTTCTCTAAAAGGTGGCGCAACTTTATTTTTAACAACTTTAGCTTTAGCTCGATTGCCGATTTGTTGATCATTTTGTTTAAGAGTAGCGATACGACGGATGTCGATTCTTATACTTGCATAGAATTTTAATGCATTTCCTCCAGTTGTGGTTTCTGGGCTTCCATATCCCATTGTTCCTATTTTCATACGGATTTGATTGATAAAAATCAGCGTAGCATTCATTTTGTGTAGAATCCCCGTGATTTTTCGTAAAGCGTGGCTCATCAACCTTGCTTGTAATCCGACGTGTTGATCCCCCATATCGCCGTCTATTTCAGCTTTTGGAGTGAGAGCAGCAACAGAGTCAATGACAATGAGATCAATAGCGCCACTTCGAGTTAAGGTTTCTAAGATCTCAAGAGCTTGTTCGCCATTATCGGGCTGGGAAACAAGAAGATTTTCAGTATCTACACCTAATCTTTTTGCGTAATAGACATCAAGAGCATGTTCAGCATCGATAAAAGCACAAATACCCCCATTCTTCTGGCATTCTGCTACAATTTGAAGACTTAGTGTCGTCTTGCCACTAGATTCGGGTCCATAAATTTCGATAATCCTGCCTTTAGGTATGCCTCCAATGCCTAAAGCCATATCCAAACCTAAAGACCCCGTAGAAATAGAGTCGATTTTTTCAATTTGCTTATCCCCTAATCTTACAAGTGCCCCCTTACCAAAGGCTTTATCAATCTGCTTGAGTGCGAGATCAATCGCTTTTTGTTTTTTTTCATCTATTGCCATCAATTTCCTTTTTTAGTGCCAAAATAATGTATATTTTATCAAAGTCTTGACTAAAACAAACTTATATTTCCAAAAACGTGTTTAAGAATTAAGACCGTCAAATTGAATCAGATAATTTTTACTGATAACTTTTGTTTGAATTCATTTGCAATAAAATCTATCTTATTTTGACTTTATCTCCAATTAAAAACAGAACGTTTCAACCTCAGGTACAAAATATTTATTGATGGCATTGGTATATCTTAATACAAGGATAAAAATCATTTTTGAGCTCCTTGATTTTCGACTTTGATTTCATCCTAATTAACAATCAAATGCAACAAAGGAAATTTCAATGAAAATTAAAACTTTAAGTTTTGTCTTGCCACTATTGATTATATTTTTTTGCGGATGTGCAACCTCTAATCAACATCAAACCCAAATGCTTCCTGAAAGTCAAGTCCTTCCGGTAAAAACTATGGATAAAGTTTATTCTCACTATAAACTCTATCCTGCTTTTTCTAAATATTTTACGAAAGAAAATTGTTCTTTGGTGATGGATAAATACTATTACATAAATTGCTATAGTTATGATTATAAAGGGACTAAAGCAGTGGCCTATAAAATAGAGTCGAAGATACTAAATATGGGAACTGCAGGCAAAAGACCTGCATTTAAGTCAGATCCCCAAATTCCCCAAGCTTATAGAACTAAAACGCAAGATTACACAAGAAGTGGTTATGATAGAGGGCATACCTTATCAAATCAATCAATGAATGCAACTTTGCAAGCTCAAGCATCTACATTTTTGATGAGCAACATTACGCCTCAAAACCCTCAAATTAATCAAAGAGTTTGGAGAAAAGCTGAAGATAGAGAAAGATTTTTGGCAAAACAAAAAGGAAGTGCTGAAGTGCTTAATATTGTGTTTTATGCCAAAGATAAATCTAAGATTCAGTATATTAAAAATGGCATTGCCATTCCAGAACTCTATGTTAAAGTGATTGAAGCTGGAGATGTTAAGGAATGCTATGAATACCCTAATCATAAAGTAGAAGATGAAAGACTCGAATCTTATAGGGCAGATTGTGAAAGATTTGTAAAATGAGAACATCAAGAACATTTGAATAGGCAAATATCCATTCCTATTAAGCAGGCTTTAAATTTAAAAGTTTCGTTGCAATGGGGAATATTTTGTTTATAAAACATATCAAGATCAATAAAAGGGATTCCCAAATCTTTTGAAGATTTGACCCAAAAGTGGATTTACCTACACCGTTTGTGCCTGTAATGATAATCAGATAAGGATTCAATAATCTCTCCCTTTAACCAAATCGAGCTTAGCATATTCTTCAGGGGTTAATTCCCTTAAGATTTCATTTTTCATTGATTTGCTATTAGGATCTAAAAAGTAACATTTCCCATCAGGCTGCAGTAAGAGGTTGTATTTATCAGATATTGTTTCATCGTAATAAATAGCATTATATCCTTCTTTGAGTAATTGCAGTCTTGGATTGGTTCTTTCTGCGGCTTCAAGAATTTCATCGTAAGTATATTGTTTAACAGGTTGTGTGTCTTTCATTGCAAGATTCATTTTATCCCTTTGTGTAAAAACTTCTTTTAGTCTTGTAAATTATAATATATTGGATGATTTGATTTTATTCGCTTGTGTTTGATTGAGCATCATTGCTAATATCTAAAAGCTTTGATAACGCTTGAATTTAAACTCAATTCTCTGTTCTTTGATTGCATTAGTTTTAGTTAAATTTTCAATATTTTGTAAATACTGCTGTTTTTGTTCGGATTGGTTTTTAGCTGTTAATATTATTTTATCACCTCAAATTCTCTATTCATTTAAACACTTAACTTTTCTGTGTCATTGTCAATCCATACACTTTTGAGCGCATTAATTATTTCTGTTGTAAAAAATATTTTTTGAATATTATTTGAGTAAAACTATAAAAATAAATTTTAAAAAATTAAGTAAAATTATATCTGAGGTTACTGTCCTTAGAGGGTAGCAACCTCAGATATAAATCTAAACAGCCCTAAAAAGATGTTTCTGATGGAGTTTCTTGGATTGTTCACGATAATTCTAAGGTTCATTGTAGCATTTTGATTTACTGATTGGTTTTTTCTTTCTTTCTAAATCTCAATTTTCTCATCTCTTAATTTATCAATAACTTCAGCAATCTGCATTGCTTTGAGAGTTCCTTCATTGAATTTAATACCTTCCATTGCAGAATAAAAATTATTATTAGATATTAGAGTTCTACTATATACGAAATTTTTAAAGGTTTCTCGATTTTAAAAATAGAAGGCATCTTTCAAATAAGTCTGATAATTTTTTTATTTGGAACGTTTTGTTTGAGTTATTTAATATAATCTTTATATTTTAAAAAAGATTCTTTGCCATTTTCTCCAAAAAGATATTGGTTGTAATCAAGAAGTTGATTGAGGGCTTGAAGCCTGCCAGTTATATAATGAACTTCATCGTTTCTTTCCCTTCCTGTACCTGAATGAAAACATAATAGCGTCATTAACCTTTTTCTTGCTCAAACTCTTCTTTGAAGCAGTTTTTATATTTTTAAAACACGAGTTGTCTGAGTCAGGACACCATTTCCCTCACCTTCTTCTTTAATTTGTTGGTATTTTCATATAATGAGTCTATATGTTTTATTAAAAGCAATAAACATCATTTCAAAGAGGTGATCTAAGGTTGAAATTCGTTTTCTTCACTTTTTGGGAAAGCTTGGAGAGTGAAAATATCTGCAAAGTTTTTTTGATAGTATTTTTCCAATGCCGCTCTTCCTATCATTGCGGCATTATCAGAACAAAATTCCAAAGGTGCTAACAATAGATTGCACTTAAATGAATCGCACAAAGACAAGATTTTATCCCTAAGATATAAATTTGCACTCGCACCCCCTACGATACAAAAATTTTCAACGGGGTTATTTTGTTTTTGTTTTTTCTGAAAATATTTGCTGACATTTTTAATCAAATGTTCGCATGCACTTTGTTGAAAGCCTGCACAAATTTTGGCTATAAAAGACTCTTGCGTGACATCTTCGCCTTGTTCTTGAGCCTGAAGGATAGAAAGCCTTACAGCATTTTTAAGCCCTGAAAAACTGAAAGCCAAATCAGGAGAGTGTTTGAGTGGCAATGGGAAAGGAAAGGCAAGATTTTTGGGGCAAAGCGAGGCGTATTTTTCCACAATAGGACCTCCAGGATACCCTAAAGACAGCATTTTGGCTACCTTGTCAAAACTTTCTCCAAAACTGTCATCCATACTTTTGGCTACAATAGACATTTCAGAAGCATTTTTGGCTTCAATGATGAGTGTATGTCCTCCTGAAACTAATAAGACACTCAAAGGAAATGAAGTTTTTGGATGGTTGATAAAAAGGGAATAGATATGTCCCTTAAGATGATTGACACTGATAAGTGGTATTTTTAGAAAAAAAGACAGAGCTTTAGCCATCATCAATCCCTCTATAAGTGTGATATTAAGTCCAGGTTGGGTGGTTACTGCAACGGCTTTAATATTTTTGAAGCTACCTCCTAAAAAAGATTTTGCTTTTGTTAGGATTTGTGGGAGTGCTTCTGCGTGTAAACGCGAAGCAATTTCAGGAACAACGCCGCCATATGGGCTATGAATGCTTTCTTGAGATATTTTAGAATGAAAAAGGAGTTTTGCGGTTTTAATTTCAGTAAGGGCTATAGAGCTATCATCACAACTGCTTTCTATGCTTAAAATCATATTTTTCCGTTTTAGTAGTAAAATTTTAATAAAATTATAGCTAAATATAAGGGACAAAAATGAGAAGAATGAAGGCTGAATGGGAAAAACAGAGTGCAGTATTAATGGCATTTCCACATATAAAAAGTGACTGGGCACCCTATCTAGAGGATGCAAGGGAAAATTTTTTATGCATTATTTCCCAAATTACGCGCTTTGAAGATGTTATTTTATGTATAGATTCTGAAGATATTGAAGGAAAAGAGATATTGCAAAGACTGAGATGCCCGCGTATTAAGATCGTTAAAGTTCCAATTAATGATACTTGGGCAAGAGATTTCGGACCTATTAGCATTGATGAAGATGGAGTGCTAAAATTGCTTGATTTTAGCTTCAATGGATGGGGATTGAAGTTTATTTGTGATGATGATAATCAAATCAATACAAGGCTTTTAAAAATTGGTATTTTTAAAACGAAAATGCAAACATTAACTATGGTTCTTGAAGGTGGAAGTATTGATACGGATGGGCAAGGAAGGGTACTTACAAATACTCAATGTTTGCTTTCGTCCAATCGAAATCCTCATATGGATCAATCCCAGATTGAAGAATACTTAAAAAATGCACTTGGAGCAGAAGAAATTTTATGGCTCCATCACGGGTATTTAAGAGGAGATGATACCGATAGCCATATCGATACACTTGCAAGATTTCTTAATCCTCATAGCATTGCTTATGTCAAATGCGAGGATAAGAATGATGAACATTATGAAGAGTTACGAAAAATGGAAGAAGAACTTCGCGCCCTTAGAACAAAAAAAGGAGAACCTTATCACCTCGTGCCACTTCCTCTTCCAAATGCTATCTATGAGGGAAATGAAAGATTGCCTGCAACTTATGCTAATTTTTTATTTATCAATGGCGCATTGCTTGTTCCTGTTTATGGAGACAATAAGGATGTTGAAGTACTTGAAATCTTACGCTTGGAATGTCCTGATAGAGAAGTGATAGGTATTGATTGTTCCACACTTATCAGACAGCATGGAAGCCTTCATTGCGTAACTATGCAAATTTATTAGCGGTTGAACTAGTTGAGTGCTAAATATATAAAAATCTTTGTAAATGGAATTGTACAAGGTGTGGGATTTCGCCCTTTTGTTTATCGCATAGCTCAAGATTTAGGATTAAAAGGTTTGGTAAGGAATGTGGGTGGGGGTGTTGAGATTGTCTTAGATGCTAAAAATTCGGAAGAATTTATCCATATGATGAAATTACAAGTTCCAGATTGCGCAAGAATTGATTGCATTCAAATAAGTATTTATGAGGGCTTGGAAGATTTTAAAGGCTTTGAGATTTTAGAAAGTCAAGAAAATGCATTTGGACTTGAAAGCAAAATTCCTAAAGATATGGCAATTTGCAAAGATTGTCTTAAAGAGATGTTTGATAAAAAAAACAGGCATTATCATTATGCTTTTACTACTTGCACAAACTGTGGTCCAAGATACAGTATTATTGCTTCGCTTCCTTATGATCGTAAAAATACCTCAATGGCTCCTTTTAAAATGTGCCAAGAATGCCAAAGGGAATATGATAATCCTAATGATAGACGCTTTGGAGCCCAACCAAATTCTTGCCCAAAATGTGCTATTTCAATAAAATTCCATAGAGCGGAGCATATTTATGAAAACAACCCTATCAAAGAATGTATTCGGGCGATTTTGAATGGTGAAATTGTTGCGATTAAGGGCATAGGTGGGTTTGCCTTGGTATGCGATGGAAGAAATAGCGCAGCAATTAAGAGGCTTAGAGACAAAAAAAATCGCCCTAAAAAACCTTTTGCACTGATGGTTAAAAACACCCAAATGGCTTTAAAATTTGTGGATTTAAATACACAAGAGATTGATGCTTTAGAGTCTAAAAGTGCTCCAATTATTCTAGGGAAAGCAAAAAAAAATAATATACTTTCTCCATATATTGCCCCCTCTTTGCATACGTTTGGTGTTATCTTGCCTTATAGTGGTATCCATCATTTGCTTTTTGAATCGCTTGATTTTCCCATTGTCTTTACGAGTGCAAATTTAAGTGGAGAACCTATTATTGCCTCTTTTATAGAACTGAAAGAAAAATTAGGGAATGTGTTTGAAAGTGCGCTTGATTTTGAACGTGAAATTATTCATCCTATTGATGATAGTGTAGTAGCATTTCTTGGAAAAGAGATGAGAGTGATGCGTCTAGGGCGTTCATTTGCTCCTTTGGATTTAGAAATCATAGCAAATAGTCACAGAGAAAATAGAATTAAAACTACCCTGTGTATTGGTTTGGGAGCAGAGCAAAAATCTACTTTGACTTATGCTATCAATGGAAAATACTTAATTTCTCCTTTTATAGGAGATTTGAACAATCCTGCGAGTATGCGTAGATACGAAGAAATTTTTGAGTTTTTTAAAGAAATATATTCCTTAAAACCTGATATTTTGATTCACGACCTACACCCTGATTATCACTCAAGTGTATTTAGTGCTAAAAAATCTTTAGAATTTCGTTGTAGAAGTATTTCTATACAGCATCATCGCGCTCATTTTTGTGCTGCTTTTGCCGAAGCAATGCTTCAAGATTCATCTATTGATCCTCAAAGCAAAATGTTAGGAATTATTTGGGATGGAACGGGGTTGGGCGATGATGGAAATATATGGGGTGGGGAAATATTTTTGGGGAATCTTACGGGTATTTTACGGATAGGTCATTTTGAAACTTTGCCTCTAATTGGAGGAGAAGGGGCAATAAAGAGCATATATAAAATTGGCTATGGTTTGGCTTTGAAATATGGCTTGAAAGCTTTGAAAGATCGATTTGAACAAGAATTAGACAAACAAGAGAGAGTAATTTTGAAAATGATGTTTGAAAAAAATATCAATACGCTTCATACTAGCTCTGTAGGTAGATTATTTGATGGGGTTGCAAGTCTGTGTGGGCTTCTTGATGAAAGCAGCTATGAAGGGGAGGCGGGAATGCTGATAGAAAGTCTTGTACAAAATTGTGTTTTAAAAGAAAATGAAAAGAAAAAATATGAATTTGAAATTAAAAATGGGATTGTTCGATATGATCTGATGTTTTTAGAGATGCAACAAGATATCTTAAAAGGGCATATTGATAAAATTGCTAAAAAATTCATCAATACTTTGGCTCAAATTGCATTTGCCTTGAGCGAAAATTATCCTGAATACAAGGTAATTTTTAGTGGTGGGGTATTTCAAAACAGAGTTTTATGTGATACGATAGCAACGCTTTTTGAAAAAAAAGGAAAGAAATTTTATATGCATAAAATCTTGCCTCCAAATGATGGGTGCATTTCTTTTGGGCAAGCTGTTTATGCTCAATATAATGCTTTATAAGCAAATTAAGCTTACTAGAAATTTGTATGCCAAAATTTTGAAAATAAAGCTTGATTTAGTTGTGTTGCATAAAAAATGAATGTGAAAGGATTTGAATGAAACGAATTACCTTGGCACAAGGCAATGGTGGCAGAGAAACAAATGAATTGATAGAAAAAGTGTTTGAAAAATATTTGGGAAATTTTATTTTAGGGCAGGGTGAGGATGCTGGTACTTTTGATGTTTCAGGAGTACAAAAATATTGTGTGAGTACAGATTCTTATGTGGTAAATCCGATATTTTTTGCAGGGGCAGACATTGGCAAACTCAGTATCTGTGGCAGTAGTAATGATGTGGCGATGATGGGAGCCAAACCAAAGTATATGAGTGCAGGGTTTATTTTAGAAGAAGGGTTTGCAATCTGTGATCTTGAAAAAATCCTTCAATCAATGGCAAAAGAACTCGAATATACTCAAATTAAGCTAATTTCTGCAGATACTAAGGTTGTGCCTAAAGGCAATGTAGATAAAATTTTTATCAACACAACTGCAATTGGCGAAATTCAAAAAGAAGGGATTTCTGCTAAAAACCTTAAAAGTGGGGATATAATTATTTTAAGCTCGCGCATTGGGAGTCACGGGTGTGTGATTTTTTGTTCGCGTAGTGAGATTGATTTACACTCTGACTTAAAAAGCGATTGTAAGCAGCTTTATCCTATGCTTGAGGATATTTTTAAAAGTAAAATTCCTATCAATGCATTAAGAGACGCTACAAGAGGCGGACTTGCAGCAGTCTTAAATGAGTGGGCAAATGCTTCGGGGGTGGAGATTATTATAGAAGAAGATAAGATCCCAATTTCAAAAGAAGTCAAAGGAGTTTGTGAAATTTTAGGACTTGAGCCGTATTCTTTAGCAAATGAAGGGGCTTGTGTGCTTTGCGTAGAGGCTTGCTATGCTCAAGAAGTTTGTGAAATCTTAAAGAAACATCCAGATGGAAAAGAAGTTGCGATTATTGGTAGTGTAGAAGCAGAAAATGTAAAAACTCCTAGAGTGATTTTACAAAACTCTTGGGGAACAAAAAGATATTTGGATTACCCACAAGGGGAGCTTTTGCCTAGAATCTGTTGAAATTTTGCAAGTGTCTGTGTCCTTTGAATAAGCTTTATGACAAACAATTTAATGGGTTCAACCTGTTGGATATGTAGTCATACTTTGCTTAAACGTTCATATTTGATGATTATAATTATTTATTAAAAATTTAGAGCGAATAAGGAGAATATCTATGCAGGGAATTCAAAATATCTCTGAAAAATTTCAAAAAGACTTAAAATTTTTTTATGCTCTTATTCAAAAACAATCCTATGAAATTCAAAAAATTTATAAAATTTTTGATAATGAAGACAATAAAGAAAATGAAAAATATTTGAAAATCCTGACTCAATTATGCAATCGCATAGGATTGGAACCTGAAAAATCTGTGCTAATGGCATTGTGTGACAGAATCGCCAATCTCAAGGAAGGACCTATCGTGCAGATCCTCAAGAAATACCAAAAAACAAATTCTGAAATTTTAATCGCCAGAAGACTTTTGCTTAATTTTGTCAGTAATTTTTATGCCAAAAGACATTGGGAACTTCTTGTTCAAGTCCAAAAACAGGAGCTTTTTAACGAATTTTATCGGGAACTTCTGCTAGGGGTGCATAAAATAGGCTTGACAATGAATAATTTTTTTGAAAGTTGGCAAGATATTTTGATTGATGGTATTAATAAAAATATGCAAAAACTTTATGGAGAGGAAAAAGCACTTAAACTTCTAGCTCCAAGTATGGACACTGAAGAATCTCAAGGGAAGTTGATTTGTTCAGATAGGAGTTATTCAATTCCAGAGAAACTTGGGGATAAGTTTATCTCCGTTCCATATGCAAATGCTTTTGATATTGAGATTAAAGAGATTGTGAAAGCAATTGAGAAACTTCTTTTAAATCTTCAAAAACACAAGGATGAGATTTATCATAAACAAAAATCTTATATTGATTATTTCACAGCTTTAAAAAATGCATTTTCCCAAAAGGATAAAAATAGATTAATTCAAAGTTGGAGAGAAGTAGATATGGCTTGGATGGATATAGATACACCCTTTCAAGTTGGACATCCTCTTGAATACTATGAAGACAGGTATCGGCATTCTGTTGCGCCTGAATGGGATCTTAGAATTAGCAATCCTGATAAAATAGCTGATAACAGGGTAGCTTTGAGTGTGGATTCTATGTTTGCAGCTTATGGTTCTAAATTAGGTATTCAAGATAGTCTTCAATCTTTTGTGCAAAAATCTCTTCAGCGTGTTAAAATTTATAATGGCTTGCCTGCGCTTTATTATGGAGCGGATATGAATGGGCTTTTTTCGGCACAGGTTGTTCCTAATGATGAAGTGGTTTCAGAAAAATTTGGCAAAAAAATATTTGCTTTTGGCGATAATATTATTCAGTCAGCTCGAAGTAAGCCGAAAATGAAGTTAAGCTATGAGACTTTTGAGGAATCTTATTTACAGGAAGCTCGAAAAATTTTATTTGAGAATGAAAAATTATGGCATTTAGTCTATGACATCACAACAAATGGACATGAATTTGGTCATATTCTCTGGATAGAAGAGGATACTCAAAGATTGATGAATTGTGATGGAGAATTCAAAAATATTGAAGAATTTAAAGCAACTTGTGGTGGATTGGTGGCATTCTTTGAAAGTTTGCACACTCAAGAAGAGTTTGAAGCTGTTATGAGCGATACAATTCGCAGAAGTGTGGGATTGATGGCTTGGAGAGAGCAAGAAGAAGTTTTGCCTTATTATTGTGAGGGATTGATCCATTTATATGGAGCTTTTGAAAGCGGTGTCCTTAAATTTGATCCAAATGACAAACCTGTTTTAAAGATACATAAAAATAAATATGAAGATTTGAAATCTTGGTATATAGAGACTTATAAAACTTTGGCAAAGCATTACATAGAGAAATTAAATGCCTATGAATGGCTTAAAAAATTTGTGTCAAAGACAGAAAAAGATTATCGTTCAAACTTGCCCTTCGCAGATATTTTTATCGAATGGTATTGGAAAAGATATCAAGAAATTGGACAAGAAGTTTTGTAATATTGAAATAACCTTGAATCAAATTATTGATTTATTTTTCTGTCAAAATAAGTAGCTTATCATTGTTGAGTTCTATATATAGTTCTTTTTTACTATTGGAAGTATAGGTTGGCTGATTATTTTTATATGCAGAATAATCTTGTGAAAAACTGACTCGAAATAAATTTTTTCCATCCTCATTGGGATAGGGAGAAATGTCTATATTTGAAAATAAGATTGTTTTTTCTTCTTGTTTGGAAAAAACGCGTTTTTTGTAATCTACAAAAGCTTTGAATTTCATTCCATCATAACGAACAAAATTGTCGCTGTAAAATGCCAAATAACTATTTAAATCATTTTTTATCCACGCATCTCTCCATCCGTATAAGCTACTTAAAATAGTTGCTAATTCTTCTTTGGTAACAAGTTTGAGGTTATTCTCATAAGTAATGAGGAGTGATTTTTTGTTTTTAATGAGTTTGTCGTATTCACTAAGCACCTGATTTTCAATTGCAATGCATCCTTTGGTATTAAGCTCTTCCCTGTTTCCATTTAGTGGAAATCCGTGAATCCAAATCCCATACCCTGTTTTTTTTCGCACTTTATCATAAGTGTTAGGATAGCTAGTGGCAAATGCCATCGGTCCATAATATTGATTTAGTCCGCTTAATCTCTGGGTAATATCATAGACGCCTATAGGAGTAGTGAGATCGCCTTCTATTTTTTTATTTCCCTTGCCTGATCCTACCAATGCACTTGTTTGTTTGATTTTTGTTAAATGCCCTTCTTTGACTTCATATAAAGTCAAATCTGGGATCGATTTATTAGAAACAAATAAAAAATCTATATTTTCATAATAACCATAATCTGTATCTTTATTTTTTAGAACAGCCATCCAAAAATCTTTTTGGATCAAATAATTTTCTAGCATAGCTTGTGTTGTTTGTATGCCTTTGGTGCGATAAGTCTGAATAATCTTAACAGCTTGAGTATCCATTCCATAAAGCATACAAGATGCGACCAAACTAATACTTAAAATAAACCTCATACATTTACTCCTCTTACGCTTTAGTCTTCAAAATCATATCCAAATTTTTTGAGATTTTCTTTTTCTTTGCTCCAAGATTTCTGAACAAAAACATTTAACTGTAAAAAAATTTTCTTTTTGCCTAAAAGTTCCATTTTTTGTCTTGCTTGTTTTCCAATTCTTTTGATTGTTTGCCCATTTTTTCCAATTACCATACTTTTTTGACTTTCTTTTTCTACAAAAATTTTTGCCGATATTTTATCAAGATTTTCTCCTTCAATGAATTTTTCTATTTTTACTTCGCTTTCATAAGGAATTTCATCGCTTAGATTATTAAATACGCTTTCTCGAATCATTTCTTTGTAGATATATTTAGTATTTTCATCTGTTAAGATTTCAGTGTCAAAAAATGGCGGAGAATACGGTAAATGCTTACTGACTTCAGCAAGAAAATTTTCTAGATTGAGCGATTTTTGCGAGCTTAATGGAATCAGAGATAAAAATTTTTCATCATATTTTTGATACTCTTTGATTTTTTTTAAAATTTCTTTTTGGGTTACTGTATCAATTTTGCTTAAAATCAAAATATGGGGCCTATCTGTAAGCTCCAAAAATTCCTCATAATATTTTGTTTCATCGTGAATACAAGCCATAAATACACATAAATCGCAGTTCGAAATGGCCTTTAAAGCTTCTTTGAGCATAAATTGATTCAATAATTTTTCTTGGCGATGTAATCCGGGCGTATCCACAAATATGATCTGAGAATTTCTACCATTTTTATCTGAAAATGGCACGATTAAATTCATTTTTTTTCTGGTTGCATTAGCTTTATGGGAAACCAATGCAATATCTTGGCTTAAAAGCTTATTTAAAAGAGTGCTTTTTCCACAATTAGGACGTCCTACAACAGCAACAAATCCAGCTTTAAAGCCATCGTGCATTAGAGAATATACCTTGCCAAATCTACATTTTCAACCAAATCACTCAATTTTTCACTGACAAGTTGTTCGGTGATATGAATCGTTTGATCTTTGTAGTCATCGGCGTTAAAACTGATATCTTCTAAAACTCGCTCTATAGTAGTATGAAGCCTTCTAGCTCCAATATCTTCAGTTTTTTGATTTGCATTATAAGAAAGCCTAGCGAGCTCTCTTAAGGCTTTGTCTTCAAATTCTATATTAACTCCTTCTGTTTGGAGTAGGGCTTGGTATTGTTTGACGATAGAAGTTTTAGTTCGGGTTAAGATTTGATACATTGTTTCATCATCTAAGCTGTCAAGCTCAACTCTTAAAGGGAATCTCCCTTGAAGTTCAGGAATGAGATCGCTGGGTTTGCTTAAATGAAAGGCTCCTGCTGCGATAAAAAGAATATGATCGGTTTTAACCTGTCCGTATTTGGTATTTACAATACTCCCTTCCACAATCGGTAAAAGATCTCTTTGAACACCTTCTTTACTAGGGTCTTGTCTAGATCCTTCTTTTGATCCGACAGCCACCTTATCAATTTCATCAATGAAAATCACTCCTGATTCTTGGGCGCGTTTGAGCCCTTCTATTTTAATCATCTCAAAATCAAGAATTGCTTCGGATGCATCCTGTTTTAGGGCTTCTTTAGCCTCTTTAATGTCCATTTCTTTTTTGATTTTTTCTTGTTCTTTATTTAAAACTTTAATGATGCTTTCTTGAACTTTGATGATTTCAGGGGGCATATTATTGTCGGAGTCCATTATTTTTCTATTCAATTCGATTTGAACTTTGAAATTATCCATTTCACCATTTTTAACCTTTTGCTTCATTTTTTCAAAACTACTTTCATATTCTTGTTTTTTTGTTTCACTTACGCCACTAGGGAGAGGAGGCAAAAGCCTTTGAGTGATCTTTTCAATGATAAAATCTTCTATTTTTTCTTTAGAAATTTCTTTATGTTCATTTTCGACCAAATTGATACTCATAAGAACCAAATCTCTAACCATTGATTCAACATCTCTACCAACAAAGCCCACTTCTGTGTATTTGCTTGCTTCTACCTTAATAAAAGGAAGTCCCATAATTTTAGCCATACGTCTTGCAATTTCAGTTTTTCCCACACCTGTAGAACCGATCATTAAAATATTTTTAGGCGTTACTTCCTCTTGAATATCTACAGGAAGACAAAGTCTTCTGTATCGATTTCTCAAAGCGATAGCAACGGCTTTTTTAGCTTCTTTTTGACCGATAATATATTCATCAAGATACCGGACGATTTCTTTTGGGGTCATATTCAGTTTATCTTGAGTATTCATTCAAGCTCCAGAATTTTGATATTTGTATTTGTGTAAATGCAAAGATCGCCAGCTATTTTCAAGGATTCTTCCACGATGTTTTTGGGAGCGAGAGTGCTGAATTTGTCTAATGCTCTGGCCGAACTTAAAGCGTAATTTCCTCCACTACCGATTGCAGCTATTTTACCATCTTCGGGTTCTACGACATCTCCGGTTCCACTGAGAATATAGATAGAATCCTTATTTAATACAATCATCATTGCTTCAAGTTTTCTTAAGTATTTATCCTTTCTCCATTCTTTGCTGAATTCAAGCACGCTTCTGACTAAGTCTCCCTTTCTTCCCTCTAATATTCTTTCAAACATATCAAATAATGAAAATGCATCCGCAGTACTGCCTGCAAAACCGCTTAAAATTTTTCCGTGATAAAGAGTGCGAATTTTGGTTGCATTGGCTTTCAAAACACAATTTCCGAATGTCACTTGCCCATCTCCTCCGATAACGGCATACTTTTTTCCCTCAAACTCTCCTCTATAACTCAATATGGTTGTTGCTTCAAACATTTTGATTCTCACTCTGCCATAACATCAATTTTAAGTACCCCTGAAATTCCCTGACCTAATTTGATTTCAATTTCATAAATACCTGTGCTTTTAATGGGTGCCTTTAGCTCTATATTTTTTTTATCTAAACCTAATCGATGGGATTTTTCAAGAGCTTCAAGTATTTCTTCTTTTGTAATAGCTCCAAAGAGAGAACCATTGGCGCCGACTTTTTTTGTTATTTTTAGAGTGATATCTTCCAAGGTTTTGACAAGTTGTTTTCTTTCTGCCATTTCTAGAGCTTCTTTTTCGGATTTTTTTCTTTGATCTGCTTTATATTTATTGATAACTTCGTTGGTAGCGTGTTTAGCTTTACCTTTGGCGATCAAGAAGTTTTGTCCGTAGCCATCTTTGACTTCGTGGATTTCTCCGGTTTTACCTAAACCTTTCACATCCTCCATCAATAAAATTTTCATTTTGATCCTTATTTTCGATAATATTGCTTAAAATTTTATCAGAAAAGAGTAAGGCTTATGGAATTTTTGGAAATAAAAAATTGCGTTGTAATCAAAAAAGCAAAATGCAAAAATTCCAGAATCAGTGTAAAACAAGATGGAAGCGTTATTGTAAGTGTTCCTTATTTTTATACAAAAGAACAATCTTTAAAAATTCTTGAGAGTCATTACGAATGGATAAAAAAAAGTCTTGAAAAAATAAAGCTTAGTCATTTGGAGGTGCAGGATTTTTTTGCCACCCATCCTAATGAAATTTTATTTTTTGGAAAATGGATAAAATATTCTTCGCAAATCAATGTAGAGTATCTCAAAAAAGAGCTTTTAAATTATCTTCGGACGCGAACAACTAAACTTGCAGCGCAAATGGATCTTAAGTATAATAAAATCTCAGTGCGAGGAAGTAAAACAAGATTAGGGAGTTGTTCTTATCAAAATAATCTGAGTTTTTCACTTTTATTGGTTTTTGCTTCTGAGAGATTGATTGATTATGTAATCATTCACGAATTGTCTCATATTGTACATAAGAATCATTCGAAAAATTTTTGGAGTTTGGTGGAAAAGTTTTGCCCACAACATAAAGAAAAAAGGCGCGAACTTCATAAGAATATAAAATTTTATATTCCAATGTTAGAAAAAATTCTATCTTCGCCCCTCATTTGAATCAGAATTTTTTGGAAGAAAAAAATTCTTATTTTCAATTTTAGGGTAGAGAAGTTGTTGTTTGAAAATTCTGTAATTATCACAACCTAATTGCAATCCATTGTCGCAAACATAAGCAAATAGATCTAAAGCCCTTTGAGAGTCTTGCGTTACGCCAAGACCTCTTTGGTACAAGACTCCCAGATTATTACAACTTCCAAGCATTCCTCCATCGCAAGCGATTTGAAAATATTTTGCAGCATAAAAAAAGCTTACAGGGGCACCTGATTTTCCATTGGCATACATCCAGCCAAGATTTGCACAGCCTGAGATATCCCCAGCATTACAAGCTAAATAATTTAAATCTACAAGACCAAGTTTTGCTCTATCTGCTCCATAGACATTATTTGTGTTTGACATCAACCCAAGATTGTAACAAGCCATATCGCTTCCTGCTTCACAAGCGAATTTATAGTATTGCAAGGCTTTAAAATAATCTTTTTGAACGCCTTCGCCATTGGCATACATCCAAGCTAAATTATTACACGCCAAAACATCTCCACCTTGACAACCCGTCATATAAAGCTCAGCTGCTTTTTCTTTGTTATTGAGGTCGGCTTTTTTCTGATAATCATAGATCATTGCTAAGTTTGAACAAGCCGTTGCATCTCCCCCACTACATCCCATTTCATAATAACGTGTGGCTTTTTGAATGTCGGTTTGAATACCTACGCCATTCATATACATTGTCCCAACAGCAAAGCAACCGGCAGGATTACCCTGATCGCAAGACTGTGAAAATAATTTAAATGCAGTTTTATAATCTCCTTCTTTGGCAGTCTTAATACCTGCTTCTAGTATGCCTTCAACGACATCTGGAGGGGTAAGATGATCTGTTATAGGGGTTGGTTTTTGAGTTATGGGTGTATCAGGTTCAGGATTAGGAGCCAAAATAGGGGGTGGGGTTTGATTTTCTTGAGAAGAAGGCTTTGATTGTTCGGAATTTTGAGGTTTTTGATCCGTATTTTGATTTTCGCTTTGAGAAACAGGAGACTCAGATTCTTGAGCGTCAGCCGCATAAATGATATTTACCCCTATAAGTAGGGCAATCAAAAGACAGTTTTTAATCCTACGCATTATTTTTTGGACTCCTGTATTTTTGAACTAAAGATTTTTAGAAATCAAACTAGCAAAAATCATACCAAGTTAATGCAACGCATCGTTTAATTCTATTTTTCTGGCACTTCTAAAGGCAATCATTTTTCCACTTGTACTTTCTTGTCTGAAATGTACTCCATTTTTTCCGGAAAGTTCTTTGCCTTTATAAAGATTATTAGGATGGATTGAAAAATCTGGATTGATTTGAGCTATTTTTTTGGCTTCGGTTTCACTGATTTCAAAAATTGTTCCTGCTAGCACCGCGATTCCCCCATCGACAATACAACCATCCCCAAGACTGATTCCTGTGGAACTATTCACACCTAAAAGACAATTTTTTCCAATACTGATAGGCGCGGAATTTCCCCCGCTAAGAACGCCAAGAATGCTCGCGCCACCGCCAATATCCGTGCCTTCTCCAATAATGACAGAAGAAGAAATTCTACCCTCATTCATACAAGCACCAAGTGCGCCGGCATTAAAATTTACATAGCTTGCTCCAGGCATTTGAGTGTAGCCTCCTGTACCAAGATAGGCTCCAAATCTAGTTTTAGCCGTATCTAAAATTCTTATGTTGTCATATTGAGGGATTACTTGCATCAAATAGCGTGGGAATTTATCGACAAAATCAATGTGGGGGTAGATTCCTCGCATTTTTAAAGCAATTTCATTTTCTCTAAGCCACTCCAATTCATAGGGTTTATTCCCGCTCCAAGCGACATTTTGTAAAAGTCCAAAAATCCCATCTAAAATCAAGCTTCTGAGTTTTGCTTTTCCCAAAGAAAGAGCAAGGAGTTTTAAATAGGCGGTTTCGACACTTTCGCATTTAGTGTCTTTATAAATCACGGCAAAACGAAATAAGAATTCCCCGTTTTTGTCTCTGAGACGATTTTCATCTAATGCTTTTTTGAGTTCAAGAACAACTTGAATATTTTTATGAATCATTTTGTTTTGAATCGCTTCGTTTAAAAATGGTGTATAAAGCTCCAAAGATTTATAAATGAAATCTTCATCAATCCCATAGACGCATTCATTTTCATTGGAAATAATTTGTGCAGACGGGGTAATAGCATTCATAAACACAGCATATGAACCTAGATTTTCGTTTGTCCAGTTTAAAATCGGATAGGTTGCACAAAGCGTTTTTTTTGATTTTTCTCCAATATCAACTTTTGCAATACCAAAACCCAACGGGGTTTTGTAAGCAGAAGATTTTTGATAATTATCGACGAAAGTCTTAAATTTGTCTGTCATTTTTATTTCTCCCAAAGAATATCAAGTGTTTTGTAATGTTATTTATAGTGTTATTTGTTTGAATATTCAATAAAATATGATTGCATATGCTTCATTTTATTTAAAATATGGCTTAAACAGATTGATATGATTTTGATATAAAACTTATAAATAAGTCAGTCGCAACCACATCGGTATAGTCAATGCGCTGGCAAATATTCCAAATGCCACAGAGCTTACAGCTATTTTGTTGTTCAATCCTGCCCTCATAATCACAGCTGCTGAGCTAATTAATGGAGGCATTGCTGATTCTAAGAGTGCCATTCTCCAAGTATCATTTATTGCAACTCCGCTTAATTTGATGAATAAGAATACTAAAGCAGGGACGATAAGCATTCCCCAAGATAAGACGAAAAAAGTGTTTTTCCACTCAGTCTTAATATCCCCAATGCTGATTTGAACACCTATAGCAAATAAGGCTACTGGTGTTGCACAAGCTCCAAGTTGCCTGATGGGAATAAAAATCCATTCTTCGATTGAAAAAGGCATAAATTTAAAAACCAACCCTACAATCAAAGCCAAGAAAAGCGGATTTTGAGATAATCTCATTGTGATTGCTCTAATACTGAAAACTCCCTTGCCTCCCAAACTCATAATCAAGGGTGTAAGCGTTGCCAATGGGATGGCTGTACATATTTGGTCGTATAAAATCGCTTTATTTGCATATTCTTGACCCAATGCACCTTGTACTAGGGGAACGCCCAAAAACAGAGTATTTCCCAAAGTAGTCAAAAATGCCATTGCAATCGTAGTATTCTTGTCTCTTTTTAGTATTCTTTTGGCAAAAAAATACATTGCGCCCCCACCAATCAGAGAACAACTTAATGCTATCAACATAATAAGGATCAGCTTGACATCAAGTTCAACGTGATAAATACCTGTAAAGATTTGTGCAGGCAGGGCAAAATTGAGCAAAAATCCCAAAAGAATCCCGCTTTGTTTATTGCCAACCATACGCATCGTTTTTGCAAAATAGCCCAATCCGATAAACGCAAAGACCCCATACAAAGCTAATAGCATTTTAAAACCTTTTAAAAAATTTAAAAGTGGATTGTATTCCTCTAAAGCTTTTTAAATCTTAAAAAATCTTTATAAATAAAATATTAAAATTTTTCATATCGTTTTATTCTTGTGTTTGGCGTTCAAGTGCAAGTTGTTCGACTTCTTTGATGAAGACTTCCAATATTTTATCTTCAGGTAATTTACATAAAATTTCGCCGTTTTTAATGATAAGCCCATCGTGATTGCCAAAGGCAATGGCAATATCGGCGTGCTTAGCTTCTCCGATTGCATTAACGGCACATCCCATCACGCTGACGTTTAGGGGTGTTTTGATATGAGAAAGTCTTTTTTCTACTTCTTTAACCGCATCGACTAAATTTGCTTCAATTCTGCCGCAAGTTGGACACGATATAATCGTAATTCCATCTTTTTGCCTCCCGCTATAACGTAAAATTGCTTTTGCAACTTTAATTTCCTCTTCAAGTTCTCCTGTAATAGAAACTCTCATTGTATCCCCAATTCCATCCATCAATAAATTTCCTAAGGCCATTGAACTTTTGATCATTGAATGAAAAATTGTCCCAGCTTCAGTGACTCCTAGATGAAACGGATAATTAACCAAAGGTCTGAGCATTTTGTATGCTTCAATCGTACGTTCTACATCGCTTGCTTTGAGGGATATTTTAATGTTTTCAAACCCAAAGTCTTCTAATAATTTGATATTGTAAAGAGCAGACTCTACCATACCCTTTGGCGTAGGCCCATATTTTTTCTCAAACTGCTTTTCTAAACTTCCGCTATTGACGCCTATGCGTATGGGGATTTGTTTTTGATTGCAAGCATCTGCAACTGCTTTGATTCTGTCTTTTGTCCCTATATTTCCGGGGTTGATACGAATGGCATCCACACTTTGTGCAGCAATAAGTGCAAATTTATATCGAAAATGGATATCTGCTACGATTGGCAGAGGAGAAACTTTTTTGAGCTCTGCTAAAGCATTAGCATCTTTTTCATCACTTACAGCTACTCGAACAATATCGGCTCCTGCAAAGTGGAGTCTATCTATTTGTTTTTTAGTGGCATCTATATCTGCAGTTTTTGTAAAAGTCATACTCTGAACGCTGATAGGAGCATCTCCGCCAATGGGAACATTTCCTACAAAAATTTGTTTAGTGGGGTATCGAGGATTCAACATTGTTTTTCCTTAGATTTTGAAAATATTATAAGCAATATTACGTTTTAATTTATTATTTAATTTAAAATTAAATTTGATAAGGATATAACGCTAAACTATGCTATAATTATACACAAAATTTTCACTCTATATTAAGGTAGCTTCACAACAAAGAACGCTTAATCAAAATCTTTAAATTTGTATTCAAAGCTGGGGTGCTTGTGCTTAAAGTTCGAAACAAAATTAATCTAATCGGTAATGCTCTTGATATTGTTTTTAATAACGGCGAATATTTGCTGGTAGATCACAACTATAGAGTGTATAAATTTTCACTGAAAGAATTTATGTTTTCTTTCAGTAAGCAAGTTGCTAAAAACATTCCTCCACATCATCGTTATTCTAAAGCTATCGGCTGTTCTGCGGATGGTTATATAATTGCTCCTAAGAATAAAAGCTCAATCGGTCGAATTTATAAGCTTGAAAATAACCATATTTTCTTAGCAACTCGTTTGAGATGGCATCAAGCTGATATCAGTGTTTCAAAATTTTCTGAAGATTCCAGATATCTTGCTACGGGCGGGGAGGATGGGAGAGTTTTTATTTACACTCATCCCAATCATAGACTCAACACTTTTTTGCCTCGAAAACCCGATTATATCTCTTCAATTGTTTTTAGCAAAAGTTCAGAAAAAATTTGCTATGCCTCTTATGATTTAACTTTAACGATTTATGATTTAAAAACAGATTCTCAGATGTTTGTCATAAAGACGCCCAGTGTTGTCGAAGATATGACTTTTTTCAATAGGGATCAAAAGATTTTTTATGTTTGCAAAAATGGTGAAGCAGGGATTTTTGACATTGTTTTAAATAAAAATGAATTTGCATCTTGTTTTTCTTCGTGGCCTACAAAAATGATGCTTAATATTGATGAAAATTATGCTTATATAGGCACGCGCGATGATATTTTGTATATCCATCATCTTAAAGACAATACGGTTTTTTCTTCTATAAAGCTTTCATCAAAGGGGGTGACTTGTATCAAAGGATATGAGAATTGGATTTTTATCTGTTTTGCCAATGGGAATATTCAGATTATTGACAGGTTTTATAAAATGGATGAATTTTTGACTTTATTGAATCAAAATGAATTCAAACAAGCCAAAGTTTTTGCCGAAAAGCACAATATTTTGCTTAAAACCTTGCAGGTCTATACAAAAATCAAGAATTTAAGCTGGCAAAAAATTCTCAAAGATGTTATGCAGCTTTTAAACAAAGGGGAAACTCAAAAGATTCTTAATATTACAGATCCTTATTTTGAGGATCCCCAAAAAGAAGAGGAAATAAAACAATATATTCTTGAACAACCTTTCATTCAACAATTTTTGCACGAATTTGAAAATGGGAATTATGGCGCGGCTTGTGAAATTGCTTCAAAACATCCTTGTGTCAAAGATTTCAAAGAATATAAAAAAATAGAGGAATATTTTGAAAATGTTTGTGATATCTCAAAATATTTGGTTTTTCAAGATCCTTTAATTGCAAAGGAAAAAATTCAAAAACTTTTGGAACCTTTTAAAAATATATCCGAAAAAAAAATAGATGTAATGACAATTTTAAATAATTGGGATAAATATTTCTTGGCTGAAAAATACAGCAAAGAAGAAGATTTTCAAAATTATTTTATGCTTGCCCAGCAATGTCCGTTTTTGAAAAAAAGCAAGACATATCAAAAAATGTATTTAAAATGTGAAAATCTTACTTATAAAGTTCAAAACTTCATCTCAAGTAAAGACTATGCAAAAGCCCAAGAATATTTAGATTTTTTACTTGGTGCAGAACCTTTTAAGGAATTTGTGATAAAAAATCAAAATTTTCTCAATAATATAGAACTTTTTTACGAGAAATGCAAAGCAAAAAATTATGCCGAATGTTATAAAATGCTTGAATTATATCCCGAAATGGGGGCATCTGAAGAGGCAATAAAGCTTTATGAAGAAATTTTTAATATTTTTGAAGAAGCCAAAAACACTGCTCAGAAAGGCGACACGGTTCAAACATATACTAAAATACAAAAATTTTTTTCCGTGTCAAGTTGGAGAAATAAAGTTAATATCACAATGAAGATAGCCTATTTGTATGAAATGCACGAAGCTCTAGGAAAGAAAGATTTGCAAATTGATTGGGAAAAAAGCATTAATCAATATGTATTGAGATATGGCAAAGATGATGAGATTAGGGATTTTTGTAAACTAGAAGAAACATTTCAGTATTTTCTGGATAATATTGCAGAAACTTCTAAAAAAAGGCCTAATGAAAATATTAACCATATACAAAGTATTATTTTCATAAAGAATACTGAAGGTTAAAATATGCACGAATACTCCGTAGTTTCCTCTCTTATCGAACTTTGCGAAGAACACGCCCGTAAAAATAATGCTTTTAAAATTGAAAAAATAGTCGTTGGCATTGGTGAAAGGAGTGGTATGGATAAAAGCTTGTTTTTAAGTGCTTTTGAAACCTTCAGGGAAGAATCATCTGTTTGTAAGGATGCAGTTTTAGATATCATAGAAGAAAAAGTTGAACTTGAATGTAAAGATTGTAATTTTCGCTTTACTCCACAAAATATTGATTATGGTATATGTCCGCATTGTAAAGGGAAGAATCTAGATATTATTAAAGGGCGGGAAATGAATCTTTTGTCTTTAGAAATGATTGGAGAAACCGATTAAAATGGAAGATAAGCAAATTTTTCAAGATTTTATTGAAAAAAGTTCCGACATCAAGGAAAGTTGGGAAATAGCACAGCTCTTTGAAGAGGAAAGAGAGAAATTTAAACAAGAAATATTTTCTTATAAACAAGATATTTTGCAGGCAAAAAAAACATTAAAAAAAATGCGTCTTCAAATCGCAGATTCTAAAGATAAGATTGAAAAGTTTGAAGAGTTGAAAAACCAAAAAATTAGCGAAATTGAAGCAATTAAACAAGATCTTTTCAAACAAAAAATCAAAAAAAATATTTCTAAACTGAATCACGAAAAATATCAAATCATCAATGAAAAAAAAGAAGAAATACTCCCCAAACCTTTAGAGACTGTTGATATTTATCTCAAGGATGGATCGGTGGCCAAAGCCCGACCTGCAAAAAGAATTTTTACTGATAATTTATATAAAAAATACCGCGTTATTTTGAAAGAAAATAAAATACTCAAAGAACAAATTTTAGAATTCGAGTTGGAAAATTCAAAACTCAAAATCGAACTAAGAGATTTTTATGCAGAAGACATTTTAAAATCAAACCGATCTTCAAGGGAAGATTGAATGCAAAAAATTCTTATCAGCGCTCTTGAGCCTAGTTCAAACATACATTTAAGAGAACTCAAAAAATATTTGAAAAACGTTGAATTCATAGGTATTTTTGAAGAAGACTTGGGAAATCCAATTTATAGTCCGAAAGAATTTGCAATTATGGGTTTTGGAGATATTTTGGGAAAAATAAGTTTTTTTTACAATGCCAATAAAAAAATGGCTGATTTAGCAATGCAGGCAGATATGGCACTTTTGATGGATGCTTCTTCGTTTAATATTCCTTTGGCAAAAAACATCAAGCGTTTGGATTCTAAAAAACCCATTATTTACTATATTTTACCTCAAGTTTGGGCGTGGAAAAGCTGGAGGGCAAAAAAGATTGAATACTATTGCGATAAGCTTGGAGCTATATTGCCTTTTGAGACTTCATTTTATAAGAATAAAGTCTCTTATGTCGGTCATCCTTTGCTAGATGAAATCCATTATCAAAAACAAAGCATCGCGGGGGAGGGGATTGTATTTATGCCTGGAAGCAGAAGAGGGGAAATCAAAAGAATATTCCCGATTTTTGCACAAGTTGCAAAAAAACTTATCGATAAAAAAAAGATTTTAATTGTTCCTCAATGTTTTGAAAATATGAATTTAGAATCAATTTATGGGGAAGAAATCAACCTTTTTGAAATCTCTTTCAATGCACATCAAAGTCTTTATGAAGCAGAATTTGCTTTTATTTGTAGTGGCACTGCAACCCTTGAAGCCGCTCTTATAGGAACTCCTTTTGTGTTGGCTTATAGGGCTAGAAAACTTGATTTTGCCATTGCAAAGTTTTTCGTAAAACTTTCCTATATAGGACTTGCAAATATTTTTTATAATGCTTTAAATGGTGAAAATCCTGGGAGAGGAAAAACAAAACTCCATCAAGAGTTTATCCAAGATGAACTCAGTGTTAAAAATCTTTTGGAGGCATATGATAAAACCGATAAAGAAAAATTTTTGATAGAATCCGATAAGATAAGACGATATTTAAAACACGGCAGTGCTAAAAATATTGCGGAATGGATAAAATTAACGTTAAATTAAATTCCAATTTTATATGATTATGGTTTTAGTTTAGGAGATAGTAAATGAATAAAGAGCCTATGAGCCAATACGGGTATGAGAAAATTTGCACCGAACTTAAAAATCTTAAAGAAGTTGAACGTCCCAATATTGTCAAAGAAATTGACATCGCTAGACAGCACGGAGATTTGAAAGAGAATGCTGAATACCACGCTGCAAAAGAAAAACAGCTTTTTATAGAAGCTAGAATCAATGATTTAACTCAAATATTAAATAATGCCCAAGTTATAGATCCTGCCACTCTTGCTCATCACAAAGTAAGCTTTGGGAGTACTGTGAAAATTTTAAATCTTGATAATAATAAAGAATTTTCTTATACAATTGTTGGGAGTGTGGAGAGTGATCCTACTAGAGGGTTAATATCGTTTGGTTCTCCCATTGCCAAGAGCCTAATAGGAAAAGAAAAAGGCGATGAAGTCAGTATCAAATTCCCTTCAGGGGAAAGTGATTTTGAAATATTGGAAATATCTTATCAAAAAATCGAGTTTGAAAAATGAAAGTAAAAATTAAAAAACTACACCCTGATGCTATCATTCCAAAATATCACACTCAAGGAGCAGCAGGCTTTGATTTTTGCGCTCTTGAAAACTCCATTATTTTAGCCGGAAAAATTGGGTTGATTAAAACTGGGCTAAGTGTATCGATGGAAGAAGGATATGAACTTCAAATCAGACCTAGAAGTGGTTTGGCATTAAAACATTGTGTGAGTGTTCTAAATTCTCCCGGAACTATCGATAGTGACTACAGAGGCGAAATTATGATTATTTTAATCAACCATTCAGACGTTGATTTTGTAATTTCTGCAGGAGATAGGATTGCTCAAGGCGTTATCAATAAAATTTATCAAGCCGAATTCATTGAAGTAGAAGAACTTGAATGCACAACAAGAGGGAGTGGCGGATTTGGAAGCAGTGGTATAAAATAAGTTATGGAGGAGAAAATCTATGGGAATTAAAAATAACATAAAACAGATACAAGAAGAGTTTAAGGGAGATGAGAAAATTTTGGAAAATGCCTTTAAACTTGAAAGGTTGTATTATAAATATAAATATTTATTGTTAGTCGCTGTAATCATTTTAATTGTTTGGTTGGGGTATTATAATTTTTCCAAATATGAAGCTCAAAAGCACGCACAAAAAACAACTGCCATTTATAATGAATTATTAAAAAATCCTCAAAATCAAGCTCTTTTAGATGAATTGAAAGCAAGTTCTACGGATTTATATGACCTTTATATGTATGCTCAAGCTTTAAAAAACAATGATGAAAAAATCCTTGAATCTTTAAAAAACTCCAAAAATCCAATTATTAAAACTTTGGCAGATTACCAATATGCCTCTTATTCCAAAAATCTCATCGAGCTAGAAAAAACAAATGTAACTCCAATGAAAGATTTTTCTATTTTGCAGGAGGCTTATTTACTTTATGGTCAAAACAAAATTCCTCAAGCAAAAGCTTTGCTAAATCAGATAGAAAGAACATCTTCTGTTTTTCAGATTGCTTCTATCTTAAAACATTATGGAGTTTGGATGTCCCAATCAAAGGATGATTCAGATAAAAAATCTACAGAGGA
Organism: Helicobacter sp. 12S02232-10; assembly: GCF_002272895.1. Classification (NCBI taxonomy): domain Bacteria; kingdom Pseudomonadati; phylum Campylobacterota; class Epsilonproteobacteria; order Campylobacterales; family Helicobacteraceae; genus Helicobacter; species Helicobacter sp. 12S02232-10. The sequence continues at coordinate 114,466 of NZ_MLAQ01000001.1, forward strand.
TAAAAGTGAAAAACAATAAAAACGTTTATTTTATACTTGCAGCAATAATCTTTTTTGTCGGATGCAGTTCAAAAAAATATTTTGAACCTCCAAGAATTGCTGGTTCAATTAAATTTGACCATGAACTTAAAAATAAAATAGATGCTTCAAACCGGTTTGGAGCTGTCTTAAACAACGGAACCGTGATTGATGCAGATGGAATTACTTATTTAAAAATCAACAAAAAATCTGTATTCCTCAATGAAACTAACGATTACTATATCATTGCCCAAGATTGTCACAATATAGAGTTGATCAATAAAAGTACTCAAAAGTCAATAATCATTCCAACAGCGACTTGTCCTCTTGGGGCTTCTATAAAAAATGATTTGCTAGGAATCATTCTTGCTGATAATTCGGCAAATATCTATGACATTAACACAAAAAATATTCTTTTTTCTCAAAAAGGTACGTCTAGTCTTGCGATTAATTCTTTAGTAGCTGCCCCGGTTTTTTTAGATACATTAGTTGTATTTCCAACTCTTGATGGAAGACTTTTGGTCGTAGATGTCAAGAATTTTGTCCCAGTTAGAAATATTATTATTAATAGTGAAAAATTTTTTAATAATGTAACTTATTTGGTTGCAGATGGTGAAAATATGTTTGCTGCAACAGGAAAAAGACTAGTCTCAATCATCTCCGGACAAGAATTTAGCTATGATGGAGATATTATAGATATTTTGTATAACGGTCAATATGTTTATATTTTAACGCTTGAGGGACAAATTATTCAAATGGATAAAACGCTTCGGGAGGTCAATAAAATAAAATTGCCCTTCGCATCTTTAAATGCCATTGTTATTGTCGGGAATAAACTTTATACTATTGAAAAACGTGGCTATTTGATTGAGGTTGATACAGTGAATTTTAACTATAAAGTGTTTGAAGTTAAAAGTTCTCTAGGGAGAATGAAACTCAATAAAATGAATTTTTATGATAAACACAGAATTTATTATGACAAATATTATCTTGACTTTGACAAAGAGCACTGATGATACTTTGCGATATCGGGAATACTTATATTCACTTTTGTGATAAATATCGTATTTGGAAAAATCAACCTGAACGCATTGATAAAGAAAAGCTTTATGCAGATATTTATTATATCAGTGTAAATGCCGAAAATGAAAAAAAGCTTCTCAAAGCATATAAAAATTCTTACAATATTGCTAAAATAATTGAATTTGACACTTCTTATGAAGGTCTTGGAATTGATCGTAAAGCTGCGTGTTTAGGTGTTAATGATGGTGTTGTGATCGATGCGGGGAGTGCTATTACTGTAGATGTTATGCACGAAGGAAAACATCAGGGTGGATATATTTTGCCCGGATTGGTAACTTATACTAAAGCATACAAACAGATATCTTCTGCTTTAGATAAACAAATAAATTTTGGAATTTCTTTAGAAGAAATGCCCTTAGATACTCGTTCTGCAATTAGTTTTGGAATGTTAAAGAGCATTGTGTCTTGTATTGGAGACACAATTAGGGATAAAAAAGCTTATTTTACCGGAGGAGATGGAAAATTTTTGGCAAAATTTTTTAAAGAATCTATTTATAATGAAATGCTTGTTTTTAATGGTATGCAGATTTCTATTGATAGGGCATTGAACAAACATAAGGAGAAAGAATGATCACAGTCGCTCTGCCCAAAGGAAGAATCGCAGATGAAACGTTGGAATTATTCAATAAAGTATTTAAACAAGATTTTGTTTTTAAAGATAGAAAATTAGTTCTTGAACATATGGGGTTTAAATTTTTACTTGTGCGTAATCAAGATGTACCTACTTATGTCCATTATCAGGCTGCTGATATTGGAGTAGTGGGTCTTGATGTTTTGGAAGAACATGAATCAGATTTGATCCGATTGCTTGATCTTGGCATAGGAAAATGCAAGGTTGTCTTGGGTTCTGCAATTGGCAAAGATATAGATTATCGCAAGCCTCGTGTAAAAATCGCTACAAAAATGCCTCATATTACAATGAAATATTTTTCAAAAAAAGCAATTGCCATAGATGTGATAAAATTATATGGTTCTATTGAATTAGCGCCATTAGTTGATTTATCTGATGGAATCGTCGATATTGTAGAAACAGGAGCTACAATGAAGCAAAATAATCTTAAGATAGATGAAATCATTATGGATTCAAGTGCTTATCTAATCGCCAATAAAAATAGTTTTTATAATAAAAAACAAGCTATTCTTGATTTGCAGTCTGAATTTCAATCTCTTGTAGGATAAAAATGAAAAAAATATTTTGTTGTATTTTTTGTTTTACTACCTTTCTTTTTGCCCAATGGCAAATGTTTAGCGATAAAACTGACACATATATTTATAATACGACCACTGGAGAAATTTATATTCGATACAAAAAAAATGGAAAAAACTATGAAGATTTGTTTGTAAAAATGCCCAAAGGCATTATCCCAGAAAAACAAAACAATCTTCCATCTTCTTTGGAACCCAAAAAAGATGATGTAGCCTTGGAAGCGATTAAGAAAGCTAATGAGTTGATGAATCACTCCATAGATGGAGGATTGTAATGGAAAAATTAGATTTACTCTCTATTTTTATCATTGCATTAAATATGTCTTTGTCCCATTGCATTTGGATGTGTGGGGGCATTGTTATTGCTTATTCAAACGGAAAAATTCATCAAAATTCAAATGGTTTTTATCAGATCTTTTGCCACACCCTTTATAACTTAGGCAGAATCACTTCCTATATGATCATCGGAGGAATCAGCGCTTCAATAGGGTATGGTATTGCAGTATCAACGGGTACAAAAGGTTTTTTATTTATCGCCATTGGGATTCTTTTGATTTTGTTTGCTTTTTTATATATGTTTTTTCCAAAAGCAATTGCTTATATTGAACCTTCACTTTCAAGAAATTCAAAGAATAAGCTCTCTGAATGGTTTCAGATATCCTTTAAATGGCTGATGACTTCGAAAAATTTATGGAGCTTTTATGGATTGGGGATTTTAAACGGGTTTCTTCCTTGCGGAATGGTGTATTTTTTTGCTCTTAGCGCCGCACTTGCCCCAAATGTTTTGATGGGAATGGCTACGATGGGAGCATTTGGAATTGCAACTTTTTTACCGATGTTTATACTTGGATTTGTGTCGGGTAAATTTATAACCTCTTCTTGCAGAAGTTTTTTTATGAAGCTATCTTTTATCTTAATGTTGTGTTTTGGAGGATATAGTATCTATAAGGGTATTTTAATGTTTGAGGGAAAATCAATGCATTCTATGCAACACCATCAGAAAAAATCTTCTGAAGAAATCATTATTATGAATCATCCTAAACATTCTGAGGATATGCAATGAAAGCTGTATTTTTTGATAGAGATGGGATTGTAAATGAGGATTTTGCCTATGTTTATGAACCTGAAGAATTTATTTTTATGGAAGGTATTTTTGATTTACTTAAATTTTGCAAAGAAAAAGGGTTTTTGTTACTTTTGACTACGAATCAGTCGGGTATAGGCAGGGGATATTACACTCTTGAAGACTTTAAAGAAGTGACACGCTATATGCAAGATGAATTAAAAAAAAGATTGGGTTTTGGATTTGATAGCATTTATTTTTGTCCTCATGATCCCAAAGAAGATTGTTTGTGTCGCAAACCCAAACCCGGAATGATAGAAAAAGCAAAAAAAGATTATGATCTTGAACTTGATAAATGTTTTATTATTGGGGATAAGATAACAGATATGCAAGCAGGTGAAGCCGGAGGGGTTAAAAATAAAATCCTCTTAAAAAAAGGCAATGAAAAAGCTTCTGGAATAGAAAATGTTCATATCGTATTTTCTCTCAAGCAGGCTTTAGATGTTATGAATAATTTATTGGGAGAAGAAAATGAGTTACATTGAAAACACTTTAAAAGGAAAGACGGTATTAATAACCGGTGGAGCAGGTTTTATAGGCAGCAATCTTGCCTTTTATTTCCAAAAAAATCACCCTGAAACAAAAGTTATTGTGTTTGATAAATTTCGAGATTCCCATACTTTTCCAAGTGGAAATCCGACCTCATTGGGGCATTTTAAAAATCTTATCGGCTTCAAAGGAGAGGTTATTATAGGTGATATCAACAATTTTGGGGATTTAGAGACAATAGAAAGTCTGAATTTTGATTATATTTTTCATCAAGCTGCCATCTCAGATACCACGGTTTTAGATCAAGAATTAGTAATGAGAACTAATTATGAGGCATTTTTAAATTTGCTTGACATTGCTTCAGATAAAAAAGCTGTTATGATTTATGCCTCATCAGCTGGAACCTACGGCAATTCTCCAGCTCCAAATGGTGTTGGAAATGGTGAAGAACCTGAAAATATTTATGGATTTTCCAAACTCTGTATGGATCAAAATGTTAGAAAAATTCTTCAAAACAATCCAAAAGCTCCTATTATTGGACTAAGGTATTTCAATGTTTATGGGCAAAAAGAATTTTACAAAGGCAGGACAGCTTCAATGATTCTCCAACTTGGATTGCAAGCTCTTGAAAATAAAAAAGTTAAAATTTTTGAATTTGGCGAACAAAAACGTGATTTTGTCTATATTGAAGATGTTATTCAAGCCAATATAAAGGCTATGGAAGCTAAAAAAGGCGGTATCTATAATGTCGGTTATGGAAAAGCAAAGAGTTATAACGATATTATAAAATGTCTTAAAAATGAGCTTGGGGAATTTGAAGTCCAATATATCAAAAATCCTTATAAGTTTTTTCAAACGCACACTGAAGCCGATATACAAGAAACAATAACAGATTTAAAATATGAACCTAAGTTTGATTTAGAATCAGGAATTAAAAGCTATATAAGGCAAATCAAAGAAATTTATGAAGGGATAAAGTAAATGTTTGGACTTGATAACAAAACACCTCGTATTCTTGTAATAGGGGATTTGATGATAGACCATTATGTTTGGGGAAAATGTGAGCGCATATCTCCTGAAGCACCAGTTCAGATTGCTGAAGTCAAAGATGAAAGCAATCGATTAGGTGGGGCTTGTAATGTTGCTAATAATCTTTTCTCTTTGGGCGCAGCGGTTAGTTTGTGTGGGGTTATAGGAGATGATGATACTGGCAGATGGTTGGTTAAAAATCTTGATTTAAGAGGAATTGATATCAGTAATATTTTTATTCTCCCTAATCGTCCCACCACAAAAAAAACACGTGTTATTGTTTCAAATCAACAAGTTTTAAGGGTTGATAGAGAAGATAAAACTGAAATTCCTGAAAATATTTCATCTGAAATAATAGAAATGATTGAAAACAAAATCTCAAATTTTGAATGCATTATTTTATCTGATTATAATAAAGGTGTTTTGAACGAAGCGCTAACACAACGCTTGATCAAGTTGGCAAGAAGTGAAAATAAACTCATTTTATGCGACCCAAAAGGAAAAGATTATCAAAAATATGCAGGAGCCACCCTTTTAACTCCAAATAAAAATGAAGCTCAAATAGCTACAAAAATTGATATCGTTGATGATAAAAGCCTCACTGTAGCCTTAAAGTTTCTAAAGGATAAATATAAACTTAAGATTTCTCTGATTACCCTAAGCGAAGATGGTATAGCACTGCTTGATAAAAACGACAAATTGATTAAAATCCCTACCATTGCTAAAGAAGTTTATGACGTTACGGGGGCTGGGGATACCGTCATAGCAGCCTTAGGATTTGCCCTTTCTGGAGAGCTTGATATTTATAAGGCTTGTGAATTTGCCAATGCCGCTGCAGCTGTAGTGGTTGGTAAAGTAGGGAGTGCGACAGTATCATATGCTGAAATTGTTCAGTATATGCATTCCAGAAATCAGTCAGATTGCAATGATAAAATTCTTTCAAAATCTTCTCTTTTGACCATATTGCAATCATTGAAAAACAAAAAAATTATTTTTACCAATGGTTGTTTTGATATTCTTCATAAGGGGCATATTTTTTATCTACAAAAAGCAAAAAATTTAGGGGATATTCTGATTGTTGGTTTAAACAGCGATGCTTCAGTAAAAAAGCTCAAAGGAGAAAAAAGACCCATCAATTCCCAAGATGATAGAGCATTTGTACTTGCTGGTCTTGAAAGTGTGGATTTTGTTGTGATTTTTGATGAAGATACTCCTGAAGAGCTCATTGCTTCTATTCGGCCTGATGTCTTGGTTAAAGGGAAAGATTATGAAGGAAAAGAAGTAGCCGGAACAAAATATGCCAAAGAACTTAAGCTCGTAGATTTTGTCGATGGAAGATCGACCACAAGTATTTTAAAGAAAGTCAAATCGCTATAAGGAATTTATAATGAGACAATTTATAGAAAACGAATTTTTAGCCCATTTGGAAACAATTAAAAAGAGTTTAGAAATTTTAGGAAGCGATATTCAAAAAACAGCCGAAATTTTAAATGCATCCCTTTCTGAAGGAGGAAAAATTCTAATTTGTGGGAATGGGGGAAGTGCAGCTGATGCTCAACATTTTGCCGCTGAACTTAGTGGCAGATACAAAAGAGAACGCAAGGCACTCGCTGGAGTTGCTATCACCACAGATACATCTGCACTTACTGCTATTGGAAATGATTATGGATTTGATTATGTATTTTCAAGACAAGTAGAAGCTTTGGCGAATCCAAAAGATATTGTTTTTGGAATTTCTACAAGTGGAAACTCAAAAAATATTTTGAATGCATTTGAAATAGGAAGAAAAATAGGGTGTAAAAATATTGGATTAAGCGGGAGAGGCGGAGGAAGAATGTCTGAAATCTGTGATTTAAATCTTGTTGTTCCAAGTTCAGACACACCGCGTATTCAAGAAACACATATCTTGATTATTCATACGTTGTGCGATATGATTGAGAGTGCATTCGCTTAAAAAATCTTTCAGAGATTTTATTTTTTCTTAAATAAAACTAAGAAATAATATGAAACTTTTTAGCGCTAAGTTTTAGCGATACTATTTTTAGACTTTCATATCAATTCAAATCTAAAAATAAACTTTATCATTATTTGGAGTTGTTATGTGGCAAGATTTTAAGCAAAAATATCTTGTTGGATTTTGGAATCCGTTACCTGCAGTCATTGCATTGGGAATTTTATCCACCTATTATTTTGGATTGAGCGGAAGTTTATGGGCGGTAACCGGAGAATTTACACGTTGGGGAGGGCATATACTCCAACTTTTAGGGGTTGATATTGATAAATTTAGTTATTATCAAATACAAAATATGAGCGGCACTCCTCTTAGTAGAAATGATGGTATTATGGTAATTGGAATGTTTTTAGGGTGTTTGATTGCAAGTCTTTGGGCAAATAACTTTAAAATCAGATTTCCAAAAAATAAAATCAGAATTGCTCAAGGTTTCATAGGCGGTATTATTTCGGGATTTGGGGCAAGACTTGCAATGGGATGTAATCTAGCAAATTTCTTTACAGGAATTCCTTATTTTTCGGTACATACGTGGGTTTTTACCATATTTATGATTATAGGGGTGTATATCGGCACAAAATTTATCAGTTTGCCTTGTTTTCTCCCAAAACTTAAGATTGAAAAAGTAACTTCTCAAAAACCACTTGTTGCAACAAAAGGAAGGGCAAAATTTTTATTTTTGCTTGGTTGTGTTATTTTCTTGATTTCTATATTTTGGATGGTATGGCTCACTTATTCTTCTCCTATTCCTCAAAATAAAACATTTCCTATTCTTGGGATGGCTCTTGGTTTTGGTATTTCTTTTGGTTTTATCATTGCGAGGGCTCAGATTTGTTTTACTTCAGCCTTCAGAGATTTATTTATGACGGGGCGCTCACAAATGGCAAAAGCCGTATTTATTGGAATGATGGTCTCTTCGATTGGTGTTTTTAGTTATTTGATGCTCGGCAATGCTCCAAAGCTTTCTTGGATGGGTCCAAATATCGTTTTAGGTGGATTGTTGTTTGGTTTTGGAATCGTTTTAGCAGGAGGATGTGAGTGTGGTTGGATGTATCGCGCAATTGAAGGACAGGTTCATTATTGGATAGTCGGGATTGGTAATGTTATAGGAACAATGATTCTTGCTTTGAGTTGGGATTATTATGGAGAGACTTTGGCAACTTCGTGGCCTAAGATAAATCTTTTGGAAATTTTTGGTAATTATGGAGGATTGATTGTAAATTATATACTCTTGTTTCTGGCTTTTTTTCTTATATTATGGACTCAGAAAAGATTTTTTAACAAAAAAATATCTCAAAATATAAAAGGTATTTAAATGCATAACAAAGAAATTATCCCCGATTATCGTTTAGATCTCCAAGGAGAACCCTGCCCATACCCTGCAATAATAACCCTTCAAGAACTTCCAAAACTTTATGATGGAGAAATATTGGAAGTTTTAAGTGATTGTCCCCAAAGTATCAATAATATACCTATTGATGCTAAAAATCACGGTTACAAAGTATTAAAAGTGGAACAACAAGGCACTACGATTCGATACTTGATTCAAAAATAAGTTTTGATTATGTATTTTCTTTTCTCACTTGGGTAATACTTTTTCCTCCAAGTCCATAATTATCAGTATCAATTTCATCAATGATTACAACCATAGAGGCTTTATTTTTCTTTAGTACAGAATGAAGCAAATCCGTAACACCGCTTATAAGCTCTTCTTTTTGTTTGGCAGTAGGCTCTCCATTTTCTTTGGTAATTCTAATATTAACAAAAGGCATTTAATTTCCTTTAGCAGATGGATCAAAAACGATAGTCTTTTGGGTAAAAACCAAAAACATTGAGATAAAAATTCTGTAGAATATGATCGATATCGGTATTTTTAAAATAATCCGAATATGCTGTTTTTGCTACAAATAGAGACATTAATGCAACTCTAGGACCTGTTCCATCAAAACTCGGCATTTTATATACTTGTTTATTTTTGATGGCATTTACTGATTTGAGGGCCGGAATATGCAATATATCATCGACGCTATAAGGACTAAGCCACCAAATAAAAATTATATCGGGATTTTCATTTACAATGGTTTCAATAGAGACTTCTGCTCGATCATACTCAATATATTTTTCTCCAATATTTTCTGTAGCAGCATATCTGAGCATATCGCCCACAATACTTTCTTTTCCGCTGATAACATTGGGTTTATGAAACATAAAAATAACTCGTTTTTTCTTTTGAATATTTTTGGTTTGTTGGGCAATGATTTTAAATATCTTATCCATTTCTCCAATAGTAATTTTTATTTTCTGAGTTTTTCCAAATAAAGACGCCATAATACTTAACTGTTCTTTTACTTCAGTAATGCGATAAGTTTGAAAAGATAAATATTTTAAACCAAATTTTTTACCAAAATTTATATTTTGAACACTTCGAGTGCTTGAAATGATAATATCAGGAGATAACTGAAGAATTTTTTCAATATTTCCTAAAGTTGCAGAATTGATTTTATAGATATTTTCAAGATAAGGATTATTGATTTGATTCACATCAATCCTAAAGGCATATTCATCAAGACCTACAACCTTATCCCATATTCCCAATACCGCAGGCAATTCTAAATAAGTTCCTGAGATGATCACTTTTTTAACAGGTGTATCAAAAGATTGCGTACCAAAAAAATCTTTTATCTCAATTGTAACTCCAAAAAGATTTGAAAATAAAAAAACAATATATAGACTAAAAAGTTTGAGAAATTTGTGCATAAAAAGATGCTCCCGGAGCTTCATAATTATTAAAATACAGGCTATTAGTAAAATTCAGAAAGCTGATATTGACATCAAATCCTTTAACAAAATGATAACCAATTTTTGCATCAAAATAAAGTTGTTCATCGTAACTGCCAAAAGTATGCCTGCTTCCCCAAATATTAAAATCTTTATATGCTCGAGATTGATAAGTTCCTTGCAAGGAGCCATAAAATCCTGTCGGTAATCCGTATAAAATCATCAAATGTGCCATATGTTCAGGAATCATAGGTAATTGCTTACCCTCTAAAGAAGGATTTGCATCGTTTTTAATCATTTTTGGATTTGTCCAAGTATAATTTGCCAAAATATTAATACCAAAGCCTATGGGTTGGTTATATTCAATCTCTATTCCGTTTATTCGAATATGGCCAGCATTTTTATTTTGTTTGATCAGTTTGTTTGTTGCTGTATCTGTGCCTAATGTTTGAGCATAGATGGCATCTAAAATATCACTCTGATAATAATAAATTTTAAATAAGCCATTTTTGAATGTATTTTGTTCGATCCCCAAATCAAATGCTACGCCATATTCTGGTTTAAGATCAGGACTAAAAATCCATTTATATTTGGCTTGAGTGTTAAACATCTCTCTTGTTGTTGGAGCTCTAAATGCTGAACCTACCTCAGCTTTTAATAAGGTAGTTGCAAATAGTTTATAGTTAATGGAAGCTTTTGGAGAAAAAGCACCTTTGCCATTGACGGAAATATCTTTCCTTGTTTGGGCATCTAAATCATTGAACACATTTGTCATTTTCCAAAAATCATACCTTGCTCCAATCGTTGTGCTGAGTTTGTCATTCCAATTGCTGTTTAATTGGAGGAGGGGAGAAATATACCACGTATTGCCTCCAAGTCCTTTTTGATAACTCCCTTCCTTGAAGGTTTTGTAATTCTCTGAAGAATAGCTTTTGTTACTAAGATTCAAAAATCTCCCTTGAAGGCCTAGTGTTAAGTAATGTTTATCAAATTCCATATTATACATCACATCCAAATAATTGCTTGAAGTTCTTAAATCCTGTATGCCTCCATAACCCTTTTCAATAGTAGGGTATTGTTTGTCTGGAGAAGTTGTGGCACCATTATATAATCCAATCATATCTACACTAGAAAGTGTAACGCTCAAAGTAGATTTATCAAAATAATGCTTATGTGATATTGAACCCAAATAATTCATATAATTACCTATGCCTCCATAAGGATTTTCTACAAATATATTTGGCAAAGTTCCTCCACCATAAAAAATCTGATTGTCCTTTATGAGATTTGAATGAATATCAATATATTTATATACATAATTAGCCACCATAAATGTGATACTTGTCGTGTCTTTATCATTCCAGTCATACTCAAGCTTTATCCTACCATTTTGTGAAACATAAGCTTGTCTGCCAATATCTCCGCCAATATATTGGTTTTTATCATAAGGACTAAAACCACTGACACCATTATCGCTTAAAGTTTTATATTGAGAAGCACTAAAAAGGGCGGGCGTAAGGGGATAACCCTGAGTAGCGTTGAATCCGTAATTTGCTTTAATGCGTAATCTTTTATCTAAAAAAGTATCGCCGAGACTAAAATATCCTCTGAAAAGGTTTTTATCTGCACGGCGTTTTTCAAATTCATTCCCATATCCCAAAGAAGCTTTTGCTTCAAAATGTGTGGGCATCGAAGTCATAAAATTTACCACACCTCCAATGGCTCCAGTTCCATAAAGACTTGAAAAAGGTCCTCGAACAATTTCGACTCGATCAATATCTTGATAAACGATTTGAGAAAGTAATCTTGCTTCCCCGTCCATATCGCTCAATATAACACCATCCATCAAGACTAAAGCGCCATTTGTGATCCCGCGCATCATAATAGCTGGGCGTATATTTAATCCTGCATCATTTGGGATATAAATACCTGCACTGTTTTTGACGATATCTGTAATTTTTTGAGGACTTCTTTTTTGCATTTGTTCTTTATCAATGACATCAACATTTCCAGGTACTCTATCCACCTGAGTTTCAAATCTTGTAGCAGTTGTGACTTGTCTTTGAAGCTCATAGATATCTTCTTTTGACTCTAAAAAATTGATTAATAATAATGCCAATCCAATGTATCTCCATTTCAAATTCAATCCTTGCAATAATATTTTATTACTATATTAAAAAAAATATTATTAAGTATTACTGAAATTGAAAGTAATTATTTCCAATCTTCTCCGATACCAAGCAAAATGCAATGGTTAAAATCAGGCAGTACGCAATAGGCGTAAAGTTCGCTTCCTATCCCTAAAAATTCGAGATCACTCAAATATCTTCCATCGAATTTAAGGTAAAATATTTTAGCTTTTTTGTTTTCTACCTCCGAAGCCAAGATACCACCAATTCCAACTCCTCCAAGATGGCTATATTTAATAAACTCTTTAAGTATAAAATGACTTAAAACAAGTTCGCCTGCGAAATACTTTTTTTGCATATTTTCAAGTGTTGCATAAACAGAATGCTCAATAATTTTTCTTCCTCTAAAAACAGGATATTGCCCACGTTGAGATTGTATTTTTACCTGTTGGTAATATGAGTCGAGTATTTGATGTTCTTCTTTAAGATAATCAGACGCATTTTTGGCACCTGAAAGGAAAAATTGGCAACATAAGCATATAACTGCCAAAATTATTTTTATTTTAGAAAGCAATGTTAAGTTCAAAGCTCCCGAAATTATGAGGTTCAGCCTGATTTCTGAAAGTTTTGCTCCTATGGGTATAGGTATAGGCAAGTCGCATTCCTCGATATAAAACTGCTGCACCTATTTCCCCATCATAAACAAAATATTTCATATCTAATCCTGTAGGAGTACCAAAACTATTGCCTTGTATAAAAATATTTCTGGCTTGATAACGACCTGAAATTCCTCCGAAAATATAAAATGAAAATCTATCATTATAAGCTTCTCCACCACTAAAACTCGAATTTACCTTATTGACTCCAAAGTCAGAATCTAGGTTGTAGCCTATGCGAAGTCGAGTGCCAATCTGGACATGTGTGTCCGCATTTCCCAATGCAACATCAAGACCTGGAAGAATATCAGAGGTAATAAATCTTGAATCCCATAAATAAATTTTTTTAATCAACTGATAGTTGAGATTAACAATAAATTCATTTCTCAATTGATGGCTCCAGCCATAGAAAACAGGATTATTAGTTAGATAATGGATAAGTTTTTGGGTTTCATAAGCAAGTGCAGAAGGACCTACCATTCCTAGTGATAAAAAAACACTTTCCAAAATACTTTCACTCCGGTGATAAACCCCAAAATTCAAACGCAGATAACCTGAATAAGGATGGTCAGGAGAGTTTGGAATCAAAACTCTAGAATGGGGAGTATAAATATCTTGTATTACAGAAATATTAAAACGTGTCATTTTGATTTTATTCCATCCGACACTTAAATATCGACTCCAAGCCATCAATGAATCACGATCCTCGCACTCAAAATTATATTCTTCGCTAGTATAGCCAAGACTTGTTCCAGCGGTATAGTATTGGTCAATGTACTGATTGGCATAGGCATCATTTTCGCTAAGCAGATTAACAAATTGTTTTTTATAAGGAGTTAATTCTGTGTCACACACATCATTAGCCAAACCTACAGTAACCCCAAAAAATAATATAAATACCGATGTAAATTTTTTCATATTTTTGCCTTAATCTAAATTAAGCTTTGTTCGAAAGCTTTCAAAAAATATTTCCTTTGCTTTTGACATATCAATAGTAATAGAATCGATTTGAATTGAGTGATCTGAATCCAAAATCTCTCCAAGCAAGCAAACAGGAATTCGAAATTTTTGCCCTAATTCCGAAAGAATTGGGAAATTTATAGGAGAAATTTCAGCAATCACGCAACTTTGAGATTCACTAAAAATCATTTCTTTTTCGAGTTTTTGAATGGAATTGAATGATGTTTTTACCCTAATGCCTTTATTGCCAAATAATGCCATTTTTGCCAATGTTATTGCAAGACCACCTTTCCCGATATCTTTAGCCGAAACAATCAAATCATTATTAAAAGCTTCTAATAAAAATTTCCATAATGAAGCTTCTTTTTCCAAATCAATCAAAGGGATTTTTCCATTACACTCTTGATTGATGATTTTTTGAATTAAGCTTCCTCCAAAATCTCTATCTAAACCACCTAAAAGCACCAAATGATTCCCTGTTTTTTTTAAGCTCGAATCAATAACTTTACCTTTTATGGTTCCAACTGCCACGATTGTTGGAGTAGGGTAAATGTCTTTGTCTTCGGTTTGATTATACAAAGATACATTCCCGCTAATCACGGGAGTCTTGAGAATTTCACAAGCCTCTTTGATGCCTTCACAAGCCTCTTTGAATTGCCACATTACCTCAGGATTTTCCGGGTTTCCAAAATTGAGGCAATCACTAATTGCTAAGACTTTTGCTCCTCTTAAAACACAATTCCTACCAGCTGTTGCAACAGCAATCTTTGAGCCACCCTTAGGGTCAAGATAACAATAACGGGGATTGCAATAAACATTCATTGCCAAAAAAGAATTATTTTCTTTTACGCGAATGACGCTTGCATCGCCTTTTCCACTTCCTATGATCGAATTTGTTCCTACACTCCCATCATATTGAGAATAAATCCAAGATTTATCGCAAATTTCAAGACTTCCAAGCAAAGTTTCAAAAATTTCTTGTTGAGAAAGAGAAGTGCCTGCATAATCTTTTTTAACCAAATCGACAAGATAGTGCGGTTTGCTTAAAGGTCTATCTAAAACAGGTGCATTTTCACTCAAATCTCTCACCGGAATTTCAGCGCATTTTTCTCCTTGCCAAAATAATTCCATATTGCCACTATCTGTCACTTCTCCTATGATCTCTGCATCCAATTCCCATTTTTTAAATATCTCTATAACTTCTTGTTCGCAATCTTTTTTAGCACAGATTAACATTCTCTCTTGTGATTCGCTAAGCATTAGCTCATAAGGTCCTAACCCTGCTTCTCGCATTGGAACCTTATCAAGATGCATTATCATACCACTCCCGCTACGTCCTGCCATTTCAAAACTCGAACTGGTTAAACCTGCAGCTCCCATATCTTGAATCCCAACAATCAAATCTTTTTGAAAAAGTTCCAAACACGCTTCTAATAGTAGTTTTTCACTAAATGGATCTCCGATTTGCACCGTAGGTCGAAGAGATTTGGAATCTTGTGTGAAGCTATCACTACTCATCACAGCCCCTCCAAGTCCATCAGCACCGGTTTTACTACCGACATAAATAACAGGATTTCCAATTCCTTCAGCCTTACCATAAAATATTTCACTACTTTTTGCCACACCCAAAGTAAAAGCATTTACAAGAATATTTCCATTATAGCAAGCCTCAAAACTTGTTTCTCCTCCGATTGTAGGAACACCCATACAATTCCCATAATCTCCAATTCCAGAAACAACCCCTTGAAGTAAATAGCGGTGTTTTTTTCCTATTCCATCATCTCTATCAACCTCTCCAAAACGAATCGAATTCAGGCTTGCCACAGGTCTAGCGCCCATTGTAAAAATATCCCTCATAATTCCCCCTACACCTGTTGCTGCTCCTGCGTGGGGTTCTATGAAACTTGGATGATTATGGGATTCTATTTTAAAGACGGCAGCATAACCCTCTCCGATGTCAATCACACCCGCATTTTCTCCTGGTCCTTGTATCACCCAAGGAGCAGCAATAGGAAAACCCTTCAAGTATTTTTTGCTGGATTTATAACTACAATGCTCGCTCCACATTGCCGAAAATATAGCAATTTCAAGCAAATTTGGTTCGCGAGATAAGACTTTTTTGATTTGCTCATAATCATCTTGGGTTAGCTTATGATTTTTAAGCACTTCGGAAATATTTTTTATTTGTTGCGGGGCTTTTTCCATAGTTTTCCTCAAATATTTTGTATTTTTGATAAATGTTATGTTTGGAGTTGTTTTACCAATAAGAATTTTATCTAAAATCCTCAAGAAACAAAGAAAATTAGAAAAAATCTGAAATTTTATAAATTCCTAAGTATCAAATAAAGATTTATCTACTAAAATGTTAAGTACAACAGATGATTAGGAGAATGCAGATTATGAAATACATCAAGTTTTTTAAAGAACTGAATAACAGGGATGTCCCTCTAGTTGGAGGTAAAAATGCAAGTATTGGAGAAATGTTTCAAGAACTTGTTCCTGTTGGGATTAAGGTGCCAAATGGATTTGCCATTACAAGTCAAGCTTACTGGTATCTGCTTGACAGCGGTGGGATCAAACAAAAGATAATTGATTTGCTTGATGGCGTTGATGTGACCGAAATTGATGTTTTGAAAACGCGTTCAAAAAAAATTCGTGAGCTTATTTTTGGAACCCCTTTTCCAACCGATCTTAGAGATGAGATTTTTCAAGCCTATCAAATTTTAAGCGATGAATACGGTATGAAAGAGGCCGATGTAGCAGTTCGAAGTTCTGCAACTGCTGAAGATCTTCCGGATGCTTCATTTGCAGGGCAACAAGACACTTATTTGAGTGTTAAGGGGCAAACTGAACTTATCCATTATATTAAATCTTGTTTAGCTTCATTATTTACAGATAGGGCAGTAAGTTATAGGGCTTCTAGGGGATTTGATCATTTTAAGGTTGCCTTAAGCGTGGGAATTCAAAAAATGGTTCGCGCCGATAAGGGGAGTGCAGGGGTGATGTTTTCGATTGATACTGAAACAGGATTTAAGGATACCGTTTTCATCACATCAAGTTGGGGATTAGGAGAAAATGTTGTTGGGGGAACTGTGAATCCTGACGAATTTTATGTTTTTAAACCCACATTAGAGCAGGGCAAGCGTCCCATTATCAAACGACAACTTGGCACCAAACACCAAAAAATGGTCTATGCTCCCAAGGGCAGTGATCACCCTACTAAAAATATTAAAACAACCCAAAAAGAACTGGATACTTTTTCCATTACCGATGAAGACATTTTAACTCTTGCACGTTATGCAATTATTATCGAGAAACACTATACAAAAGAAGCCGGTGAATACAGACCAATGGATATGGAATGGGCAAAAGACGGAGAAAGTGGTGAAATTTTTATCGTTCAAGCACGTCCTGAGACCGTTCAAAGTCAAAATATCAAAAAAACTAATGGACAAAAACTTGAAAAATTTAAATTTAAAAATAATGATGAAAGAAAAGAAATAATTATTATCGGAAGAGCCATTGGAGGTAAAATTGGCACTGGAAAAGTCAGAATTATCAATGATATTGAACATATGAATACCTTTAAAGAAGGGGAAATTTTAGTTACAGATAATACCGATCCCGATTGGGAGCCGGCGATGAAAAAGGCTTCAGCAGTAATTACCAACCGCGGAGGCAGAACTTGCCACGCAGCTATTGTTGCTAGAGAGATAGGAGTTCCAGCTATTGTAGGTGCAATGGGAGCTACAGATCGACTTTATACAGGTATGGAAGTCACAGTTTCTTGTGCTGAGGGAGAAGAAGGCTATGTATATGCAGGCATTCATCCTTATGAAGTTGAAAGCATTGAGCTTTCCAATATGGGACAGACCAAAACAAAAATTTATATGAATGTGGGTAATCCTGAAAAAGCTTTCAGTTTCTCACAACTTCCAAATCACGGGGTAGGGTTGGCTAGAATGGAATTGATTGTTCTTAATCAGATAAAAGCTCATCCATTGGCACTTTTGGATCTTCAAAATGGTAAAAAAGATATCCAAGGTAAAGAAGAAATTGTAAAACTAATTGCAGGTTATGAAAATCCAAAAGATTTTTTCGTTAAAAAAATCGCCGAAGGTATGGGAATGATAGCTTCAGCTTTTTATCCGCGTCCTGTGATTGTTCGTACTAGTGATTTTAAATCCAACGAATATCGCGGAATGATAGGAGGAACAGCCTATGAACCTCAAGAAGAAAATCCAATGTTGGGATTTCGTGGGGCAAGTAGATATTATTCCGATTTATATCGAGGGGCTTTTGAATGGGAATGTCAAGCATTGGCTATGGTCAGAGATGAAATGGGTCTAACAAATATGAAAATTATGATTCCATTTTTAAGAACTCCTGAGGAAGGGAAAAAAGTTTTGGAAATTCTTAGGAGAAATGGGCTTGAATCAGGTAAGAATGGACTTGAAATTTATGTAATGTGTGAACTTCCAGTAAATGTAATTTTAGCTGATGACTTTTTATCAATGTTTGATGGATTTTCTATCGGCTCAAATGATCTTACGCAACTCACTTTAGGAGTGGATAGAGATGGAGAGCTTGTGAGTAATATTTTTGATGAAAGAAATCCTGCTATGCTTGAAATGTTTAAACGCGCTATTGCAGCTTGTAAAAAACATAATAAGTATTGTGGGATTTGTGGTCAAGCACCGAGTGATTATCCCGAAATAGCAGAATTTTTGGTTCGCGAGGGAATTGACTCAATATCCTTAAATCCCGACTCTGTGATTTCAACTTGGAATTGTGTTTCTAAATTGGAAAAAGAATTAAAACGATGAAATCATTAAGTTTTAAGCAAGCTGAAAATCAAACTGATTTTGAAAATATCCATTTGCTTGCCAAAGAGATTTGGCAAGAACATTACGCCAACATTCTCTCACAATCTCAAATTCAATATATGATACAAAATTTTCAAAGCGTCCAAGCAATAGCTAAACAAACCCAAGAAAATTATGAATATTTTAAAATTATTAGGAATGAAGAATTGGCGGGTTATTTTGCAATCATACAAAAAAATGATCCTTATATATCTAAAAATGTAAAAGGTATTTTTTTGAGCAAACTCTATATTCAAAAGAATCATCGCAATCAAGGTATTGCTAAAGCTGTAATGCATCATCTCAAAGAGCTTGTAAAAACCTTACAAATTGACTATATCTGGCTGAGTGTAAATAAGCAAAATATAAACTCTCTAAAAGCCTATGAAAAGCTTGGTTTTAAAGTCTATAGGGAAGATAAGATTCCTATTGGAGAAGGCTATATAATGGATGATTATTATATGAAATTAGATATAAATTTTATAAAGGATTGATAATATGGACCGTATATTGAGTGTTATTTGGTTTTTATTTGGCTTGGCCATTCTTGCTTGTGGAATCATATCTGTTTTTACCCCCACAGAGACATTTTTAGCTCTGATGGTTCTGATCCCAATTATTTTAATTGCAAGTGGCATAGTAGGAATTTTTTATTACTTTAGAATTCGAGAATTTTCCAGTTCCCAATGGGTATTGGGAGATGGTTTGTTATCTTTGTTTTTTGGACTTATATTTACATTTGGTGGGGTTGAATTCACTTCTATTACAATGATTTATTTTGTGGCATTTTTGGCAATATTTAAAGGTATTTTGGGAATATCTTCTTCTTTTGTGTTAAAAAAATCAGGATTTTCTCAATGGTTTTGGTTATTTATTGTTTCAACAATTAATATTTTCATCGGGATAATTTTTGCCATCAATCCAAGTATTGCATCTGTAACTATAGGTATCTTAGCCGGTATTTATTTCATATTTTTTGGTCTAATCTCCTTAATGGGATGGTGGGGATTGAAAAAATTCAAATCAATCCTTTAGTGGTTGATATTATCCATAATACTGGCCGCTTCTAAAAGATGCTTCTTGTCAAAATGCGTATAAATTCTACTTGTGTTTAAATCTGCGTGTCCTAAAGCTTCTTGGACCAATACTAAATCGTGTCTTTTTTGGTAGAGCAGGGTGGCAAAAGAATGTCTTAACATATGTGCTCCATTTTTTTCTTTTCGAATGCCGATACTGGCTAGTATTTGCTCAACTTGACGGTAAATATAAGCTTGTGTCAAAGGTCTTCCTCTTTGATTGCAAAATAATAACTCGTCTTCAACCTCGATCTGAGATCTTATCATCAGCCATTCTTCAAGCAAATTTCGAATATGGAGTGCTTTTATCATTACTACTCGATATTTATTTCCTTTTCCTTTGATATTCAAAAGATATAAATTTTCTTCTAGGTTTATATCCTTTGCTTTAAGATGGATAGCCTCACTAACTCTTATGCCGGTGTAAATAATCATTTTTATGATCAAGCGGTTTCTTGCACGAATTTTTTCTGACATTTCAAATTTTTCAATCCCAGATAAAAATTTTTCCAATTCATCCTGATTTAGATAGGTAGGGAGTTTTTGTCCTGATTTTCCCTTGACCCCGCTAATATTTTTGAGTTCTATATTATAAATATATGAATTTCCGTTTGCATCTTGATTTTGTTTATCAATATAATTAAAAAAGCCTAGCAAAGCAATACGATAATTTTTTTTGCTCGCCAAGCTCAATCCCCCTGTCTGCATTGCCAAAAACTCACTCAAGACCTCTTCATCAATTTCTTTCATTGAATTAAAATCTCTCAAATACTCATAAAGCTTGATAATAGGTTGGGCATAAGTATTAATGCCAATGAGTCCTGCATTTCTAGCAATTTTACAAATCATCTCAAGTTCTTGAATATTTTTAGGTTTTTTTTGAAGTCTTTGGAGGCATTCTTGAATACATTTTTTATCCTTTACTTGGGTATTTGAAAGCGTTGTAAGTTTATAACGAATAAAACGAGATGACCAAAATAGTAAATCTTGTAAAAAACCTTCATCGGATTCTAAAACATAACGCATCTATATCCTTTTATTTATTATAATAGTAAATTTAGTTATGAAAACCATAATTTTCAAACTTTTTATTTTATCTTGAAATTCCATAATATCGATGGTTTGAAAAATTATAGCACGAAAACTAGAGTTTTCATAACTAAAAAAAGCTTAAATTTAAAAAGTTTAATTTCTATTCTTAAGATTAAGTTCGATAGATGTTCTTAGAAAATTTAGATTTTTTGAGTTTAAAAATTCCTAAAGAAGCTTACACCCTCTTAAAAACTAACTTTGGAAGAAATTGCCTTATTTTGTATGGTCTTATAAGGAATAGATGTGAATTTAATGGCTCCTATAAATTTACTACGTCTGAATTTTCTGAATTTTTTGAAATAGAACAAAGACAAATTAATCGATGGCTAAATTTTTTAAAACAATCTAACCTAATCGACTTTAAAATCACTTCAAAGCACTATATATGCAGGATTGAAGGCATTACAGGCAAATACCCGCCCTACTCTAACCCTGTAAATGAAGCCTCAAACTCTGAAGCCTCTGAATCCTTACCCCCTGTTAAAAAATCCAAAAAGAAAAAAGAAAAAAGCATTTATTCAGAGCTTTCAGATGAAGAGCTAGATTTAATGGATGAAATTGAAACTTATCTCAGAGGGCAGAAGTTAAGATATCAAGATTTTGATATGGATTTTTTAAATGTAATTTATGAAGAAGAGAGTAACGAATTTCAAATTAGATTTTTACGAGAAGATGGCGGGATGGTATATTTTACAAGGCATAGAACGCATTTAAAGAAAAATAACAGTGCTTCTCTTTTTCAGGCTTTTGACAATATGGCAATGAATTATCACCATTATCACGACACCATAGCACCAAAAAGAAGCGTGGGCGAGCTTGTCAATAATGCCTACAAGCCCCTTAAAAAGGAGGTTAAAATGTAGGAAAGGACTGAAAAAATTATTGACACAAATTATATCAAAAGGATAAAAAATGATTTTAAATGTTGATGTTAATGTAACTCTATATGATGTTTTGGAAGATGAATACTGCTTTTCAACAGGGTTTCAAAAGGCGATAAATGATGTTTGTGAGTATTTTGATAAACCAAACCCTTTTATAAAAGATGATAACAGCTTAGAAGCGGTTATAAAACAACTAAACGAGGTTATCAATGAAGTTTATTGCCTTCCATTACATTCTAAAAAAATGGTTTTAAAAAACCTGGATTCAAAAAAATTACAGGAGCTTTATAATGCACTCAATGATTAAAGGCGATTTTCCTAAAATGCTTGAAATACTGATGAAAGAAGGAATTTTTAGCAACTACCTTAATGAAGCGATAACAAGTGACTCAAAGACTTCTTATAAGCTTCTTTTTATAGGTTTTACTGGGGGCTTTGATTTTCCAAAAGAGAGTATTTGCAATGATGATTTATACAAACACGGATTAGTAGCTTTGTTTGCTTATAAAACCATCCATATAGTTTGCATCGGTTGCACAAATATGACTTTTGAAAAGTTTAGAGAAATCATTTTACAACCAACTAAAAAAAGAGAAGCCACGATTAAAAGATATTTCAATGCATTCCATCAAAAACACGATGACAAAGTTTTAAGAACTCAAGAGATACAAGCCTTAATTAAGCACCATAGCAAAATCTACCCTCAATTTTTAGAGCTTTTTGAAACCTTGATACAATCGGATAAGCTAGATAAGTTAAATAATAATTGACTTTTAAAGGAGTAATTAAGGAAAGTAGTGTATAATTTTATCGCCCCTCGTTCGTAGCGGGGGGCAAGACCAAATTAAAGGACCTGCGATGTGCACCAAACATCGGAAAGCCTTTAAGAAATTATACATCAAATTTAAAATATTTGGTATAAAAATTATCTTAAAGGCTAAGAGGGGTTAATCCCCTCCATCCTTTAATATATGGTTTTTCTTCCCCTCCCCTTTTCAAACCTTTATTTAATCATCTTCAGTATTATTTTTATATTTATTTGTAATACTATGGTATTATTTTAATCATAAAAAATAATACTAGGATTTTGAATGTCTGAAATTTATAACAATAAAGAAACTCAAAGCGATATCCAAAAAAACTCAATTGAATATCCTGAGATGAAAATAGACAGCAAGCTAAAAAAGGCACTCGAGATTAAAAAAGAGCTTGAAAAAGAAGAGGACCCCACTCAAAATCAAGATTCAGAAGTGCAAACCCCCGCTTTTGAAGATAGTAAAGCCCCTTTTTTTATTTTAGGAGCTACATTTTTAGCCGTGGTAGCTTTTATTTTAAGTCCAAAAATTATTAAATTGTTTGAAAAAGGCAGAAGTAATGAGGAATGAAATGGAAAACGGGGCGATAAATGAAGAAAAAATCCCCGATTTTGTAAATTTCGATAAAAATACAAGCGAATCAGCTAAAAAAGAGGATTCTAAGGGTTTTGAAGCATCAGGCTTTAAACTGTTTCAAATGAAGTTAGATGATTTAGCTACCTTAGCAAAGCCTTACGCCCCCTCAAAATCCCACGATACGCTTGTAAAAATGGGTAAAAAGAAACTCATTGCCATCATTCAAGCTAAATCAGATAATACACAAGAGGTTAATAATGTCTCAAATAATATTAATAATCTTGAAAACCTTGTTAAATCCTTCCTACAAGCCTGTGATGAATTTAAAAAAGAACGCGATAAAGAACCCAATAACACCGCCCTTAAAGCAACGATTGAAAATAATGTGCATCCTGCTTTTGGGAATGGGGCTATTGCTTCCGTTGATTCTACTTTTGTGGCTAGGATTATTGTTATATGCGGGCTTCTATACATTGCTACAGATTCCTTTTTTGGTATTAAAAACGTTGTTAATGCCTATAAAAATTATTTGTCAAAAAAGAAAGCTAGCAAAGCTAAAGAGAGTGCAAATGCAAGCTAAATTTAATACTTTTCATACAATTATGGGTAAAAAGGGCTATGGCAAAAGTTCGCTATGTGATATTTTGCTAATTTTGAATAACCGCCCTGCCTTGATTTTAGATACTACAAACGGCTTTCCACCCTTAGGAAAAAACCGCCTTTTTTTCGATGATATGGAAGAGCTAAATCTTTATCTACAGCTACATTACAAAGAATTCATCAGCAAAAAACAGCAATTAATCCTCCAAACCAGAGACCCCGAGCAGTTTGAAGAGCTTTGCATTACAGCTTATAAGTGTTCTAAAATTAGTTTGTTTATTGATGAAGTTGATTTTTATTGCGGGGCGAGTTTATCTAAAAAAAGTGCGTTCTACGATATTATCCATACAGGACGCCACCAAGAAATTGACCTTTATACAGCCAGCAGGCGACCAGCTAATATTAGCAGGGATTTGACCAGCCAGACCGATATTTTTTATCTCACAATGACCACAGAAAACAGAGATTTTGACTACATTAAGCAAGCTTTTGGCGAAGATGTCAGCGATAAAATCAAGACTATCAAGCCATTTCATTTTTTAGTTATCGACAAAACAAAAACGAATGCAGATGGCAGTAATCCCATCAACTTGCTTATTACTAAAAAAGAACAATTGGAATCAATTTATCGCTTAAATCTAAAAAAGGAGAGCAAAAATGATTGATAAAAAACTTGTGTTATCTACCATAGCAGGGCTTATTATCGGGCGTTTGATTGGGAAATATATCCCATCTTTGAAAGTTTAAAAAAAAAGGAAAAAATATGAAGACTTATATTATCAATGGATTCGTTGTTGCAGTCGTTGCAATATTGTTTAACAAGCTATTGGCGCCTTTAATGGCTAAATTTGGATTTTAATAAAAGGATAAGTTATGCCAACCAAAAAACCATTATTCATTCCTCAACCAGCTACAAACCTAGTTTTGGGAGGTTCGAGCAATACTATCAGTCTCAATCGCGGTTATACCGTGGATATGCTTCAAGGCGAAATTTATTTTGATTATACCTGTGAAAGCGGAGCAAGCTTTACCCCCGAGCATTTTTGGAATTCCATTAGCAATTTTGTTATCTTAGGAGATTCTAGCACCTACTACAAAAATCAAAGCTTTAGAAGCCTCAAAGCACAAGGCTATCGTATTGCAGGTACAGAAATCAATACAGACCCTGAAAGTACAGCAGGAAATCACACTTACACCTTAAGATTTTTTATCCCATTAGGACTTTTTGGATTTAGCAATATTTCAGATGCAGGGATAGAGAGTTCAATGTTTCAAAGCTTGCAAATAACATTCAATTCAGCAAGTGATAAAGATGTAGGCAGTGGTATTAAAATCAATTCAGGGCAAATCAGGCTTTGGGAGTTTTCAGAACAACGTGTAGCAGGAACTTACACCGATAGCAGTGGCAAGCAGGTAAGCGGGCTTAGAAACCCTTTAAATTATTACCAAGAAACCAAAATAGAGACCATTAAAAGCAGTGGCACCGGCTACACAATCCAGCTACCCCCTTATCAATGGTATATAGGATTCCAGCTTGACACTAGGTTAAAAGATGGCAGTTTGGATAATTCTGTGATTAAAAATGTGAAATTCAAACAAAACCAGGATTTATTATTGAATCTACCTGTAGAAGTTATCAAAACTGAAAATCAAAGAAGATTTAGACTTGATAGGAGTTATCTCAATGGAAGTTTTTATGTTGATTTTAGTCAAATGGGACGTGTGAAGCATTCTGAAATTTTAAAAACCTTTAATAACCCTACCTTAGAGTTAGATACCGATTTAGGAAGCAACTCAGAGGCTTATTTAGAAATCACTATGGGAATGTTAAAAGATTGGGGCGTGTAAGATGGCACTAGATAGCGGATTTTTTGAAAATATCAGTAGTTCGCTTGGAAAAATCAGCGATATCACAGGTAAGGTAACTGAAGCCATTAGCAATAAAAATCCTAAACAAGCAGAGCAGGCAAGAGCGGAGGCGATGGCACAAAAAACAGGGGTTAAGACCCCTTTTATGATGGGTTCAACGAATAAAATGCTTTTAATTGCAGGCGGGGCGGGTTTATTGTTATTTGCTTTTTTGTTTTTAGGTAAAAAACGCAGGAGGTAGTTAATGGGAAGCGGAGGACGCGGGGGCGATAATACAAATAGCACCACAAATAATAATTATAATTTTTCACAAGCTTTAACAGGTAATAATCTAAGTAATTTTTTAAACTTAGGTACCTTTACTTATGGAAATCACAACGTATCCACCCCGTCGTTATCTAATTCAAACTATTCCTCTTTAGGTACTTCGAACAAAAGCGATAATGATAACACTCAAAAATCTGATACAGGTTCAGGAGGAGCAGGCGGGGGCTTTAGTGCCGCACTTGATTTTGCAGCTAGTGCCGCAATTACAGGCGAAGGCGATGCTAAAAGTGGCGATGCGACCAAAGAAGGCGGAGGAGCTACCTATACACCCCCACCAAAGAATAATCAACAGCTTTTAATCTTTGGAGGCTTAGCAGTTGGTAGCCTTGTTCTTTTTAATTTATTGAATAAAAAAAGGTAGTTCAATGAATGAGAAACCAAATATCACATTAGCACAAGGCGCAGCCGCCAGTGATAACTCTGTAAGTCTTGGAAACATCGGACAAATAGGAAACTCTGTGAGTGGCTTCAGTGGGGAGGATGTCCAAGGGATTTTAAACCAGGCAGGGAGTGCTTTGATGGGTTCGCTTTCTCTTGTAATGGGAGAGAACGCACAAAACACAGCTAGAATCTTGCAATCTACCAAAACCCCTACCCCAAATAATCCCAGTCCATTCGATTTAAAAACCATTTTTATCGGAGTAGGAATTATCGCAGGAGCATACTTTTTAAGCAAAAAAAGGATTTTTTAATGAACAAGTTTGAAGTCAATCAAGTACTAAAACTACCTACAGATATTGAATACAACGCTTATCCCATTGAAGGAGTCAGACAATTAGCTTTAGACAATAAACCTGCAGGCGTGAAAGTCTTCATATCTCAAAACACAATGAAACAAAACGCTAGAGAGCTACGTAATCGAGATGATGGCTATTCAGAACTCCCTTATTTGGTCGATAAACTTTATCTTTTTACAGAAGGCATTAACGAGGGTAATTTTCTTCAAATCAATTACACAGGTAACAGCGGGAGCTACTATAAATACGGAAATGACACAATCGCACAAGTTGATAATATTGTCAATATCGAGCGTGTAAGACGGATTGAGAGTATTGGAAACATCGAAAAAATTGGCGGGATAGATATCTTAGAATTTTTACCGATGATTAGCAAGGGCGATAAGTTAGCTATTAACGTTACTATTAAAACCAAACTTGGCAATCTTTATAATTACCCCAGCAGTTCAATGAAAATGAACGGGTTTAATTTTATAGGATTATCTATCAGTGACCCCTTTGATTCTAATTATTCAATCTATGCGCACGAATCTGGTTTTGGTGGCATCTTTCTCAATAAAAGCTATTTGAGTGAAAAAATCCGATTCAGCATTAAACAAATCAGAGATATTACTATTTCAAATAATAGTTGGGTTTATCAAACCAAAACAGATAATACAGCAGACAGTGCGACTATTAGTATCAAAATTCACAATAGCTACCTCTCTAAAACTCTTTACTACTACTCACCATTTAATGATGGACGATACGAATATAGCCTTTATGATTACAATGGCACTCCTGCTAATACAGGAGAGCAAAACAATCTTAATATTATTAGCTACACAATCAAAAATGACAACGATCTTTTCAATATGGAAAATTACAATAAAACAGCAAATTATGAAGGGTATATGGCTAATTTTGATGTGAATCTTTTTTATCAAATGTTATTCCCTGACACAGATAACCGCATTGAAATTAACATCAATCCGAGCAATAAAAAATTTCTAGACAAAGACCAAACTATAGAAATTACCCTTAATGGAGAATTGAAATTTTTATGAGATTTTTAGGTTTTTTAATAATTTTAATGGCAGGAGGTTTAACCTTGATAGAATTTAGCAGGCTTAAAATGTATGGAATATTAAGCGATTCAGAAGTAGATATGAATATTGATAAAGTCGTGGAGCTTTTGGATTTAGGAGCGAATAAAGAAGATTTAAGGGCTTTATTAAGAGAAACAGCTAAAACAGAGAGTAATTATGGCAAAACCCCTGATTTTACCCCTGATAGTGGTAAAGGGATTTTTCAAATTGACAAAATCGGCTTTGATGAAGCGATAAACCAACCTAGCAGAATCAAGAATCAAGTGCTAAAAATCGGCTATGACCTTGATAGATTGGATTATTCAGATAAAAGAGTAACGCAAGATGCACTCTTAAACACGATTCTAGCCCGCCTTTATTATTACAAAAAACCAAAAATCCCATCAACTAGAGAGGGGCGTGCAGCCTTTTGGAAAAAATACTACAACTCAATCTTAGGAGCAGGAACGGAACAAGCTTATTTAGAGCGTACGGAGGCTTTATATGGCTAATTTTTTTGATAATATCACTTCAAAAGCTACTTCGTTTTTAGGAGATTATGCCTCAAAAGCAGGCAATTCTATCGGCGATAAAGTAGTAGGACAGATTCAAACACAGGCTTCTGAATTAGCTAAAAATCCTTATGTAAAAACCACCTCTATTATCCTAAGCGTTGCTTTTGGGATATTTGGATTTTATTTTTTAATTCGTTTGATTAATGAACTTTTCACATTAAGGAAAAATCTGTGAATAACGATTATTTTGAAGAAGTATCAAGCTATCAAAGCGGTTATGATGCTTCTTGGTTTGATGATTATGAAGGGTTCAAACCTAAGGTAGAAAAGGATAAAGATATTTCCTCAAACCCTGAAAACCTCGAGATTGATACAGGTATTTTAAAAGGTAGGAAGCCCAAAAATAATAAAACCTTATGGGATAAATTTTCTAACAAGCTTGAAGACGTATCAGTATGGCATCGTGAAATGATGTTTAAACCCTTAGGAAATGCCTTTGAAAGTCTGGGAGCGTGGGGTAAGAAGCTTTATTATCTGGCTTGGTTACTTGGGATTATTGCAGTTTTTTATTATCTAGACAAAACATTAAAAATTTTTAAATTCACAAAAGGAGCAAAAAAATGAAGATTAAAGGCAATCTAATGACCCGTGTAAGAGGATACACAGCAAAATCTAGAACTGTAGGCACCTATCTAAGAAGAAAACCTAAGAAAAAATCTAAAAAGAGAAGATAACAATGGGTTGGTTAAGTGATATTTTTAAGCCTGTCACTGATGTAGCAAATAAGGCGATTGATTTAATCCCTACTGAAGAGGGGCGATTAAAGGCTAGAGCAGAGTTTTTAAAGACTATCGCAGAGGCACAAAGCAAACTAGATTCTGAGATAACAAAGCGTCAAGCCTCTGATATGGCTTCAGATAGCTTTTTAGCTAAGAATATTCGCCCTGCCGTGTGTATTGTTTTCACAATTTATATTTTTATCCTGCCTTTTTTGCACGATATCCCTACCCCGATAATGGATTTATATACAAACATTGCTATCTCAGTGTATGGATTTTATTTTGGAAGTATGAGTTTAGAAAAAATCGCACCTTTATTTTTTAAAAAGAAGGATTGAAATGTTTTGTTTGATTTTATTCAGTGTATTGACCGCGTCAATGGTTATTACTTGCGTGGGTTGTTGTTGTGAATGTTATTATAAAAAATGTGTTAAAAAACCCCATAAAAGGGGTTAAATATCATTCATAAGGAAGGAGGGGCTAACCCCTCTTCATCCTAAAAATAATTTCTACGCCAAATATTTTAAATTTGATGTATAATTCTTTTAGGATTTTATGATGCTTTTCCATCATCAATCCTTTCAATGATATTGCCCCCCGCTACAATCGAGGGGCGATAAAATTATACACTACTTTCCTTAAATATTCCTTTAAAAGTCAATTATTATTTAACTTATCTAGCTTATCTTTCAGATATAGAACTTATAAATCCCTATTTTAAGTACTTTCAAACCGCCTGCCCCTAAAACAATCAAAAATGCCCTTTAAATCTATTTTATAATAAAACCTTAGTCTTTGTATTAAATTTAAAATAAAATGGATTTTTGATGGGTTTATGTGATTAAAAATGATGATTTTGGATTCTTGAATACTCTAAAGTTTTCAAAATTCTAAAAATTTGAATTCATATCGTTTAAAAGCTCTCTTTCCTACCCCTCTGAAGCTTCAAACAACGCATACAAAGGCACACCAACAATCATTTAATCAGTCTTGAACCCGATTTAAGGGCTTTAGCCCTGAATTTAATCGATGGAGGCGATTTTTTAAATCGCATCCGATTTCAGAGCGTTAATTTTTCAAAAAAATAAGATTAAAAATCTCGCGCGCGCATCTCTTCTAAATACTCTTCTTAATATATAATAGGAAGAAAAATGTAAGTTCGCGTCTTTTAAGTCTTAAATTTTGCTGAAATGGCGTCTTTTAAGTCTTAATCATTTCTTAAACGGCGACTTTTAAGACGCGAACTTTAATATTATTTTAAGTTTAAAAATTTAAAATTTCAGTTTATTTTAATATTAAAAAATTATAATTTTATTATTTTAAATAAACTTTTTAAAAGGTTTAAATTTGATGAAAAAAATTGAAGATAAAGAGATTGCAGAGTTTGTTAAAATGACGCAACAAGGAATTAATAAAATGAAAAATAAAAAACCCGAAAAATATCAAGCAGTTCGCACCGGTTGTGAAATAATTTTAAATAATGTAGATATGGATTTGGTTAAAAAATATTACGAGCATTTAAAAATTGTAAAATTTGATAAATGAAGTTTAATTAAGGGCGGTGCTTTCGAACTCTTCGCCCTTAATTTAAGTTATAACACTATTTTTGGTTGCAAAAAAACAATCAAAACCAAATTAAGGTTACAAATGAAATTATATCACTTTAATGAAACTTTTACAAGTTTTTGCATTAAAAAAATCGAAAAAAAACACTCTTTTCTTAAAAATAAAAGCCCACAAACATCGTTAAATACTTACGAAAACCATAATTTTCAAACTTTTTATTTTATCTTGAAAAAAAATTATTGACACAAATTATATCAAAGATGTTTGTGAGTATTTTGATAAACCAAACCCTTTTATAAAAGATGATAACAGCTTAGAAGCGGTTATAAAACAACTAAACGAGGTTATCAATGAAGTTTATTGCCTTCCATTACATTCTAAATTACTGGGGGCTTTGATTTTCCAAAAGAGAGTATTTGCAATGATGATTTATACAAACACGGATTAGTAGCTTTGTTTGCTTATAAAACCATCCATATAGTTTGCATCGGTTGCACAAATATGACTTTTGAAAAGTTTAGAGAAATCATTTTACAACCAACTAAAAAAAGAGAAGCCACGATTAAAAGATATTTCAATGCATTCCATCAAAAACACGATGACAAAGTTTTAAGAACTCAAGAGATACAAGCCTTAATTAAGCACCATAGCAAAATCTACCCTCAATTTTTAGAGCTTTTTGAAACCTTGATACAATCGGATAAGCTAGATAAGTTAAATAATACTAGGATTTTGAATGTCTGAAATTTATAACAATAAAGAAACTCAAACAGCAAGCTAAAAAAGGCACTCGAGATTAAAAAAGAGCTTGAAAAAGAAGAGGACCCCACTCAAAATCAAGATTCAGAAGTGCAAACCCCCGCTTTTGAAGATAGTAAAGCCCCTTTTTTTATTTTAGGAGCTACATTTTATGGGAATGGTCAGAGTTTGCGTGGGTTGTTGTTGTGAATGTTATTATAAAAAATGTGTTAAAAAACCCCATAAAAGGGGTTAAATATCATTCATAAGGAAGGAGGGGCTAACCCCTCTTCATCCTAAAAATAATTTCTACGCCAAATATTTTAAATTTGATGTATAATTCTTTTAGGATTTTATGATGCTTTTCCATCATCAATCCTTTCAATGATATTGCCCCCCGCTACAATCGAGGGGCGATAAAATTATACACTACTTTCCTTAAAAAAATTAATTTAAAAGTAAATAATTATTTAACTTATATTTCAGATATTGAATTTTTAAAGCACTATTTTACAGACTTTTTAATTCCTTAAAATAATTTGCCTTATTTTACAATTTTACAAACCTAGAAATTCGATTTAAACCTTCAATAATTTGATCATTTGAACACGCAAATGAAAATCGCACATAGCCATCCATTCCGAATGCTTTTCCTGGAACTAATGCAACTCCTTCTTTTTCTAAAAGCTCTTGAGAAAACTTCATAGAATCTCCGTTATATTTGGAAATATCTTTTATGTTGATAAATAAATAAAAAGCACCCTGTGGTTTTAAAACTTTTAATCCTCCAATATCCCCAATCAATTCACACGCCAAATCACGTCTTTTTTGAAATGCTTCCCTCATCAACTCAATATCAGCATCAGCTTCCCCATTTAAAGCTACAATGGAGGCTCTTTGCGTAATTGAATTGATATTAGAAGTACATTGACTCTGAAGATTATTCATTAATTTCAATAACTTTAAATCTTTAGTTGCAAGGTACCCCATTCTCCATCCTGTCATCGCAACTGATTTACTCAAACCATTCACAGTAATTGTCCTTGACATCATATCTTCACTGATGGCAGCGCACGAAGTAAATTCCACATCATAAATAAGCTTTTCATACATTTCATCGCTTACTACCCAAATTTTACTTCCTTGGAGAATTTCTGCTATTTGTATGAGTTCATTTTTTAAATAAACCATTCCTGTGGGATTGGAAGGAGTTGTAAGGACAAGCATTTTCGTTTTTGATGTGATGGCTTCTTTAAGTTGTTTAGGAGTGATTTTGAAATCCGTACTTTCATTTGTTGGTATAAAAACAGGCTTTCCTCCACTATAAGTGACCAATTCCGGATATGTAACCCAGTAAGGAGAGGGAATAATAACTTCATCACCCTCCTCTATTAAGGCTTGAAATATATTAAATAAAGATTGTTTCGCACCATTACTAACCAAAATTTCCTTAGGGCTGTATGTAAGACCATTTTCCCTTTCAAGTTTATCGGCTATAGCCTTAAGGAGCTCTGGAATACCTGCAACGGGAGTATATTTTGTATATCCTGAATTTAGCGCCCTAATTGCTTCATCTTTAATAACTTGAGGAGTATCAAAATCAGGTTCCCCTGCAGAAAAGCTTAAAATATCTCTTCCTTTTGCCTTTAATTCTGAAGCAAGTGTGCTGATAGCTATTGTTGCGGACTCTGAAAGATTTTTAATTTTTTGAGAATACATAATATTAATCCTTAGGAGTTTAAATCTTGACATATTTTATCTTAAAAAAATATTGGAAATCATTTAACATTCTTAAAATACTACTTTGAATAGCAAAAATGTCTTTTATTGAACTATTTTTGTTTTTGCAATACTCTGATAACTTTTAACTGTTGTGTTAAATTTATTTAGGAAAAATTTATTTTTGCTTGCTAAAAAACTTACAACTCTCTGAAGTTGGTCGCTATTGAGTTCAGCTATCGCATCCAGACAGACTTTTGAAAACTCATTATCATCCATAGAATTCATACTCTCAGAAAGAGCTTTGGTATATTTTTGAAATAATTTCTTATCCTGAGCCTCTCGTTTGTTTTGTTCAATAATATCATTTTTCAAAAATTTGAGTTTTGAAATTGTCAAGTCTTTTAGATATTTTTTTGAATAAGAATTTGTAAGTTCCAAGATATGATCTATGAGCTCTAATTTTTCAGGGGTTTCATCATAATAAGCTTTATAATTTTCTTCCATCAAGGAGGGCATAAAAATCTTGATGATATTGAGCTTGATTTCAGAAATTTTTTTTATTTTTTCCAAATGAGAAGGATCTTTTGAGTCTTGGTATGCACGTTTTAATTTTGCTATATCGTCTTGATTCTTCTCATAGTATTTTACCAAAGGTATTCTCTCTTCAACGGGCAAAATTTTGAATTTTTCTTCTAGTTTTTCTAACCACACTTGTTGGAGTTGGCGATATTTAACTTTCAAAATTTTTTCGAGTTTGCTTGGAGGGATCGTGTCTAACTGCATACATAGAATTTCTAAAAAATCTTCATAAGAATAACGATCGATATATTCATCAATCAAATCATAAATTTTTGAAAAATTTTTTCCAATCTTAAGAAGTTTCGACTTGAGTTGATTTTCCAAATCATAGTTTTTAATGTGTCCTACAGAAAAGCTATTATTTTGATGCAATGAAGTTTGAAATTCGTAAATCACCTTGAGGCTATGTTCCTTATAGAGATTAAAAAGTTTTTCATTATCCATAGCATTAAGTTCGATAATATTATAGCCGTGATTTTTTAAATAAAGCTTTATCATTTCAAAATCATAAGGTACATCCATTATAACACTTCTTTTAAAGCTTGATAAATTTTAAGAATATCAAGATGTTCATCTACGTCATGCACACGCAAGATGTTCGCACCATTTTGGAGTGCAATCAAATGGAGTGCAAGCGTTCCAGCAAGCCTATCTTGAACCTCTCTTTGAGTTAAAATACCAATTGTATTTTTTCTACTAGCTCCAACTAAAATCGGATATCCAAAATGAGAGAAATGTTTTAAATGCTTGATAAGAGATAGATTTTGATCTTGATTTTTGGCAAAACCAAATCCGATATCCAAAATAATATCTTCAATGCCAAAAGATTTAAGCCATTTGATTTTTTGTTCAAAAAAAGTTTCAAGCTCTTCAAATAAGTCGGAATAATCTGTGAGTTGCTGCATAGTTTTAGGCGTTCCTTTTGAATGCATCAGAACTGCTATTGCATGATATTGTGCCGTAATCTTTGCCATATCAGGATGATGATACCCGCTAATATCATTGATAATCTTAAATCCATTGGCAAGCGCAAAATCAGCTGTTTGAGGGTTATAAGTATCAATACTAAAAGTTGCTTTTTTGAAAAGATTTTGAGCATAAATTTCTTTAACTACCGCTTCAAGCCTTCTTTTTTCTTCTGCAAAATCAATCAAATCACTTCCAGGTTTTGAACTTGCTGCTCCAACATCAATAATTTCCACTCCTTTTTCAATGAGGTTATAAATTCTCTCAATTGCACTTTTTGGCGTATGCCTACTGCCCATAAAAAAACTATCGGGAGTGATGTTGAGGATCGCCATTATTTTAGGAAAATCCCAAGATAAATGTTCATTTTTTAAATGTATAGAAATTGTATTTGCCAACTCTTTCAAACCAAAAGGTTGCATTTTACACTTTAAGATGATTTTTTCCAATTGCGTTCTAGTGGCGATGAGTATGCCATCATAATAAGGTTTTTTTGCTAATATACATTCTCTTGGGGTAGCAAAATCCCCACCGGCACTTAATGCTTCTTGTTTGAGTATCATTGCCCCGCTCAAAGATAAATGTTTCACTTCAAAAAGAATTATTTCCCCTTTTTTATCCATAATCTTTTGACCCTGCAAATCACTCCCGATGTTTTTTATTGCTTGTTTTAAGGAGTCAGGATGGATTCTTTTTAAAAACATTTCTTATTGCCTTGTATTCAACTGTATAAAATTTTTGACGTTTTTATCTTTTGTAAAACCATCAATAAAAGGGGTAAAAAGATATAGATATCTTTCTGGTAATTCTGATTAGCATTTAAGGCTTCATCAAAACTTTTAAGCTCTTCTTCATTAAGAAAAATCCGATTTTTTCTAATCAAAAATAAAAGTGATTGAATCTTTTCTTTCGTGATTTCTTTTGAAATATCAGATTCTTTTTCTAAGGTTTTTAAAAAATCATAAACACTTTTTAAAGATAAATTTCTTAAATCAAGTTCAAAAGGCCTCAAGTTGGTTCTTTTTCTCTTATCTTCCAAAGGAAGCCTAGATCTTATGGTTGGCAAAAAAGATGTTTTATTTTTTGCAATCAAAATAAATCGTGTGTTGTTTGGAGGCTCTTCAAGAATTTTTAAAAGTGCATTTTGAGCAAAATGATTATAGGAATTTGCTGCCATAATGATTGTCTTGACTTCTGTTGATGTAATATATGCTTGTGTAATAACCTGATGAGAATCTTCTATTTTAAACTCATCTCGTTCAAAAACACGCAAAAATTCTTCTCTGATATGCATACTTTGATATTCAATTTCCTTATTTAGGTCGTTGCTAAGTATAATGAGTCCGCTGTATTTTTCCATTATTCTAAAATTATTTTCCCAAATAAAGCTCCAAATAATGCCTCTTCAAATATACGAAAAAGTTGAATTAACTTATAATCAATCATTGCATCAAGAGAACTCAGCATTATCCCATCTTGAACTGATTCATCAAAAATCCATAAAAATCCATTTTCCTTACTCAAGGCTAGATTTGCCAATGGAATACTCGTTTTCCCAATATACCAAAAAATGTAATCTTTATAAGAAATACTCAACATATCATTCACTAAAGAAGTTTCTTTTAATGCAGATTTTTTGGGAAAAGCACCGCTAAAATCAAAAATAGGCATCATAGGTCTTGATTGACCTCCAAACCGATTGATAGAAGAAACAATGTATCTACCAAACCATTCTCTTTCTTCATCTGTACAAACTAAAATTACCCCACCATTTAAGATATGGCTGATCGTTCGTGAAACCAAAGAAATCCATTGGTAACGATCCATTTCAAGCCACCCGCTCATCAAGGCTACTTTATCGCCCTCTTCGCGGATTACCTTAAGCATCCAATCTGATATTTCAATACCATTTTTCATCTATCTAACTCATATACGGAATGAAGAGTTCTAACAGCAAGTTCAGCATATTTTAAGTCAATAATCATCGAAACTTTGATTTCACTTGTGCTGATCATCATAATATTGATATTTTCTTTTGCCAAAGCCTTAAAAGCTGCGCTGGCAACTCCTGAATGAGATTTCATCCCTACCCCTACTATTGAAACTTTGGCGATATTACAATCATAATCAATTGATTCTACGCTATCCAAAAATCTTTCCAAGACTTGTTTGGCTCCATCAACTTCTGTTTGAGGAATTGTAAAGTCAATATCTGTTCTGCCATCTCTCCCTATAGTTTGCACAATCATATCGACATTGATATTGGCATCTGCAAGGACTCCAAATATTTCTGCAGCAATTCCTGGTCGATCGCGCACATCAGCAATACTAACTCTAGCTTGATTTTTATCCAAAGCAATCCCACTAACAATGGGTTTTTCCATAATATTTTCCTCCGTCGTAATTAATGTACCTTCATCTTGACTAAAAGAATTGCGTGTTACAAGTGGAACATTCCACTTTTTTGCTAGCTCCACAGAGCGATTCAATAAAACTTTTGCTCCCATAGAAGCCAACTCAAGCATTTCATCATAACTGATTTTATGAATTTTTTTAGCATTCTTATCGATCCTAGGATCGGTTGTATAGACTCCATCTACATCTGTATAAATTTCACACAAATCAGCCTTTAATGCTCCTGCGATTGCAACAGCAGATAAATCACTCCCCCCTCTTCCCAAAGTCGTCACTTCGCCATTCTGCCCTACCCCCTGAAACCCTGAAACGACAACAATATAATCTTGAGCCAACAGCTGAGTAATCTTATTCGTGTCAATGTATTCTATTCTAGCCTTAGTATGGATATTGTCAGTTACTATGCCTGCCCCCCTGCCACTTAAAGAAAAAGCTTTTTGTCCCATTGCTTCAAGCGCAATAGCCAAAAGCGCACTTGTCACTCTTTCACCACTGCTTAAGACCATATCTACTTCCCGTTCATTAGGAAATTTAGAAAAATGTTTCGTATAACCGATGAGTTTATCTGTTTGACCACTCATCGCAGAGACCACCACCACCACTGAATGACCAGTTTTTTTTGCCTGTATGACACGATTGGCAACATTCTGAATTTTTTCACAATCCCCCATACTTGTTCCGCCATATTTTTGCACGATTAGCATTATAAGTACCCCTCTCTCTTAAAATAATCAATCACTTGTTTATAGACTTGCCTTTTAAAATGTGTTACTTTTTCAAATAATGTCTCATAAATTACAAATTCATATTTGTTAAATTCAGGAACTGCAGTTTTAATATTAATGAGTGTATTATTTTTCAATCTTACAAGAAAATACTTTTGTTTTTGTCCATCAAACGGATAAAATTTTTTACTTACACTGGGGGGAAAATCATACTTAATCCAATCGGGATATTCAGCAATAATTTCTACATCATTTGTTCCTATTTCCTCCATAAGCTCACGATAAAGGGCAACTAAAGGAGTTTCTCCCTCATCAATTCCTCCTTGTGGAAACTGCCAAGCACCTTTAATATCAGTTCGTTGTGCGATAAAGAATTCACACTTATTGGGATAACTTGATGATAAAATCACCGCAGCTACATTTGGTCTGTAGCTTTTGTTATTTTCCATAACATGCTCCGATTTAAAATATTTTTTTGAATTATAATGAATAAATGCTTTAAGGTTTGTTTGTTAAGGAATAAAAATTGAGAAGTTTTTGGGGAAATCCCCCAAAATTATTTTTTAAGAGTTGGGATATATTTAGCTAAAGCATCGATATCTTCATCAGATAAAGGCTTAATTTGTCCCCACATTGTAGCTCCTAAACCATATTGGTTAAGTGTCCCAGCTTTATAGCCCATCAAATCCGCTTTGATTTTTTTACTATCAAGAGTGTTGACAATTTTGCTTTTTCCTAAGGCTGATTTTTCCATATTTGCTCCATGACAAGCTTGGCACTTTGTTTTGATAATCGTAGCAGGATCTGCATTTACTCCAGTTATTCCAAGCGTTGCTAAAGCAATCATTAGTAATGTCTTTTTCATCTGTCTTCCTTTTGCATTAAAATGAAGCTATAATAATATTGTTAATATCGTTAATACTTTCTTAACAAAATCCCAAAAAAAATAGAAATGATGATTCTTTATATCCATATACCTTTTTGTAAGAGCAAATGTGGCTATTGTGCTTTTAATTCTTATGAAAATCAAGATAATCTCAAAGAGCCTTATATGAATGCGCTCTATAGCGATTTAGAACACTCTTTAAGTCAAAATTCTCAAATTATTGATTCCATATTCTTTGGAGGTGGCACTCCTAATAGTATTTCCTCTAAAGATTATGGGAAAATTTTTGAAATCATTTACAATCATTCCAATCTTAATCAAAACTGCGAAATTACTGCTGAAGTCAATCCAGATTTAGTCACTACGCAATGGTGTGCAGATATGAAAAGTTTTGGACTTAACCGAATCAGCGTGGGTGTGCAAAGCTTTTTTAAAAATAAACTTCTTTTTTTGCAACGCGAACATAATCAAAAAGAAATTGTTCATTCCATAGACACGATCCATAAAAATGGTTTTGAAAACATCAGCATTGATCTCATCTATGACACGCCCCAAGATACTAAAAAACATATTTACAAAGAAATAGAAAATGCTTCTAAACTTCCTATTAATCATCTTTCTGCTTACAGTTTGAGTATTGAAAAAGAATCTAAATTAGGAAAAATTTATGATAAAAATCCGCAAAATCACTCATTTTTTCAAGAAATCAGAGATGCTTTAAAACAATACGGCTTTATACAATATGAAGTCTCAAACTATGCAAAAAATTATAAAGTCAAACATAATTTGGCCTATTGGAATGCCCAAGAGTACATTGGTTGTGGTGCTGGAGCAGTTGGGAGAATAAAAAATCATCGTATTTATTCGCATTCAAATATTGATCATTACATCAAAGCACCTTTAGAGAAAAGACTAGAATTTTTAAATGAAAAAGATTTGAGATTTGAAAGTATTTTTTTAGGTTTGCGATGCGAGATTGGAGCGGAAATAAATTTATTAGATAAAAAAAAGATAGATATTCTCATCAAAGAAAATAAATGCTATCTCAAAGGAAATAAACTCGTGGCTAACGATTATTTCCTAGCTGATGAGATCGCACTATGGTTGATTTGAAATCATTTCATTTGGGCTGCGACTTCTTGGGCAAAATCCTCAACCTTTTTTTCAATCCCTTCACCGAGTTCAAATCTGATATAATCTAAAACACGAATATTATCTTTAAGTTCTTTCGATTTTTGCTCCAAAACCTGTTCAATGGTCTTTTTATCATCCATTACAAAAAATTGTCCCAAAAGTGTTAATCTTTGATCAATCAAAGTATTATCTGCAATGAATCTTTCCATTTGTCCGGGGATAATTTTATCCCAAATTGTTTCAGGTTTGCCTTGTTTTTTCAATTCTTCCCTAAGAAGATTTTCTTGTTGTTTTAAAACTGCATCACTCAGTTCAACCCTACTGATATATTCAGGAATGATTTTCAAAGGCTTACCAAGTCTTTTAAGTTCTTCATTTTCTTTTTGTAATTCAGCAATCAAGGCCATTTTTTCTTTTCGAATAAAATCAGAATCAAAAGATTTAAAATCCAATACTTGAGGTTTCATTGCTGCAGCGTGCATACAAATATTTCTAAGAAGCTCACTACAAGATTTAGCATTCTGAGGGTTATCACAAACAATCGAGATCAATACCCCTACCCTTCCGTTAGAATGGACATAGCCATTAACAATACCATTACTTGGAGGAACGATACTAGCAATTCTTCTAACAACAATATTTTCACCAATCTTGGCAATTTGTGTCTTCAGATACTCTTCATAAAGCATTCCATCTATTGTGCTTTGATATAGATTTTCCACACTTGAGATTGTATGGCTTTCAATAAGATCTGTAGTCTTTTTAACGAGTTCTTTAAAACCATCATTCTTGGCGACAAAATCAGTTTCACTATTAATTTCAAGCATAACTGCTTTATCAAAATTAGGAGAAATTTTTAAAGAAATAATACCCTCGCTAGCAATTCTATCTGCTTTTTTTGCAGCCTTGCTCAAACCTTTTTCTCTAAGATATTCGACAGCCTTATCAATATCTCCATTTGTTTCTACTAATGCCTTTTTGCAATCCATCATTCCTGCATCCGTCATTTCTCGGAGCTGTTTTACAAGTTGTGCACTGATTTCTGCCATTTATTCCCCTTTTGCCATTTCTTTTTCAAGTTCAGCATTCACTTCATCCATCAGCTCTTTTTTCTCTTCATCAGTAGCCACCTCTCTCTCTTCATCCATTATGGCTGCTTCACCATCTTTGCCAGAAATTTCTCTTCCTTCAATAATGGCTTCACTAATTTCTTTGCAAAACAATTGAATCGATCGGATTGCATCATCATTACCTGGAATCGGATAATCTACAACATCAGGATCGCAATTTGTATCCAAAGGCGCTACGACAGGAATTCCCAATCTTCTAGCTTCAGCAACTGCAATTTTTTCCTTGACAACATCTATGACAAAAATCATATCTGGAGCTTTTTTCATATGCCTAACTCCACCTAAATACTTGTCAAGTTTTTCTTTTTTTCTCAAAATCATTAATTTTTCTTTTTTGGTTAATAAGTCAATTTGACCGCTTACTTCCATTTCTTCAATGATTTCAAGCTTTCTGACAGACTTTTTAATCGTACTGAAATTTGTAAGCATTCCACCCAACCAACGATAATTGACATAAGGAACCTGAATTTTTTGAGCATATTCTTTGAGTGTTTCATTTGCTTGTTTTTTTGTGCCAACAAACATAATGGTTTTACCCTCTGCAGCTGCGTCTCTAACAATATTGTAGGTATAACGAAAATACCTTAGGGTCTTTTGTAAATCAATAATATGAATATTTTTTCTGACTCCAAAAATAAAACGCTTCATTTTTGGATTCCATCTTCTTGTCTGATGCCCGAAATGCACACCGCATTCCAATAAATCTTTCATGGTTACCATGATATTCTCCTTAATTGTATTTAATCAGTTTTGCCTCCACGCTCTTTAACGACAATGTCGCAACCTTTGAAGAACTAGCGTGTGTGAGCTTCATTTCATTAAAATTGAAAATGAGGCAATATTATATCTTAATTTTTCTAATTCTTGCCTTATTTATGGCATTTTAAACCGAAAATATTATTTCATATAACAACAATTCAATGATTGTAAATTTAGTGAAATTCTTATTTTAAATAAATTTTATATGTATCTTTTGGAATGCATTCAGCAATAATCTTGCCTTCAATTCCCTGCGAATGGAGTAAAGAAAGCAAATTTGGAGCTTCCTTTTGGTTTAGTGCAATCAAGAGTCCGCCTGATGTTTGGGCATCATAACAGACGATATCGTTTAAGCCAGTCGTATTTTTAACTGCAAATTCTAATGATTTCTTATTTTGATAACTACCTCCAGATACAATCCCCAG
Source organism: Helicobacter sp. 12S02232-10 (assembly GCF_002272895.1). NCBI lineage: Bacteria > Pseudomonadati > Campylobacterota > Epsilonproteobacteria > Campylobacterales > Helicobacteraceae > Helicobacter > Helicobacter sp. 12S02232-10. Next base: position 156,192 of record NZ_MLAQ01000001.1, read on the forward strand.
ATCTGCAAATTCCAAAACTCTTTGAAAAAATGGGATTTGATTGAAATAAACACAAATGGAAATCCTATCATTAATCATCTCACTCAAATGACCAATGAGACCATAACCTGTAACATCTGTGCAAGCACTGATAGCAAATTCCTTAGCGCACAAAGATGCCTTAAAGTTGAGTTGGCTCATTGACATTACTACATCAAGATCTTTTTTAAATTCGAATTGATCATTTTTGAATGCTGTAGATAAAATACCACTCCCTATGGGCTTGGTTAGAATGATTACATCACCAAGTTTAGCAGTATTATTCTGCCAAAAAATTCCATCTTTGATGATTCCAGTTACGCTTAATCCATATTTTTGCTCGCTATCATTGATGCTATGCCCTCCAACAAGAGCACAACCTGCTTCAATAAGTTTGGAAAGCGAACCTTGAAGAATTTCATTGGTATCTGCGACATCTAAATGTTCCCTATCCCACATTAAAATACTCAATGCCGTATAAGCTTTTGCTCCTTTTGCAAATACATCACTCAGTGCATTCGCTGCAGCTATTTGCCCGTAAATATAAGGATCATCAACAATTGGCGTGATAAAATCCACGCTTTGAACCAATAAAGTGTTTTTATCAAGACGAAAAATACCGCAATCATCATTGTTTTTAAAATCTATAAGCAACCCTTCGTAATCAGGCTGATTGAGATTTGCCGTAATTTGTTTCAGGTCTTCCAGACCTACTTTGGCAGCTCAACCAGCACAACGAACAAATTTTGTCAATTTTTTATTCATCTCAAACCTTAAATCTTATAGTGAAATCACACCTTCATTACCCAATAAATTTTCCATCACATCTACAGCATTGCTTATTTTACCCACTAAAACTTTATCCTTGAGTCCAAAATATTCCAAACAAGTTTGACAAGAAAGAATTTCTACACCTAAATTTTCAAGCATTTTTAAATTTTCTACAATATCTTTGTTCGATACTTGATCATTTTGTGTGCTCAACAACACACCGCGATTTAAAAATACAATTTTTTCAGGCAAAATCTCTTTAGGAACTTTCAACATCGCTCCTATAAATCCTGCACTCACAACTTTTCCTAAATCACCTTCGCCTATTTTATCGGACTTAAAAAGCAAGGTTTTATTCTTCATTTTTTTCCTTTTCATTTAAAAGATGTAATAAATTTAAAAAAGTCTCATATAAAAGATTCAAATCCTTTATATTTACTCTTTCATCAATAGAATGAATTCTGTCATTAAGAGTGCCAAATTCAACAACTTCAACCCCAAAAGCACTCAAAAGGCGCGCATCACTTGTTCCTCCGCTTGTACTAAAAGTTGGCTCACAAAAACAAGTTTTTGAAACTGCTTTTTGAACAGAGCGTGCCAAAAAAGAAGAGGAAGAAGTCAAAAAAGGATGGGAACTTTGGGTTAATTCCAAATCATATTCTAGACCATCTAAAACCTCACAGATATAATTTCTCACATCTTCTAATTTTGTTTTTGTCGAATTCCTGACATTGAACATTAATTTTAAGTTTGCAGGCGTTACATTCACAACCTCCATTCCACCACGAATGTCAGTGATCACAAGCTTACTGGGTGCAAAATCTTGATCTCCTTGATCCAAATTTACTCCCGCGAGCTTACCAAGCCTTGCGCCCAATAACTCGATAGGATTACGACACTTTTCAGGATAGGCCACATGTCCTTGAATCCCTTTAATATTCAATACACCATTGATAGATCCGCGTCTACCTATTTTAATCGTATCTCCCATTTTTTTCTCACAAGTAGGTTCAGCAACAAGTGCCATATCAGGCAACAGACCTCTTTGTTTCAAATCTTGCAAAACAATTTGAGTCCCATAAGTACCCTTACCCTCTTCATCGCTTGTAAGCAGAATCGAAAGAATAAGAGGTTTTTGTAGAATTTTTGAATCCAAAAAATCTCTCAAAGCACACAAAAAAGCGCTTACTCCACCTTTCATATCCTGCGTTCCTCTGCCATAAAGATAATCACCCTTAAGTTCGGGAATAAACGGGTCACTTTGCCAACCATTTCCCGGAGGTACCACATCAATATGACCGGCAAAACAAAAATGCAAAGGTTTTTTTTCACTTTCTCCCAAATGCTTAAATAAAAATAAATTTTTTACTCCACCTTCATTGATGGCAAACGATTTAAAATCAGGCACTAAGGATTGGATAAATTCGTATATCCCGCATTCTTGAGGTGTGATTGTGGGATAAGCAACAAGCTTACTCAAGACTTCTGTAGGATTCATTACATTTGTTCTCATCTAGCTTTTCTCAAATGGATATACAAATGCAATACATCAATGCTTGCAGGCGTAATTCCACTAATTTCAGAGGCGTTAAATAGGGTTTTAGGACGAAATTTATTGAGTTTTTCAATCACTTCCAAACTCAATCCTGGAATGCCATCAAAAACAAAATCTTGCGGGATTTGGACTTGAAGCATTTGATGCATTTTGGCAATATTTTCGCGTTGTTTTTGAATATAGCTGTAATACTTGCATTGAATGCGAATTTGTTCTAACGCCCTATTGCTAAGATTTTTAAAATCAGAATGAAATTTTCTTAATTTTTCATTATCAAAACTATCCCTTCCTACTATCAAAACCCCCATACATTTGTCATTGATAGGGGGTTCTCCAAGCTGTTCAAGCAAGGTTAAGTTTTGTTTTGAAGGGGTAAAAGTGGTATTTTCCAAATATTTCATCGCATTGATAATATCTTGTTTATCTTTAGCAAGACAAAGATAAGCATTTTCATCAATAGTGCCAAGTTGATGTGCATAATCACCAAGCCTGAAAATAGCGTTATCTTCTCGTAACAAAAGTCGATACTCCGCCCTTGAAGTAAAAACTCTATAAGGCTCTTTAGTCCCCTTGCTTACTAAATCATCTATCATTACCCCAATATAAGCCTCATCTCTGCGCAAAACAAATTCGCTAAGCCCACCAAAATCAAACCTTTTATCTTCTTTTTGCAAGCTCAAAACCGCATTGATCCCTGCCATAATTCCCTGTGCTGCTGCTTCTTCATAACCCGTAGTACCATTGATCTGACCTGCCAAATAAAGATTTTGAATCTTTTTGGTCTCAAGCGTATGAAAAAGCTCGGTGGGATGGATATAATCGTATTCAATCGCATAACCATAACGTGTAATTTTGGCGTTTTCAAGACCGGCAATGGAAGCAATGACTTTTTCTTGTACATCAAAAGGCAAGGAAGTGCTTAAACCATTTACATAATATTCTACCGCTTCAGAAGTTTGGGGTTCTAAAAAAAGTTGGTGGCGTTCTTTATCTGCAAAACGATTGATTTTATCTTCAATACTAGGGCAATATCTAGGACCCACACCCTCTATTTGACCTGTAAATAAAGGGGCTCGATAAAAATTATCTCGAATCAATTTATGTGTGGCTTCGTTCGTATAAGTTACATAACAAGGAAGTTGCAAAGGATCGAAAGAAGAAGAATCGGTTTTATAGCTAAAGCAAGGAGCTGGAAAATCCCCGTTATGAATTTCAAGCCTTTCAAAATCAATACTTCTTCCATCAATTCTGGGGCAAGTTCCCGTTTTAAGCCTACCCATTTCAAATCCAAGCATCTCTAAATTTTTTGAAAGCCCTATAGAAGCGCTTTCTCCAAATCGTCCATTTTGGCTTTGACTTTCACCAATATGTACCAATCCTCTCAAAAAAGTTCCTGTTGTAACAATAATTTTTTTAGCAAAATAAGTTTTACCTACACTTGTTTTTAAGCCGATTGCTTGAGAATTTTGTACAATCAGTTCTTCAACGATTTCTTGAGAGACACTTAAATTCGGGGTATTTAAAACAAGATTTTTTGCAAATACTCGATATTTATCCATATCAATTTGCGCTCTTGTGCCTCTGACAGCAGGACCTTTAGAAGCATTTAGAATTCGATATTGAATGCCACAATGATCGGTAATTATCCCCATCACGCCCCCCAAAGCATCTACTTCTTTTGTTAAATGTCCCTTACCTAGCCCTCCTATGGCGGGATTGCAACTTGCTAATCCGATGTTTTCTATCAAAATTGTTAAAAGATGGGTCTTTGCACCCATTTTGGCACTGATGACTCCGGCTTCTATACCGGCGTGTCCCCCGCCAATTACAATCACATCATATTCCATCTGTAGCCTTGAAAACTTTTGGCTTGATTATAACGAAGCTTTAATAAGTTTTACATTATAATTCCACGCATACACCAATCGCAAGAATGAGGAAAAAATGAGTTTTAAAGAAAATTTTTCAAACAATAAGCAACGCTATATCACAGGAATTATCCTTATTTTATGTCTGGCTTTGATTTTATATATAGACAATACCATTTTGGTTTGGGCAATACTTGGAATTACTTATATTCTTGGATTTAATGAAGCCATCAAACTGTTTGGATGCAAAAGACATCCGATGATGTATCTGCTTGCTGTGGTAGTTTGGATACTTGCAGGTTTGAATGGCAGACCGATTGAATCTGCTATTTTTATCGCAATGATAATGGCAGGATTTTTAGCCTATAAAAAATCTTTCAATCCCAAACAAATTCTTCCCTTTATCTATCCAAGCATTCCATTTCTAACAATTTTTGCTGTTTATAAGGATTTTGGAGTCAATGCAATTATTTGGCTCATTGTTGTAGTTGCACTAACTGATATCGGTGCATATTTTGGAGGAAAAGCTTTTGGAAAAACACCTTTTTCCCAAACTTCTCCAAACAAAACCTTAGAAGGAGCAATTATTGGTTTAGCAATTGCTGTAGCCATTGGGAGTTTTATCGGTATGGGTGGACTAAGTGGGAATTTCATCATTTCTCTTTTGATCAGTTTTGCCATTTCTCTCAGCGCAATCTTTGGAGATCTTTATGAAAGTTATCTCAAAAGAAATGCAGATCTGAAAGATAGTGGTAATATTCTTCCTGGACACGGAGGAATGCTTGATAGAATGGATGCCATATTATTTGGTGCGGTTACAATACATTTTTTGTTATATTTTTTAAAAATATGGAAAGAAACTTCCATTATTCTTTTGTAGAAGAATTTCAATGATACTTTTAGGAAGTACAGGAACAATCGGCGTGAATGCGCTTAAGGTTGCTCAAAAATTTGAAATTGCTATTGAGGGTATAAGCGCAGGTCGTAATATTGATTTATTTAATGATCAAATAAAGCTTTATTCACCAAAAAAAGTTGCTATTATGGATTCACAAGATCTTCCTAAGCTAAACTCTAGAGGGGCAAAAGTTTACGTCGGAGAAGAAGGGATTTCTCAAATGATAGAAGAATCCGAATCTTCTTTGGTACTCAATGCATTAGTTGGATTTGCGGGATTAAAACCCACTTTCTGTAGCCTTAAATATGGGAAAAAACTTGCTTTAGCAAATAAAGAATCTCTAGTAAGTGCAGGCTGGCTCATTGATACAAGCAAAATCGTTCCCATCGATAGCGAACATTTTGGGTTATGGTATCTTCAAAATAACAAACCTTTTAAAAAACTTGTCATTACTGCAAGTGGTGGAGCATTCCGAGATACACCCTATCAAGACATTCCTTCTAAAAATGCTCAAGAAGCCCTCAATCATCCTAATTGGAAGATGGGAAAAAAAATTACAATCGACTCAGCAAGTATGGTCAATAAGCTTTTTGAAGTCCTTGAAGCCAAATGGCTTTTTAAGACTGATGCAATTGAAGGTTATATTGAAAGAACCTCAAATATTCACGCCTTGATTGAGTTTGTCGATGGCAGTACCACGGCTCATTTTGCCATTCCAGATATGAAACTTCCTATAGCTTATGCTCTTGATTTGCACAAAGCTTCAACAATAAACATTATTCCAAATATTGAGCTTGAAAAATTACAGAATATAAAGTTTGAACCCATTGATACAAAAAAATTCCCTTTATGGAATCTTAAAGACACGTTGGTCAAAAATCCTCGTTTAGGTGTGATATTGAATGCTAGCAATGAGGTTGCGGTTAAAAAATTTTTAGAGTCCAAAATTCCGTTTGGAGGTATTCGGATTCTTATTGAAAAAAGTCTTAAAAAATTTGATTCCGATCTCCTCTATTTAAAAACGCAAGAAGATATTTTAATGCTTGATAAAGAAGTGAGAATATTCGCAAATTCAATTTTATAAGATTTATTTTTTCTTCTTTGATTTAGTTTTCACTTCCGTTTTGAACCAATTTTTAATCCTGTCAAAACATTCTTCAAAAAGATTTTTATGCGGCTCACTCTCATAACCAAAGCTGTTATGAAGCTTTAATAAAAGATTTTTTTGTTCATCGTTAAGTTGTTTAGGATAAACAATTCTAATGACAGCAATCAAATTACCATAGCTTCTTCCATTAACCTCTTTAATTCCCTCTTTGTTAAATACAAATCTAGAACCATCTTGAGAATTTGGTGGTATTTGGAGTTCAAGCTCTCCTCGCAACGATGGAATTTTAATTTTCGCTCCCAAAGGAATAGATGTGAAAAACACAGGAACTTCTATATAAACATCATTCCCATCTCGAACAAAATAATCATCGTGTTCTACAAATGTCACGATATAAAGATCACCCCTTGAACCATTTTTCTGGCGATTTCCTCTCCCTACTACTCGCATTCTGTTTTCATCATCCATTCCTTCAGGTATGGCGACCTCAAAACTTTCTTCTACAAAATTAAAACCTTCACCTTTGCACTTAGGACATTTTTCCTTGATAATTCGACCTTCTCCAGAACATTTTGAGCAAGTTTGAGCAAAAGTCATAAATCCTTGCCTCATAAATACCTGCCCTTTACCCCCGCACTCTGTACATACTTCAAGATTTCCGTCTTTAGCACCACTACCATTACAATCTTCACAATAGGACTTGTATTTGGTTTTGATTGTTTTTTTGCAGCCAAAAACGGCTTCTTTAAAACTTAAATCTAATTTATAGAGATAATCAGGATTAAATTTAGCTCTAGGTTCTCTCCTAGATGATTGAGAAAAACCAAATCCACTCCCAAAAGCAGACTCAAAAATAGAGCCTAAATCCCCAAAAATATCGCTGAAATCTTTCCCACTAAATCCACTAAATCCATTATTTTCAAGCCCTTGTTTGCCATATCTATCATAGATTTGACGTTTTGAATCATCACTTAAAACCTCATATGCCTCATTGATTCTTTTAAACATTTCTTCAGCGCTCTCATCATCAGGATTTCTATCGGGATGATACTTTAGAGCCATTTTTCTATAGGCTTTCTTAATGGTTTCTTTATCGCTAGTTTTACTGATTTCTAAAATTTCATAATAATCAAAATGTTCCAAACTCCAATATCTCCCATATCAAAAATTTTTAAGACAAAATTTTATCTTAAAAAAGTTTTATCCATTGTTAAAATTCCTTCAGTTATGATTGCATTTATGAAAACATATAAAAATACTTTGCATTACTTTTTTTCTCTTACTGAAGCTCTTGAGCAACTTCCTGGCATTGGCAAAAAATCTGCTCAAAAAATGGCTTATAGCTTAAGCGTCGAAGACAAATATATGGCACTCAAAATTGCACATTCAATAGAAAATGCAATTGACAATGTAAGAAAATGCAAGATATGTGGAGGATTGAGTGAAAGCGAGATTTGTGAGATTTGTCTGGATGAAAATCGTCAAAATAGCCAACTTTGTGTAGTTTTGCATCCAAAAGATATTTTTACGATTGAAGAAATCGGAGATTTTGAAGGCAAATATAAAGTGATTGATGAACTTGAAAAAATTGATTTTGTTTTTTTTAGAAAATATATCCAAGAAAATAAGATTAAAGAAATTATCTTTGCTTTTTCACCAACTCTTGCAAATGATGCCATTATGCTCTTTATTGAAGACAAACTTCAGGATTTGGATTTAGTTTTTAGCAAAATTGCACAAGGAGTCCCTACAGGAATTGGTCTTGAAAATATTGATCAACTTTCACTCTTAAGAGCATTTACTTCAAGAGTAAAGCTTTAAACTTAGGTTTATCTAAGGTTGAAATTTGTAGAATACGATCGTTAAAGAATTGTTTGAAATGCGCAAACAATTCTTTGAAAACAAACAAACAAGGAAAGATACAATGAAAAAGCTTCTTATCATAGCTTTATTTGGTGCCGCAAGCTTGGCCATAGCTGCTGAAGCTCCTGCAGCTTTTAAAAAATGTGTTGCTTGTCACGGCGCAAACGGACAAAAAGTTGCTCCCGGAGCTAAAGGAGGGATAACTATTGCAGGTCTTCCAAAAAATAAACTTTTGGCAGATCTTAAAGGTTATAAAGCCGGAACAGCAGATAATGGAGGTGCAAAAGCAATTATGTATGCACAAATGAAGAATGTCTCTGATTCAGATATTGAAGCTCTTGCTGATTATATCTCTAAACTTCCTCCTAAAAAATAATCAATCGGGGATTTCCCCGACCTGACAATGTCTGAAATACTTATTGATTCAAAATCATTCAAAAATAATCTTGATATCATTGCATCTCATATAAAAGATAAAAATAAACTCGCCCTTGTTCTTAAAGATAATGCCTATGGACACGGTATTGAGCAAATTGCCTCACTTGCTTGCGAGTATGGTATCAAGAGTGTTTTTGTCAAGAATGAGTTTGAAGCACTTAAAATTGCTCATTTTTTTGATCATATCACAGTGTTTTATGGAAATATATCCCCAAAGGTTCCCAAAAATATTCATTTATCCATTAATTCATTAAATACATTAGAACATTTGGAAGAAAAACGATCTATTGAACTTGAAATCAATACCGGAATGAATAGAAACGGTATCCCAAGACAAAATCTCTCTTTTTTTATCGAAAAAATTTTAAGCAAAAAACTCAATCTTTTTGGAGTTTTTATGCACAATGGCTATGGAGATGAAAAAAATAATGATTTTGAGGAAGCTCAAAAAAGTTTTTTGCAAGTAAAAGAAGAGATTGTCTATCTGTCCAAAAAACTTGGTTTTGCTCTTCCAAGATTCCATTCTTTAGCCTCTTGTGGAACTCTTAGAAGTGGAAAAATCGAGGATGATTTAGTCCGCATAGGCATTGCAGCTTACGGTTATCTTGGCAATAATTTTCCCATACCGATTGCTGAATCTTTAAAACCCATTGCTTCACTTTGGGCAGATAAAATATGTGAGCAAAGACTTCCAAAAGGTTCTAAAATCGGCTATGGAGGAAAAAGCGTTTTAAAAAAAGATACTATTGTTAGTACTTATGATATAGGCTATGGTGATGGTTTTTTTCGACACGATGGCAGTAAAGGCGAGCTTACAACAGCTGAAGGGTATCTTATATTACCCATTACTTCTATGGATTGCTTTTCTTGCATTTCCCAAGAAGAAAGAGTTTGTGTGTTTAATGATGTTTCTTCTATTGCCAAAATGTTTCATACCATCCCTTATGAAGTCCTTACGAGCCTATCCCCTTTCATTAAGCGAACACTTATTTAATGGATAAGCTCTACGCACTCAATCACTCTCCCATAGACTTTCATTTTTCACAAAACCCCAGAGACTTTATGGTTCGGGAAATTCCTTTATATCCTTTTAGTGAAAATGGGGAGCATTTGATTTTAAATATTCGCAAAAAAGGTTTAAATACTCTTGAAATGATAAAAATCTTATCAGGCATAATCGGGTGCAAAACCGGCGATATTGGCTATGCAGGTTTAAAAGATAAATCAGCAACAACTTCCCAATATATTTCTATCCATAAAAATTTCGCCCAATCTTTGGAAAATAAACTTTCTTTGCTTGAAGAAAAAAATATCAAGATACTCTCATCTTGCCTCCATTCCAACAAACTAAAAATAGGTCATCTTAAGGGGAATAATTTTTTTATTCGTCTCAAAAAAATTACCCCTTCAGTTTTTGTAAAAATTGAATCTGTTTTGCAGACAATCTTAAAAAATGGCTTGCCCAATTATTTTGGATATCAAAGATTTGGAAAAGATGGTAATAATCATATAGAAGGAAAAAAAATTGCTCATCAAGAATTTAAGTTAAGAAATAAAAAAATAAATAATTTTCTTATTTCTAGCTATCAAAGTTATTTATTTAATCAATGGCTGGAATCAAGGATCAAAATCAGTAAAATTTTTGAAAGCTTTGAACCTTCAGAAATCAAACACGCACTTTCAGAGCAGCAAATTTCTTTATCTTTGGAAACTATTAAAGCCATTCGTTCCCAACCACATTTTTTCAAATTATTCGAAGGGGATTTGATGCATCACTACCCTTATGGAAAGCTTTTTACCTCAGATATTCAAAATGATTCTGAGCGTTTCTTTAGCAAAGATATTGTTCCAACAGGACTTTTAGCAGGAGTGAAAACGCCCCGATCAACTTCCTTTTCAAGAAAATTTGAAGAAACTTTTGATGATCAAAAACTCAAGGCTGATGGTTCAAGACGTTTTGCTTGGGTATGGATTGAAGACCTAAAATATCGTTATATTCAAGAACAAGCTTGGGTAGAGCTTGAATTTTCGCTTCCAAAAGGAAGTTATGCAACAACTTTAATCGAAGAACTTGCACATAAAAACATTAGAATTGATTAAAATTTCTTTGCGATAATAAACATTCAATCAAACAAGGAATGATCGATGGATTTTAAATCAATAATTTCTCAAAATCGTGCTAAAACAAATGCGGTTCTGATTACTTATATAATGATTTTTATTCTGATTGGACTGCTTGTGGATATTATCAGGATCAATGCACCATCTTTAAGCACGGGTATGGTAGAGCTTATCACATTTCAAATTTTTCCTACAATCACTATATGTATGCTATTTGCAGCTTTAGTAATCATTTATATTTCCATTCAAAATTTTACGGGAATTATGCTGAATGGAAATGAATACAAATTAATTGATCCTACAAAAGTTTTAAGTAAGACTGAAAGACAAATTTATGAAATTCTTGAAGAACTCATCAAAGAATCTAAAACTGCATTTATCCCAAAACTCTATGTAATGGATGCTCCTTATATGAATGCATTTGCAAGCGGTTGGAATGGAAAAAATTCTTTGATAGCCCTCACGACAGCTTTGATAAGAAATCTTGAAAGAGATGAACTCAAAGCTGTTATGGCTCACGAACTCAGTCACATCAGGCACGGAGATATTCGATTGACGATGTGCGTAGGGATATTAAGTAATGTTATGCTTTTGGTTGCTAATTCTGCAGTTTGGATGTTTATGGGTAATAATCGTGAAAAAGGGGCTAATGCAGCAAAAACAATTTTATTAATCTTGCAATTCGTTCTTCCTATTTTTACACTATTTTTACAAATGTATCTAAGTAGGAGTAGAGAATATATGGCAGATAGTGGGGCGGCTTATATTATGGAAGATTCTAGACCAATGATTAGAGCTTTGCAAAAAATCAGTGGGGATTACAGCACGAACGATTATTCAGAAATTGACACTAACCCGACTCGAAAAGCAGCTTATATTTTTGACACTTCAGAAGTTTTTAGTACGCATCCAAGCATACAAAATAGAATCAAATCTCTTTTAGGAAGATAATATGGATCATAAAGATTATTTTAACTATTTTTTAAAAAAAATTGGTGAGAACCCAAATCGTGAAGGACTCAAAGATACCCCTTCTAGAGTCGAAACACTATGGGATTTCTTATATAGCGGTTACACTCAAAATGCCAAAGAAGCTCTTGGAAGTGTATTTGAACAAGGAGCTTGCGATGAAATGGTGATGATTAAGAATGTCGAATTTTATTCAATGTGCGAACATCATATACTTCCTTTTTTTGGACACATCAGCATTGGATACATTCCAGATAAAAAAGTCGCAGGCATTAGCGGCTTAGTGAAACTTATAGAAATTTATTCAAGAAGACTGCAAATCCAAGAAAAACTCACTACCCAAATCGCAGAAACCATAATGGAAGTGTTAGTTCCAAAAGGAGTTATGGTCGTTTGTGAAGCACAGCATTTATGTATGAGTATGCGAGGAGTTCAAAAACAAAATGCACGAATCAATACAAGTGCAATCAGAGGTCTTTTTAAATCAGACTCCCGAACTCGTGCAGAATTTATGCAACTTTTAAAATCTTAAAATTATTTATAAGATTTAATAGCCTTATCTAAAATAGCGCAAGCTTCTTCTTTTCCCTCAAAGCCTTTTACTTTTACCCATTTTCCAGGCTCTAACATTTTGTAGGTTTCAAAAAAATTTTTAATTTTATCCAAAGTTATTTTTGGTAAATCTTGTAAAGTTTTAATGCCATCATAGCGAGGATCTATTTTGCTTAATGGAACAGCTAAAAGTTTTTCATCTAACCCACTTTCATCTTCCATAACCAACACACCAATCAAGCGGCATTTAATCACACTTCCAGCTTGAAGAGGGTATTCATTCAGAACTAAAATATCTGCAGGATCTCCATCTTCACTCAAAGTATTTGGAATAAAACCATAATTAGCCGGATAAAACATAGCACTATACATAATTCTATCTACTACAACAGCACCACTTTCTTTGTCAATTTCGTATTTAATGTTTGATCCATAGGGAATCTCTATGACTGCATTGACCTTGTCAGGATTTTCTCCAACGGGTATTTTTGAAATATTCATTTTTACTCCTTAAATTTTGATTCGATGAAAACTTCCATCTCTTTTACAATTTCTTCGATACTTCTTTCGCCGTTAATTCGCTTTAAAATCCCCATTTTTGAATAAAAATCTTGAATTTCTTTAAGAGGGGTCTGATAAACTTTCATTCTATTGTTAAAAACTTCAGTATTGTCATCAGCGCCTCTAGCTCTGCCAAGAACTCTCTCTCTAGCTACTATTTCACTCACATCCACCTCAATTACGCTTAGCAATTGCACATCATTTTGAAGTTTTAAAACCTTATCTAGAGATTCCATTTGCTCAACACTTCTAGGATAGCCATCAATGATAATAACATCTTTAGGAGCATTTTTAATGGCCGTTACAATTGTTTCTACCACAATGTCCAATGGAACTAAATTGCCCTTGCTGGTAAAGTTTTCTATCAATCTCCCTCTCTCGCTCCCACTAGCAACTTCTGCCCTCAATAAATCTCCGGTAGAGTAATGCACGATTCTATCGTTGTGATGTTGAGCAATCAATTGAGCGTCGGTAGTTTTTCCACTTCCGGGAGCCCCGATTATTAAAAATAATTTTTTCATTTCATCTCCTTTTTAAATGATTCTTGGCTATGAGGCTGATTTCTTAAGCGAATATGCAATTCTCTCAATTGCTCTTCATCTGCGCTGCTAGGAGCATCTGTTAGCAAACAAGTTGCTTTTTGAGTTTTGGGAAATGCTATAACATCTCGAATGCTGTTTGATTTTGTAAGCAACATAACCAAACGATCAAATCCTATAGCAAATCCTCCATGAGGTGGAGCTCCATAACTTAAAGCTTCAAGCAAAAACCCAAACTTCTCTTTTGCTTCATTTGTTCCAATCCCTAAAATTTTAAAGATTTCTTCCTGAATATTTTCTTTATGAATTCTAATGCTTCCTCCGCCAAGTTCCACTCCATTTAGAACTACATCATAGGCAACAGATTCAATATCTTCAATCTCATCTTTATTTAAATCTTTAGGCATTGTGAAAGGATGGTGCAAAGCCGAAACCTTTCCATCTGCCTTTTCAAACATAGGAAAATCAACCACCCATAAAAATTTCATCATATTGTCGGGAATAATTTTCATATCTTGGGCAATCTTAACTCGAAGTCTGCCCATATAATCCCAAACAACTTTTTTCTCCCCTGCTCCAAAGAAAACAATATCTCCAATCTTAGCCCCAATTCTTTGCAATAATGCTTTCAGGTTATTTTCAGAAATAAACTTTACTAAAGGCCCCTTAGGTCCATCTTCCTTGCACTGAATATAAGCCAACCCTTTAGCGCCGAATTTTCTGACAAATTCTTCAATTTCTCCCAAAGTTTTACGAGTAAAAAATTCATCACCCCCCTCTACTTTCAGTGCTTTAAAACGATTTTTTTTGTTATCTTTGGCAATCGCGCTAAAAATTTCATTATTTGAATCAACAAACAAATCCCCTACTTCCACAAAAGGCATATCAAAACGTAAATCAGGCTTATCTGAACCATATTTTTCCATTGCATCAATATATTTAATTCTCATAAAAGGCACAGATATATCCACAGATGCAGTTGCAAAAATATCTTTAAGCAATCTTTCAGCCGTTTCCATTACATCTTCTTGAGTGCAAAAACTCATTTCCACATCAATTTGAGTAAATTCAGGCTGTCTATCAGCTCGCAAATCTTCATCTCTAAAACATCTAGCTATTTGAAAATATCTATCAAACCCACCTATCATTAATATTTGTTTAAAAAGTTGAGGACTTTGAGGCAACGCAAAAAATTCTCCATCATGCACCCTACTTGGAACTAAATAGTCTCTTGCTCCTTCTGGGGTTGTTTTAGACAAAATTGGAGTTTCAACCTCTATAAAACCCATTTTTGCAAGAGAATTTCTAGCAGCAATAGCAATGTCACTACGCATTTTAAAAATATCGAAAGATTTTTTTGAACGCAAATCCAAATACCGATATTTTAATCTTAAATCTTCATTAACGTTTTCATCTCCAATCATTATGGGAGGAGTCAAACTTTTGTTTTCAATGGTAATTGCATCAAGTACAACTTCAATCTTACCTGTTTTTAATTTGGGATTTTCCAAACCCTCGCCTCTTGATCTGACCTTGCCTTTTATGATTAAAACATATTCATCCCGCACACTTGAAGCTATAGAATAAGCAGGAGAAGTCGGGTCGCAAACTAATTGAATCAGTCCGCTTTTATCCCTTAGATCAATAAAAATAACTCCTCCGTGATCTCTATAAGTATTGCACCATCCGCACAAAACTACATTTTCTCCTATGTTTTTTTCATCTAAATCCGCACATAAATGAGTTCGCATTGTCACCTTTCTTTACAAAATAATTCTTAATTCCATCACGCCAAAAATTTCTTTAATAACTCCTCAATCTCTGCTGCATTCGATTTTGTAATAAATCCGTCAGCATGCAAAGTTTGCGCCATCTGTTTATTAGAATCACTACTCATAGAGGAATTGACAATGACTGGTATATGTTTAGTCTCAGGGCTTTCTTTTATGCGTTTCAAAACTTCAAACCCCGATATCATAGGCATTTCCAAATCCGTAATAACAGCGCCAATATGCTCAATAACTCCACTTGAAAACAAATAATCCAAAAGAACTTTTCCATTTGGAAAAGTAAAATATTTCAATTCAAGCTTCTCAATAATTTTTTGCAATGATCTTGCGGCAAACTGAGAATCTTCAGCAAGAAGAATAATTTTGTTACTATTGATTGCTTCAATAGGCTGCAATTCCAATCCGGAAAAATTATCAAGCATTGGAAATGCATCCGCAACCATTTTTTCAACATCTAAGATCTGAATCACAGAACCATCATCATACTTTGTTGTGGCTGTCACTTTACTGTTGCCATCAAATCCATATTCGCTACCCACGCTCACTTCTGACCAATTTTTTTGAATAATCCTTTTAACTCCAAGTATCTTTAAACCTACCGTATAATTTGAGAAATTACAAATCACAACCAAACTTTTTTCAGCTTGAATCGAATAAGGCTTTAAATCTCTTTCAGGATCATCAGGGCTATAATAAAGCCATCTTCTCATATCAATCAAAGGAATAGATTCACCTCTGACAGTTAAAAAACCAAGCATAATTCCATTATTTTCTCCAGCTGTCTCGGTAAATTCGCCATCATAATAAATAATTTCCCTAATTTTAAAAACATTCATTGCATACAACTGAGAATTCGATTCTTCATCAAGAGTAAAACATAAAAACTGCACCTCATTATTCAGATGCAACGAAGTGGTTTTATCAATATCACTTATCAAAACAACTCCTTATTAATCGCATTATTCAAACGCATTATTCAAAACAATGCTTCCAAATCAATGCTATAATATTACCAAAAATGCAGAGATTTTCATATCAAAACGAGGTATCAATGTTGAAAAATTTTGAAGACTATCAAAACTCCATTGCTTTACTCAAAAAAATGGCCTATCATTACTATGTCCTAGATGATCCCATTGCAACTGATGAGGAATATGATAAGCTTTATCATCAAATCAAATCATATGAAGAAATAAATCCAAACGAAATCATTCCATCTTCTCCCACCCAAAGAGTTGGAGATACCGTATTAACTTCATTTCAAAAACACAAACATTTGGAGAGGATGTGGAGTTTAGATGATATTTTTGATCCTCAAAAACTTCAGGAATGGATCAAACGCATTTATAAAAATTATCCAGGTATGGCTTTTACTTGTTCGCCAAAATTTGATGGAGTATCTTTGAACTTATATTATGAAAATGGTATCTTGCAAAGTGCAGCAACAAGAGGTGATGGCATTGAAGGGGAACTTGTAACTCAAAATGCCAAAACTATTCAATCCATTCCACTTGAAATTCCCTATAAGGAAGGTATTGAAATTAGAGGAGAAATTGTCATTGCAAGAGATGATTTTGAGAAAATCAATCAAGAAAGGATTAAAACCGGAGAAAATTTATTTGCCAATCCTAGAAACGCTGCAGCCGGTAGTCTAAGACAATTAGATCCAAAAATTACAGCAAAAAGAAGATTAAAATTTATTCCCTGGGGCATTGGCAAACACAATATTGAAAATGGAAGCTTTTTAGAGCTTATCAATAAAATCCCGCAATATGGTTTTCATCCTACCCCCTTTATTACATACTGCAAAAATGCTGAAGAAATCGGGGCTATTTATGAGCATTTAGTAAGCATACGTCATACTTATCCAATTATGCTTGATGGAATGGTAATCATCATAGATTCTATAGAAGTTCAAAAAAAACTTGGTTATACAATCAAATCTCCACGTTTTGCCTGTGCATATAAATTTCCGGCTATAGAAAAAAGTTCAAAAATTCTTTCTGTCACTACCCAAGTGGGGAGAACAGGTGTAATAACGCCTGTCGCAGAATTAGAGCCTGTTGAAATTGAAGGGGCAATTATCTCTCGAGCAACTCTACACAATTATTCTGAAATAGAAAAAAAAGATATCAAAATCAAAGACACAGTTATCATTATCCGCAGTGGGGATGTCATTCCAAAGATTATTAAACCTATCACAGCCTTGCGAGATGGAACTCAAATTAATATCATAAAACCTACCCATTGTCCGGTATGTGGTAGTGAGCTATTAATAGAAGATATTTTCATTCGATGTCAAAATCTCTCTTGTAAAGCTAGGGTTAAAGAGTCAATTTTTTATTTTGCTTCAAAAAAAGCTTTAAATATAGAAGGTCTAGGGGAAAAAATAGTAGATCAATTATTTGAAAACCAAATCATTTCAAATATTCTCGATCTTTATTCGATACGAATAGAAGAATTGCTCAAGCTTGAGGGCTGGCAAGAAAAAAAAGCTCAAAATCTGATTAAGTCTATCAAAAATACAAAAAACATTCCATTATGGAGACTTTTAAATGCTCTTGGAATAGAGCATATTGGTGAAGGAGCCAGTAAAAAATTAGCTTCTAGTTTTGGATTAGAAGTCTTCAAAAAAAAATATAATGATTTGATTTCTATTGATGGATTTGGCAATGAAATGGCATTTTCTATTATTGATTTTGGTATCGTCAATAAAGATTTAATAGAAAAGTTATTTGAAATCATCGAACCCCAAGCTCCAGAAATCAAAAATACTCAAGATTCTTTTTTTAATGCAAAGACGATTGTCTTGACAGGAACCCTCTCAAAACCAAGAGAAAAAATCATCGAACTACTTGAATCATTGGGTGCAAAGATGACTTCAAGCGTAAGTAAAAATACTAATATTATTATTTATGGAGAAAATGCTGGGAGCAAGTTGCAAAAAGCAGAAGAGCTTGGTATAGAATCAATTAATGAAGAACAATTCCAAAAAATACTTGAAAGCGAAAAAATCAATTTTTAGTCCATTTATTTAAATCAACAATGCAAAAATTCTCAAAGAGGATTTTAGTTAGTGCGAACAACCGCACTCACCATTTCCTCCACAACATCCACCTTCGTCTTTATGTCCGTGATGATGTCCTTCTGTATTGCAACCGCAACCTCCAACAACACCTCCACTCATAATTTCCTGCTCTGTCGGTTCTCTTGAATCTAGTACGGTAATGTTAAATAAAAGAGTTTTTCCAGCCAAAGGATGATTATAATCAATCATTACCATCTCATCGCCAAAATCTCTAACCACAACCTGAACAGTTTGTCCATTTTCTCCCTGTCCAAAAAGTGTCATTCCTTTTTCTAATTCAATGCCTTCAAATTGCTCTTTTGGCACTTCTTGTAAAAAATCATTTTTATAAATCCCATAAGCTTCCTCAGGCTTAACCTGTACTTCAAATTTTTTTCCAATCTCTGCACCAATAATTGCTTTTTCTAAACCAGTAATAACCTGACCGGCTCCAACCAAAAATTCTAAAGGCTTAGCACCAATATTTGAATCTACAATCTCTTTGGTATCAAAATCCATAACTTCATATTCAATGGCTACAACTTTATTTGTTTCAATATTGCTCATTTTTTACCTTTTGTTCGTTTTATTATTTCTTTAGCTTTTTGTCCTTGCTCACTATTAGGATATAAGTATATCAAAGATTCTAAAAATTTATTATAATTTGTCAAATCTTTTGAATATCTAAACGCCCAAGCAGTATGCCACAATAAAATAGGCATATAATTAGCCTTATCATTCAATAACGCACTTTTTTTATAAAGTGCAATGGCATCTTGGTATTTTTTTTCCTTATATGCAATCTCTCCAAGCAAATACAAACTATTTGCAGGTCTGTAATTTGTCTCCACCATCCAATTAAATCTTGCTTTTGATTCCTCCAATTTATTTTGGGAAAATAATTTTAGGGCATCTTCAAAAATTTGCTTCTGTTTCGTGATATCTTTTTGAAAAGAGATTTTATCGGAAGGTTTATTTTCTGATTGTTTTGAATTTTTATTTAGTTTTGGATTGGAAGTTTGAATTTCTAGATTTTTTTTAATCAAATCTAATTGTGCAATCATTGTTGTATTAATATTGCTCAACAATTCC
This sequence comes from Helicobacter sp. 12S02232-10, assembly GCF_002272895.1. Taxonomy (NCBI): domain Bacteria; kingdom Pseudomonadati; phylum Campylobacterota; class Epsilonproteobacteria; order Campylobacterales; family Helicobacteraceae; genus Helicobacter; species Helicobacter sp. 12S02232-10. The sequence goes on from NZ_MLAQ01000001.1 coordinate 175,402, forward strand.
CCCATATCCGTTATTTTTTTATCCAATTCTTTAATGGATTTTTTATTCGCTTCAACTTGTCCTTTTAAAAATTCAAGCAAATCAGATTGTTGCTTAAGTGTTCCAGAATGAAGCTCCTGAAGGGATTGGAGAGAAGCGATTGAATGCTCGTGAATAGCAACAGTATCCAATAGATTTTTTATTTTTAAAGTTTGTCCTTCAAACAAGCTTTTTAAACCATCTTGCATTTGCTCAATAGAAGTTACCCTATTGTGCAAATCTGTCATAATTGATTCAAGATTTTTACTACTAGATTTAAGAGTTTTAAGTTCTTTCTTTGTAGCACCACTTTGAAGTTCAAAGGCAGAAGGTTCAGCGTTCAAAGTCAGACAAACCAAAAAAACCAATAAAAACTTATTGGAATAAAAAAATTTGGTTTGTCTCATATTAGTCGTTATTTTACAAGCTTAATATCAGCTCTTCTATTTTTTTGATAGCAAGATTTAGTTTTTTCTTGACAAACCGGTTTGCTTTCACCAAAACTGATGACTTTAATCTTATTTTTGGCGATTCCTTTGATAACCAAAGCACTTTTAACACTCAAGGCTCGTTTGGTTCCTAGAGCATAATTATACTCATCACTACCAAATTCATCCGTATTTCCTTCAATTAAAACATTCATATCGGCATCTTTGATTTTTTGAGAACTCTCATCAATTACATTTTCCATATCAGGCTTGATATTAAACTTATCGAAATCAAAATAGACACTACCAACAACAGTCCCACTAGAAACTTTCTGAACCTCTTGATCTGGCTGAGGTGCTTCCTCTTTAGCGGGAACATCAGCAACATTATTCTGAATACTTTCTTGCTCTGCAGTTCCTGAATCAGAAACCGTAACATCCTTTTGAGCACAACCAGCAATAAGTAAAACCGCGAAAATAAAACTTGCTGTTAAAATTTTATTCATAGAAAACTCCTCTGCGTTTTGATTTATTTAGCTTTTGATTATATCCAAATTTTATCCAATTCACCAATCAAAGGCTTGTATTTTGATATTATTTAATGGAAATAGATAACTTCTGTTATAGTCTAATCGAATAATTCCCAAAGCACTTTGATTCTGGGTATGTTTTAAAAACATAATACTCCCCCCATCGCTGGAAAATCTTGGCATTTGATTCGTACCATTAGCCGTAAGTCTTCGAATATAATCACTTTTTGTTGAAATTAAATATAAATTAAAAGTATTCAAACCAAATTCATTAGCTGTTTCACGACTAGTATAAACAACATAATCTCCATAAGCAGAGGCTGAGCTATTATTTCGTCCGTGATAAACAACCTGTTCAACAGGAGCATAAATATCGAGCTTTTTTGCAAAAACATTTGGATATCCAACTCGATCAGAAATAAAGATCATAGCCGTATCGTTATCAATGAAATTGCCCGAAACATCAATACCTGGATATTTTGTAAGTTGCGTGGTTTTCTTTGTATTTAAATTATATAAAAAAATATCCGATTGAGTTTCTGGAGCAAGCGATAAAAGAAGTTTGCTGCCATCTTTGCTTACATCAGAAACAATCGCCATACCATCGCTTTGAATAATATTTTGGCTTAAGCCAGTATAAATATTATATTTCACAATCGTAGGTTTTTCAAAATACTTTGTATAATAGATTTCAGTTTGATTAGCATCTGCCCATTTGGGAAAAATATTCAATCCACCCTTAACAATCACTTTTTGATAGGTTAATGTATAATCAGAAACAATAATATCAGCCAAACCAGAGCCGACATACTTGGATAAAACGATAAATCGATTCATCCAAGCAATAGAAGGTGCCTTGATATAATCATTAATATTAATGGCCATTTTATGAGCTGCAAAAGGATATAAGGCTTCATTGGAAATAGTATATATTTTACTGATTTTAAATTCTGAAGAATTGATGTCATATAAATACATAATGGCTTTCATTCCATTTGCGTCATTCCTGACTTCTATTCGGATAAGAAGATCAATTTTTTTATTTTTATAGGGAACATAATCAATTGAATCTCCCTTAAATTTATCCCCATCAAAAACCTCAAAATGACCACTGATTTTTAAATCCGTCATCAATATCTTATAAATTTTTTGAGCTTGCTCTGAATTTTTAGAATCAGAATAACTCACTTCCGCATTTGGAATTTTTTGAACCGTTTTTACAACATCTAATGTTGCATCTATGGCAAATAAACTCCCACAATAGATAAAAATCAACAATAAAATTCTCATTATTTTTCCTCAGTTCTAAAATTAACCTCAATATTAACAAATTTTCCTTTAGGATAAGGAGGAAATTTTTGATTATTTAAAGATTCTAATAATTTTTCTACACTCTTATTATAATCATCATAATGGGAATATTTTAATATTTTATAACTAAAATCTCCTGTTTCTGTAATCGTAAGTAAAACAGTTACGGAAGCATTTTGATAAAAAGATACCTTCCATTTTGAATATAAAATTTTATAAACTTTTGCAAACCATTCATCATAAAGACCATCTGAAGTATCGGGTTTTGGTGTTTGGGATTGAACATCAATAGTTTTGTTTTTAATTGTCTCAAGTTTGGAATTAAAATCTTTCATATTACTTTGTAGCTGTTTGAGAATTTCTTGTCTTTGTTTATTTAATTCTAAATTTTTAGCGACCTGTTCGCGATTATCCGAAACTTTTTGATTCAAATCAGGTTCGCTATTGATTGAAGAAAATACATCTTTAACTCCTGTTCCCTCCAAAGGATTTCCCCCTTTATCCATATTGTCATTTTCAAAAGAATTATCCAAAATTGCATCAATAGCAATTGATTGCTCTATTTGTGTATCCGTTTTAAAAATGTATTTTGCAGGATTAGAAAAATCAAAAAAAAAAATCAAAAATAATAAAATGATTAAATATGAAAAAACAGCAAAAAATCCTGAGCAAATAAACAAAAATTGAGTATTCATTAGCCATTAGTAACCAGAGAAACTTTTGAAAATCCAGCTTCTTTTACACTTTTAAGCAAATAAACAATATTCTCATAAGTTAAATTTTTATCGGCTCGAATATAAACACTAGTATTTTTATTATACTCTTTTGCCAAAAGATTGAAAGTGTCTGGAAACGAATTATAGTCATAAACATTGCTATTGATATAAATTTTCTTTTTTGCATCCATTCTTATTTCAAGAATTTTATCCTGAGAAGCTTTTAGTGTCTTCGATCCCTTTGGAAGAGTGATGTTTTCTTGATAAGTAATTGTGGGTGTAGTAACCATCAAAATAGCCAACAATACAAGCATAATATCAACCAAGGGGGTAATATTTAACTCAGGTTTCTCATCCCAATCAAAATCATTTTCCATCTGGTTTTATTTTCCAATATTTTTTGAAAGAATCACATCAATCTGCATTTGAATATATACAGATAAATCATAAACTTTTCGCTTCAAAATAAGAAAAAAAGAATATGCCGGTATGGCAGTCAATATTCCTGCTGCGGTAGCTACCAAAGCCTTAGAAATAATGGGGGCTATCACATCAAATGAAATTTGACCCGCTATTCCAAGTTTTCCAAAAGCATCTAAAATTTCAACAACAGTTCCAAATAAACCTATAAAAGGAGCTGTAGAAGAAACAATACTCAAAACAACTAAACCTGTCGTACCCTGTTTTAAAGCCTGATTTTTCCAAATATGAAACATTTCTTTTGAAATATTTGTCCCAGCATCTCCATCAAAATAAAATATCGGATAATCCGGTAGTTTTTGTTCATTTTTAATAATTTTATCCAAAGATTTTTTTTCTTTACCTATTGAATATCTGATGGTAAAAAACTTATAAATAAAAATCCATAGAGTTAAAATGAAATATAGAGATAGCCAAAAGAGAACAAATAGCGTAATAGGACCACTTTCATAGAAAAAGTTTTGTATCATTGTCATTCCTATAATTTACCTTTTGCAGAGATTTCTATTTTTGAGACAACACTTGAAATTGCAACTTTATCTGAAGTAGCATCTTCTAGCAGTTTTTTTGCATTAGAGATTGCATTAGAAATTTCATTTTCATTTTTACCTCCAATTGCCACTGCTCCATCTGCTAAAATATCAACTTGAGAAAATCTAACTTCAGCATAACCCCAATTGATTGCAACAAGATCTTTTTCGTTATTGATTCTTTCGATTTCAATAACCCCGGTTTTAAGTAAAGAAAGCATATCACTATGCCCCTTCAAAACCCCAAATTCACCCTCTACACCAGGCAAAGTAACACTTTTTACTTCGCCTGAAAATATCTCTCCATAAGGCGTCACTATATTAACAATCAATTCTTCCATAGCTTGTCCCTTTAAGCATTTTTCATTTTTTCTGCTTTTTCTATAGCTTCTTGTATATTTCCAACCATATAAAATGCATTTTCAGGAATATGATCATATTTGCCATCCAAAATACCCTTGAAACCTTCAAGTGTCTCTTCTAGGGTAACATATTTACCTGGACTCCCAGTAAATACTTCGGCAACGAAAAAAGGTTGAGATAAAAATTTCTCAATCTTTCTAGCTCTTTCAACTATTTTTTTATCTTCTTCAGATAATTCATCCATCCCTAAAATAGCAATAATATCTTGTAAATCTTTATATTTTTGTAAAATTTGCTGGATACCTGTAGCAATTTTATAATGATCTTCCCCAACAATTTGAGGATCTAAAATTCTAGAAGTAGAATCCAACGGATCCACAGCAGGATAAATACCTTTTTCAGCAATTTTTCTATTCAAAACCGTTGTCGCATCAAGATGAGAAAAAACTGAAGCAGGAGCAGGGTCTGTCAAGTCGTCTGCAGGAACATAAACTGCCTGAACAGAAGTAATGGATCCTTTTTTAGTGGAAGCAATTCTTTCTTGGAGTTTTCCCATTTCACTTGCTAATGTAGGTTGATAGCCAACGGCAGAAGGTATTCTTCCTAATAAAGCCGACATTTCAGCCCCAGATTGCGCATATCTAAAAATATTATCAATAAACATCAATACATCAAGACCTTTTTCATCTCTAAAATATTCAGCCATCGTAAGCCCTGTAAAAGCGATTCTATTTCTTGCTCCTGGAGGCTCATTCATTTGCCCATAACATAAAGCAACTTTATCCAAGACACCCCCTTCTTTCATTTCGTGATAGAGATCATTTCCTTCTCGAGTTCTTTCTCCAACTCCAGCAAATACTGAATATCCACTATGTTTATAAGCAACGTTATGGATAAGCTCCATAATAACAACAGTTTTACCAACACCAGCACCACCAAACAAACCTACTTTTCCCCCCTTAGAATAAGGTGCCAATAAATCAACTACTTTGATTCCTGTTTCAAACATCTCAGTCTTTGTGCTTTGATTTTCAAATGTTGGAGCAGTTCTGTGAATTGGCCAAGTTAAAGAATTTTTCACCGGCTCTCCACCATCTATTACTTCCCCCACGACATTAAAAATCCTACCTAGTACCTCTTCGCCAACAGGAACCTCAATCATTTTACCTCTAGCGATAACAGCTTGACCTCTAGTAAGACCTTCTGTCATATCCATTGCTATTGTCCTAACGCGACTATCTCCTAAATGTGCTGCAACTTCTAAAACCAGATTTTTCTCAATCCCATCAAAATTGTATTTGACATCTAGTGCTTCATTGATTGCGGGCAGATATGATTCAAAATCAACATCCACAACCGGCCCCATAACTTGAATGATTTTACCTTCCATTATTCTCTCCTAAATTTATTTCATAGCCTCGACACCGGCATTAATTTCTACCAACTCAGTAGTGATGGATTCTTGTCTTGCTTTATTATATGAAACCGTTAGACTTTTCACCAATTCTCCAGCATTATTTGTTGCAGTGTCCATAGCTTGCATTCTAGAGCTATGTTCTGCAGCCAAAGAATCGATCAATGCATAATACATATTATATTCAATATATTTTTTAGCCAATTCATCCAAAACGAGATCTTCCTCATCATCAGGTTCAATTGTAACAGCACTTGAATTTGAATTTGCTGTTTCAATATCAACACCCAAAGGCAAAAGAGCTTTTGTTTTGAGTTCTTGAGAAATCATATTTTTAAAACCATTGTGGATAATCAATATTTCATCTGTCAATCCATCAAGATAATCCTGAACAACTTTCATCGCAAAACTAGCTGCTCGATCATAATCAGGAAATGAGCTTAAATCTGTAATCTTATCTAAAACTTCAATCTCATTAAAAACAAAATAAGCAATTCCTTTTTTTCCTATTCCTCTGAGTCTGACTTTAATCCCTTGACTTTTATATTCATTCATAACTCTAATGACTTCCTTAATAGTCATCGAATTAAAGCCGCCACATAAGCCCTTGTCTGCAGTTACAAAAATAATATCAACTTTTTTAACATCTCTATCTTTCAAATTCAAAAAATATTTGCTGTTAATATTCTCTAAACCTCTATTTTTTATCTTTGATAATATATCATTAAAAACTTCATTTAATTTATTTGCAAAAATCTTAGAGCGTTTAGCCATTTCTTCAGCTTTTTTTAATTTAGAAGTAGAAACCAATTTCATAGCACGAGTTGTTTTTTGAGTATTTTTAACACTGCCGATTTGTTTTCTGATCTCTTTTAAATTATTTCCCATTAACTTATCCTGTTATCAAGCTGCAAAACTTATCTTAAACTCTTCTAAAGCTTTCACAAGAATACTTTCCAAATCTTTATCCAAAGCTTTTTTCATTCTAATATCTTCAAAAATTTTTGGATATTTTGCTTCCAAGAATGGATAAAGTTCATTTTCAAATTTTACAACCTTATTCGCAGGCACATCATCTAAAAAGCCTTTGGTTCCAGCATAAATGATTACAACTTGCTTCTCAATAGACAAGGGTGAATAAGGAGGTTGTTTCAGAACTTCTACCATTCTCTGCCCTCTGTCCAATTGTTTTCTGCTCAACTCATCTAAATCTGAAGCAAATTGAGCAAATGCTTGCAACTCACGATACTGAGCCAAATCCAACCTGAGCGTTCCAGAAACTTGTTTTGTCGCTTTAATTTGAGCAGCTCCTCCAACCCTTGAAACCGAAAGTCCCACATTAATCGCTGGTCTTATACCAGAGAAAAATAAATCAGTCTCTAAAAAGATTTGTCCATCAGTAATAGAAATAACATTTGTCGGAATATATGCAGAAACATCTCCTGCTTGGGTTTCTATGATTGGTAGGGCAGTCAAAGAACCTGCTCCTTTTTCATCACTGACTTTTGCAGCTCTTTCCAATAATCGCGAATGAATATAAAATACATCTCCAGGAAATGCCTCTCTGCCCGGAGGTCTTCTTAAAATCAAAGACATTTCTCTATAAGCCACTGCGTGTTTGCTTAAATCATCATATACAATCAAAGCATGTCTTGCATTATCTCTGAAATATTCCCCAATGGTGACTCCGGTATAAGGAGCTAAAAATTGCATAGCTGCAGAATCTGAAGCAGAGGCATTTACAATTATTGTATATTCCATTGCTCCATATTCTTCCAACTTCCTGACAACCTGCGCAACCGTAGATTCTTTTTGACCGATCGCGACATAAATACAAATAACATCCTGACCTTTTTGATTAATAATGGTATCAATCGCAACCGTTGTTTTTCCTGTCTGTCTATCGCCAATGATAAGTTCCCTTTGACCCCGACCGATAGGAACTAGGGCATCAATCGCTTTAATACCTGTTTGAAGAGGTTCATGAACTGATTTTCTATCCATAATTCCAGGAGCCTTTTGTTCAACAAAACGATGTTCAACAGCCTCTATTGCTCCTTTTCCATCAATAGGTTCGCCTAAAGTATTTATAACTCTTCCAACAACGGCATCTCCAACTGGAACTTTCATTAATTTGCCGAGTCTTTTGACAGATGTCCCCTCTTTAATATCCTTTCCATTTCCAAGAACAACAACCCCAACACTACCCTCTTCAAGGTTTGAAGCAAGACCCCTATCTCCAGTATCAAATTCAACCATTTCATAAGACATAACATTTTTTAAGCCATAGACTTTAGCAACGCCATCAGCATAAGCAATGACCCTCCCAGTTTCGGCTATATTAATATCAATATCAAAACTTTCTATTCTTTCTTTAATGATTGAGCTGATTTCTTCCGGTTTTAACTTTGCTACCACACTTTTCTCCTTTTCTTTAGAAATTAAATTACTTTCAATATATATGATTTTAGTTCATTCAAAAAATTCTCTCTAGAAAAAGAAATTTCGATACCCAAATCATCAATAACGAGCTTAATACCTTCTATCTGAACCTCTACTTGAAAAATCTCAAGGCCAACATTAAAACGCCCTGAAAGAACTTTTGCAATTTGCTCCACAACATTCGATTCAATCTTTTTATTCAAATACAATAAACCAATATAAGATTTATTTTTCCTCCTAATATAAGCTTCTAATTCTCTATATACAAAAGGAAGAATATCAAACCTATCTTTTTCTCCCAAAAGCTTTATAAAATTTATGATTTTTCCATTATCTGATCCCATTAATTCTAGCAATAAATTCTGTTTGCGAGATTTTGACACACAAGGAGAATAGATAATATCTAAAAATTTCTCAATGGAAAAAACATTCACAATCTCTCCTAAATCTTTTAAAAAAACTTTTAAATCATTATCATTAAGACTTGTGATAAGTGCTTTTGTATATTTTTTGGCAACAATTTCTACCATTATGCTACCTTTTTATTAAGTATATTGATATAATCGGAAGTTTCAAAAGAAGCAATTTTAGTTTTAAAAAGTTCTGAAAGCACTTCTTCAACAACTTCTCTCTCCATCTTTTTTTGTTCAAAATCCATCAAAATATCATTATTTTTAATTATATTTTCTATGTCAATCTTAAATTGTCCATCAATCTTCTGCATAACCAAATAAGCTTCTTTTTTAGCAGTAATTACCATATCAGAAGCCTTTTCTTTTGCTTCCTCAAGTCTTCTTAAAGCTTGCTCTTTTGCTTTCTTGGCAGTTTTAAGCTTATCTTGAACTTCATCAAGCTTTTTAGAAATTTTTTCTTTTCGATTAGCAAATAACTCTCTTAGTTTATCTGCTGTCAAATACCATAAAATTGCGACAAATATTACAAAATTTATAACCCTCTCAACAATATCTGTATCTGAGATATTCACATCTGCTCCAAACAAAAAAGAGACAGAAAATAACAAAAAAAGAATATACTTCATAGATACCCCCCTATATTTGAGATATTTTTAATTTCAAAGACTTTTCAAAATCCGGCATTTTTTCCAAAAGTTGATTTTTTAAATCAATTTTTTCGATTTGCAGATTGCTTAAAAACTCTTCAAGTTTGGCAAGAGACTCTGTCTTTTTTTTCATTATTTTTGCTTCATAAGCAGTCTTTGCTTCGTTTGTAGCCTGTTCTATGATCTGAAGTGATTCTAAACGAGCATTTTCAAGAATCTGCTTGATTTCTCTATCAATTTCTATTGTTTCTTGCATATTATTTTGTATAGATTGCATATCTTGAGCAATTGAAGCATTTCGATTGTCCATAAAAGAAAAAATAGGCTTATAAAGCCAAATATTAAGACAATAAAGAGTGGCTATAAATACAATAAAAACTAAGATCATCAGATAAGGATTTACGGTTATAGTCATTCATACTCCTACTTATATCAAGATTACAATCCACTCACTTAAGTGAATTGAAAATATTCTATCAGAAATTATCTTAAATTAAACCCCTAATGTGATGATAATTTTTTGATCAGCATATCAATTTTTGATTCATCAGATATATAAAGAACCAATTGATCATCTTTAAAGGAACTTGAAATTAAATAATTCTTCAATATATCTTTTAATTCTACTATCCTTTGATTAAAGACAGGTGTTTTTCCCGACTTTAAAAAATTTTTTTTCTCAATTTGAGCAGGTCTTTTGAGTTTTTTGACTAGAAATTCAGTATCTCTGACAGAAAGCTTTTGTCCCAAAATCGAATCTAGCACAATCTCTTGTTCAGAGTTGTTTAAAGTGATAAGAATTTTGGCGTGTCCCTGAGTGATTTTCTCTTCCGTAAGTGATTCTTGAACCTTTGGAGAAAGATTTAGCAATCTCAAAGTATTTGTAATTTGTGTTCTTGATTTCTTTATTTTCTTTGCTAATTCATCGTGAGTGATTTTATAATCTTCAATCAATTCCTTGTAGGAATTTGCTAAATCAATCGGATTTAAGTCCTCTCTTTGAATATTTTCAATCAAAGCAATTTCTCTTAATTTGGCTGTATCAACATTCACAACAATGGCTCTGATTGTCTTTAACCCTGCAAGCTTAGATGCGCGAAGTCTTCTTTCGCCGGCTATAAGCACATAATCATTATCATCGCCCTCATAAACAAGAACAGGTTGCAATAAACCGTGCTCGACTATAGATTGAGAAAGTTCGCTTACCGAATCTTTTACAAAATGTTTTCGAGGTTGATAAGGATTTGGTTTGATAATATCAACATCAAGTTCAACTACCAACTCAGAGTTATCAGATAAATTGTTTTCATAGGCTTGAGTGACTTCACTCAATATTGCCCCCAAACCTCTCCCTAAAGCCAAATTTTTTTTTGCCAAATCATACTCCTTGCAATATTGTTTGGGCTAACGTTTGGTATGCAACGCTGCCGTTTGACTTCACATCATAAAGCAAAACGGGTTTTCCAAAACTTGGTGATTCAGCAAGCTTAACGCTACGAGGAACAATAATATAAGAATTATTGTTTTTATCTTTAAAAAGCTTCGTATCAAAATGTTGAGACAAATCTGCAAAAACTTGCTTAGAAAGATTATTCTGGGAAGAATACATTGTAGGCAAAAATCCCCTGATTTCTAATTTGGGATTAATAGAATCCCGAAGAATTTTTATGGTACTTAAAAGTTGTGCCAATCCTTCCAATGCAAAAAATTCACATTGAATCGGAATAATCACAGAATCAGCAGCAGATAATGCATTAATTGTCAAAGGTCCCAAAGCAGGCGGAGAATCAATAATGATAAAATCATACAGATCAAGAACTTCTTGAATTTTCTTCTTAAGAATCAATTCTCTGCCTGCACCTTTTTTATTATAAAACTCTTTTTCAATACCCACTAAACCGATGTTAGAAGGAACTAAATGCATAAAAGGCATTTCGGTTTTTTGAATGATTTGGGAAAGTTTTTTACTGCCCATTAAAACATGATAAATATCAAACTCAATATCATTTCTTCTAAAACCCAAGCTTGTCGTAGCATTTGACTGAGGATCAAAATCTATCAGCAACACATTTTTTTCTGCAAGTGCTAAAGAAGCTGCCAAATTCACTGCTGTAGTTGTTTTCCCAACTCCGCCTTTTTGATTTGCAACCGCTATAATTTCACACATATTCCGCCTCTGTCATCTAAAATTATAAATTTTTTTGCCATTTAAACAAATTCCTCCATCCAAAAGCAATTGAGCTCCATTTAAACTTAAAACATTTTCATTATAATGAAATGAAAAATTAAAATTTTTATAAAATTCTAGCTCATATTTACTAAAAATTTGCTTCCATTCAGGAGTATTTTTGATTTTTTCAAAAAAATTCTCTAAAATCTCTTTTTTAGAAACCTTACCCCCCAAAGATCCGAATTTTTCCCCATAGATATTCAAGCCAATCCCGCAAACAATGTCATTTTTATAGACATTTGCCATAATGCCTCCCACCTTTGACTCTCCAATATAAAGATCATTAGGCCATTTCAACCACACATTGAATTTCATTTCAACAAGGACTTCTTTAAAAATAAATCCAAAAAATATACAAGAACTTTGAATAGGGAGATCTTTTGGCAAATCAAAAAGCTTAAAAGAAAAAGAAAAACTCAATGTTTCTTCAACTTGCTCCCAGCGATTTCCCCTACTCCCAATTCCTGCACTCTGCTTGTTTGCCACAATGCATATGGGAGACTCAAGCTCGGCAGTTTTAATTTTTTCTAAAAGATAGGTTTGCGTTGAAGCCAATTCTTCAAAATATTCAATACGCATCATACCAATATATCTCCGATTTTGAGTCTTTTTCCTTGAATATAAGTTTTAGCATCCATTTTTTGCTTGCCCGGATATTGAAGCATCTCAATTCGAAGCACTCCTTGCAAACATCCGATTACAGCCGCATTTCCATCAATAGATAATATTTCCCCTTTTTGATATTTTCCCATTTCAGAAACAAGCTCAACTTCAAACAACTTTAACCCGTTTTCTAAAAAAACATTGGGCCAAACAGAATATGCCAAAGATTTTAAATAAATACTTCTAGCATCCTCAAAATCTACAAGTCCTTGATTTTTAAAAATTTTTTTACAATAGGTCGCATCAGCTTGATGTTGTTTTAGAGGTTCCAATACTTCTAGGTTTTTTAAAACCTTTATAGCCAATTTGCTTCCCATTTCTGCCAATTTTAACATCAAACTTTCAAGATTGAATGATTTTTCAGATTTAAAAGCACTTATCCCCAAAATATCACCGCTATCAAGCTTTTCTTGTAGCTGTATAACACTCACTCCATAGATCTTATCATCATTTAAAATCATTTCGTGCATAGGTGATGCTCCCCGATATTTTGGAAGCACTGATCCGTGAATATTCAGACATTTGGTAAAAGAAAGTATCTTCTTAGGCAATATTTTTCCATAAGCGACAACTAAGATTACATCAGGTTTGAGTTTAGAAATAGTCTGAAAACTTTCTTCATCTAAAACTTCAGGCTGAAAAATCTGAAGCAATATTTTATTTTTAACAATAAACTCTTTTGTTTCAGGGTATTTTAATTCTTGTTTGCGACCAAAAGGTTTATCAGGTTGAGCAAATAACCCCACAACTTCAAAAAAAGGATCATTTAAGATTTTTTCCAAAACTACACGCGCAAAATAAGGTGTCCCCATAAACAAAACCCTCATTTAAAATCCCTTGAACCTTTCATTTAAAATAACTACCTCTATCAAATTTTTCACAAAACATCTTCCATTTGATTCTTTAAGGCCTTCAAAAGAATAAATGTCAAAGGCTTTGTATTAATTTGAGCAAGCGAAGAAATCGGGATCACAAACAAAGGCGCATTTGCATTTCTTTTCATATTGTCCTCAAATAAATTTTTATCAATAAAATACTCCAATTTTTGATCCAATCCAAAACAATCTGATTTTAGACTTTTAATCCCTAAAGAAACATAAAATTCATCAATGGCTTTGGAAGAAAAATCTAACACATCAATTTTATTTAGAACGATTCCAAAAGGTCTTGAATAAAGCTCTAATGAGAAATTTCTAAGTTCAGATCTTAATTTTTCATATTGTTGCCATACACTTTGATAAGAACTCACATCAATGACAAAAAGCAAAAGTTTAGTGCGCTCTATATGACGCAAGAACTCTATGCCAAGACCCCTTCCCTCACTAGCTCCATCAATAATCCCTGGTATATCAGCCATCACAAAAGAGTTCATTTCATCAGGTTGCACAACCCCAAGATTTGGGATCAAGGTCGTGAATTCATAATTGGCTATTTCAGGTTTGGCATTAGAAATTACAGAAATCAAGGTTGATTTTCCTGTGTTGGGAAAACCAACCAATCCAACATCTGCAATCAATTTCAACTCCAAACGAATATGCCTCTCTTCTCCGGCAAGTCCGCTTTGAGAATACGTAGGACGCTGATTGACGGAATTTTTAAATCGCGCATTTCCAAACCCCCCCTTACCACCTTTTAAGACTTTGACATTGAAATCTTGGTCTGTAAAATCATATAGCAGTTCATTTGTTTCAAAATCAAAAATCTGCGTTCCTGGAGGAATTTTTATAACAATATCTTCTCCTCTTTTGCCACTGCATTTCTTGCTCCCACCAGGTTGTCCGTTTTTAGCTTTATAGTGTTTGGTTCCTCGAAAACAAGAAAGAGTATCTGTATTTTTATCCACTTGAAAATAAACATCTCCACCATCTCCACCATCTCCACCATCAGGTCCTCCATTCAGGACAAATTTTTCCCGTCTGAAGCTAACTGCACCCGCTCCCCCCTTTCCTGAAGCAATAAAAATATCTACATTATCTACAAACATAAAATTCCCAAGTCTTAAATTTATTTCGCACGAAATATTCTATCTATTTTGTCCTGTATTTCTTCAAGCATTGCAAAACGATTTTTATACATAGAACGTTTCTTGCTCGGAACGTCTTCAAGTTTTTTGTGCGTGTGATTTAACAAGTAATAATAATGCCTGTGAATTTTCACAATTTCCCCGCAAGATTCCTGCCAAATTTTATCATAATCAACATAATAACCTTTATAAAACCCTTTATTAGATCGAATTTGAAATTTTGAAGGAATGCCCAAAGTTGCGTTACAATTCAAAACTCTTGTGAAGATTTTTAAAACTTCAATCAATAACGAAGCTGGACGCAAACCAAAACATTTTTTTGTCAAAAACTTGATTTCATCATCTTCATTTTGACAGGATTTGCTTCCTTGAATAGAAGCAATAAGCAAATCATTATCAGGAGTAAAAGAAAAAGTGGCTTGATAGATGCGCTCTTGTAAAGAATTTCTCAAGACCAACGCCCAAAAACCCTCTTCATTCGCAATCGTATTTTTTTCCAAAAATAACCCATATGATTTTTCTCCATCAATATTAAATAATAAGATTTTCTCTCGCCACAAAGGCAAAATTTTTGAAGACAAATGAAGCTTTGCCATAAATTTCAAATCTGAAACAATATGATTAAAACGTTCTGCAGAATTGAAGCTTCTATTGCAAAAATATCTGATAAGAACGTAAGCACAAATAGGAGAGTGTTCAAAAAAATCCTGTAGCAGAGGATTGCTATTGACAAACTCCTCAAATTGAATCACGTATTGATAAAAAATAATTTTTCTCAAATAATAACGAGAGTATCGACGTAGTGTAACTTGCAAATTATTACATTTTAATAAACTAGGTTTAAAAAATTTATATTCCATTAATTATCCTTAATAAAATAAATTATTATTTTATTATAATAAAACTTAAATTTTAAATCTATTACATAATTATTTTATTGGAAAATAACAAAAAACTAGGGTAATCAAAAAAATATTAAATACTAAATATTAAAAAAATAATGGAGAAAATAATCCTTAAAGATTCTTGGAATCCTTAAGTGATTGATTGAAGTTTTATGCGGAGATGACAGAAACTTTCTTTCGATTTTTATCTTTTTGTTGGAATTTTACGATCCCATCAACTAAAGCAAAAATAGTATGATCCTTTCCTATGCCGACATTACTGCCAGGATGAATCTTTGTACCTCTTTGTCTGATGATGATATTCCCTGCTCTTACAAACTGTGATCCAAATTTTTTTATTCCCAGTCTTCGACCGGCAGAGTCTCGATTATTCTGAGTGCTTCCCTGACCTTTCTTGTGTGCCATTTATACTCCTTTATCCTGCTATCTTTAAAATTCTTACTCGAGTGAAGTCGCGTCTAAAACCTCTTTTGGTTTTGCTGTCTTTTCTTCTTCTCTTTTTAAATGTAACGACTTTTTTTGCCCTACCCTCATTGATAACTTCTGCTTCAATTTTGGCTCCCTCTATAAAAGGAGTTCCCAATTTCAGATTATCATTATCGGAAATAGCTAAAACTTCGTTCAATTCTAATTTTGATTTTGGCTCAAGGCTCATTTTATCAAGCAAGACAATATCGCCTTCTTGGACCTTGTATTGTTTGCCTCCATTCTTGAAAACTGCATACATTCTTTAATCCTTGCGAAGTTTATTGTTTTAAAACGCTTGCTACAAAGCGATATAAAAAACCTCAAATTATATTAAAAAAAACCTAATTTTTGCTTAAAACTATGCTTGGGCAATGCATTCAATTTCAACCAACGCATTTTTAGGAAGCATTTTAACTGCAATGGTACTACGAGCAGGTTTGTGTTTATCAAAATATTGACCATAAACTTCATTGAGTTCATTAAAATGATCCATATCTGATAAAAAAACCGTTGTTTTAATCACCTTTGAAAGTGAGCTTCCTCCTGCTTCCAAAATAGATTTTAGGTTTTCCAAAACCTGCCTTGCTTGAGATTTAATATCGCCCTCAAGAAAATTTCCATCTGCACAAAGAGCAATTTGTCCCGAAGTATAAATCAAACCATTGCTAATAACTGCTTGAGAATAAGGTCCGATAGCTTTTGGCGCGTTTAAACTTGATACGATTGTCATTTGATGTTCCTCACATTTTTTTGTTTTCTATTATATAATATGTTCTATTTGCAAAACATAAATTCCAAAGGGCGTTGAAAAAATGAAATTTGTCTCAATATTTCTTCTGATCGCATTAAAAACACTCTGGAGCGACACCATTATAAACTCGATAAACTCAAGTGATTTAGTAGAACAAGATATTCCCCTAAAATCCAATCAAATTCTCTTGATGGACAACCGCACTCAAAAACCCGTCGGTATTATTGAAATTACAAACGAAGGCAAATTAATCAGGCTGCCTTTGCCCAAAACAAATAAATCCAAACAAATTCACCAAACCACTCCAAACCAACCCGAAAAATTTCTAAATGAACCTGTTAAGCCCCTTATCCAAAAAAAGAGAGAATGGAATAAAAAACAAATTCCTTTTTTGATCCAAGAAGAAACAATCCAATCAGATTAAATATTTAAACAAAATTCCGATCTTAGAATCACTATGCTTACAGGCAAAATGGAATTTTTTTTGCTTGATTAAAATAGCGGTTCTAGATTCAATGTTAAAGGTGTCGTAAATGCGCATTACTTTCGGGACAAAATATAACCAAATGAATTATTATCAAAATGTTCTTCAAAATAAACTGAATGAAATGAACACTAAAATCGCTTCAGGTCTAAAAATTCAATACGGTTATCAAGATAGTAGCATTAACAATCAAAATCTTAAGCTCGAATTTGAAAAAAATACACTTAGTCAAGGGATAGACGTCGCACAAGACGCCCACACTTCTACACTCAATACAGATAAAGCATTAAGCGAACTTTCTGAAACGATGGTACAGTTTAAAACAAAACTTATTCAAGCCGCTAACGACATCCATTCTTCAAACTCTAGAGAAGCCATAGCAAGTGACTTAGAAAAACTCAAAGATCATATCATCAACATTGCCAACACTTCCATAGGAGGGGATTTTCTCTTTGGAGGTAGCAAGGTTGATAGAGCACCTTTTGACTCTGAGGGTAAATATTAT
Source organism: Helicobacter sp. 12S02232-10 (assembly GCF_002272895.1). Taxonomy (NCBI): domain Bacteria; kingdom Pseudomonadati; phylum Campylobacterota; class Epsilonproteobacteria; order Campylobacterales; family Helicobacteraceae; genus Helicobacter; species Helicobacter sp. 12S02232-10. Next base: position 192,723 of record NZ_MLAQ01000001.1, read on the forward strand.
GGAAATAATGAAAAATTAAACGCTCTCATCAGTTCGAATAATCTTGTACCTTATAATATAACCGGTCACGAATTATTCTTTGGAAGGGATTCAGATAAACAAAAAATCATTACTTCAAATATAAAAATGCTCAATCAAAGTAAATTGCATCCTGATGTGATGGATGCTATCAATAAAACCAATCCGCCTCAAGAAGTTTATATCAAGCCTGAAGATACTCTAAGGGATCTCATAGGAGACAATGACAATGACACTTCCAATGACGCCAAAGAATATTTTTATCTACGAGGGGTAAGACCTGACGGATCAAATTTCAAGGCAAAATTTAGTTTTGATAAAGCTTATAAAAATAAAGAAAATGCTACCACAGTGAATGACTTACTCGATCAAATCGGAAAAGAATTTGGCAATACGCCGCAAAATAAAGTTGTAGATATCTCTTTAAATACGTGGGGACAGATTGAAATCAGGGATATGAAACCGGGAAATTCTACCATTGATTTTCATCTTATTTCCAGCGATATGGATGTGGATAATGTAGAAGAACTCAAAACTAATGGAGCTAGAATTACTTCATTTAATAAAAGCCCTTTCCTTACCGACAGAAGCCTTTCAAGCATTCAGGGGGTTAGCGATAATTATGATTTTAGATTTGTCAGAATACCCACAGCTTTTATAGCGCAAGACAATACTGCAGCGGTTAAAAATACAAAACTTTCAGATATTTTTGATCCTAAGGCTTCCATTCTCCAGATTGATGGCACACGACCTAACAATCAAGATGGAACCCTCAACACAGAACCAATAGATCCACTATATATTGATATCAAAAATACTACTATGCAAGATCTGATGGACGCAATTAAATCTCATTTTGGCGGAAACTTGGATATAGAGCTTTCTAATGGCAGACTCAATATCATTGACAATAACATAAAAAATAAAGAACACGACAGCAAAACTCCTCCATTTAATGGTGAACACGGTTTTAGCATTTCTCTTAAAACACTTGATGAAAATGGTTTGGAAACTCAAGGCATTCCCACAGATTATGAAAATGAATATGAAAAAACATATTTTACAAATAGAGGTTCCAAACTTATGGGGAATATCTCTCAAGTTTTATCAGATGGAAGTGGCTTTGCAAATCCGCAAACAAAACTTTTTGAAGTTGCAGGTGGAAGCATTCAAGGACAATCATATACCCTCAAACTTGAAGACCATAATGGCATCCCTGTTGAAGCTCAAATACTTTTTGATAACAAAGGCTCCTATTTAAAACTTCCAAGCAAAACTCCTAATAAATCGGAGTATATCATACCTCTTTATAACCCGCACGATGAACCTCCTGCGATTACAATTACCAAACCAAATGACATCACTTACCAACAACTTATGGATGCAATGAGTATAGCACTTAATTACAGCAATCAAAATCAAGAAGCTTATTTGAAAGCTGAAAATAGAAATAATGCACCCACTCAAGAAAACAAAAGCACTTATGAAATGTTGTTGGATCAGGCTAAAAGAACTTTGTCAATCAGTATGAACAGGAATGGAAAAATTGAGATTCAAGACAATATGCGTTCTTTGAGCAAAATGAAATTTATGATTTACAATAATGCAACGAATGATTTTTCAACCCAAGCAATAAAAAACGATATTTCTGGTATTCGTCTAAATGCTAATAATGCCCTTACGATTGATCAACCTGATATTGATTTTTTCAAGCAAATTGACGACATTATCGATTCTGTTAAAAAAGGTATTTACAGACCTGATAATTTTGGAAAAGTTTATACAACCGATATGAGAAAAATTGGGATACAAAATGGTTTAAGTGCCTTTGAGCATCTCAGTGATCATATTGAAAAAATGGTTGCTTTAAATGGGGCTCACGGCAAAACTTTTGAAAACATTATCAGAAGAAATGAAATTTTAAAAGTTCAAGTAGATTCCATCAAAGGAGAAGTTATAGGAACAGATCTAGCAGAAACTTATAATAAATTCTCAAATCTTACAACAAACTATAACGCAGTCTTGTCATCTACTAGTAAAATCAATCAAATGTCTTTGGTAAATTACCTATAAATTAACAATATATTTCCAAATATTTCCAAGATTATTACAAAGTTAAGTTATCCCCAAAATTCACTTCAGGGATAACCATAATAATAAATTATATTTCAATAACTTAACAAAACAAAAAGGAGATCGATGCACATAAATTTTAAGTAGAGAAAGGAGGGGGAGGTGACTCTACTCTTGTGTGCATCTGGCCAAACCAGAATAAACTGAAATTTGGTTGCGAGTATTTTATAAACAAAAAGTATACATTTAGTCAATGGATTTGAGATTGATAAAATTCTTTCATTATCTGTTTAAATTAATCTAAAACTATGTTATAATCCCAAGGATTTAATATTATCTTTAGCTTAAGGATTAATGGATGCGTATTTTAATAATAGAAGATGAGTCTCCGCTAGGCAAGACTGTCAGCGATTTTTTAAACCAACATAGTTATCAAACTGATATTGCCGAAAATCTCAAAGACGGTGAATATTTTATAAGCATTAGAAACTACGATCTCATCTTAATCAATTCAAAACTTCCTGATGGCGATGGTATCAGTATCGTCTCTCAAGTAAAATCAAAATACCCCTGCGTCCCTATCATTATGCTTGCTCATAAGCCTAAGCCCGATCAAGAAATTGAAGCATTCAAAACGGGAGTTGATGATTTTATTGCCAAACCCTTTGACTTAAATGTGTTGATTGCAAGAATTGAAGCAAGACTCAGATTCTGGGGTTCAAGTATCATTGAAATTGAAGATTTAGTCATCAATCCTGATGAAGAGAAGATTACATATAAAGGCAAAGAAATCGAAGTCAAAGGTAAGCCATTTGAAGTTCTCACTCATCTGGCTAGACACAGGGATCAAATTGTATCCAAAGAACAATTACTTGATGCAATTTGGGAAGAACCCGAACTTGTAACTCCAAATGTTATTGAAGTAGCCATCAATCAAATCAGACAAAAAATGGACAAACCTCTCAATATTTCCACTGTGGAAACTGTTCGTCGAAGAGGCTATCGTTTTTGCTATCCAAAACAAGCCGAAGAGTAATTTAGAAATTTACCCCATTCCCAAATTCTATGGCTTGAAATCTCTCTCCAAGTCCGCCTGGACTAATTAAAGGCTTGATTTTTGAAATTTCTCTTAAATAGTTTTGATAACTTGTATTTTGAGAAAATTTTTCCAATAAATCACCTAATCCCAAATCTAATAATGCCTTTGCCTGCGATTCAAATAATAGTTTTTTAGCACCAAAAGATTCAAAAAAATAACAAATCAAAGAAAAATCAACATCATAAGTTATATCAGAATTTTGATAAAAATTTTCTAATTTTTTTTCAATGTCTAAAAAATGATAAACCTGATGATTCTGATAAACTCTTAAATTAATATCGTTCCTAGCCCCCCATTGTCCATAATCAAAAGTTAAAAATCTCCAAATTTTAACGTGCTTTAGTTTTTCAGTAAGTTTGAAAATAAAATTTTCCAAATCAACAGGTATTTGTCCCTGAAATACCCCACATTTATCTGCCAAAGAAAGTATTTCATCAGAGGGCTTTTTCCAAAATATACGATGGTTATCTGCATAAGCCATCTTGCCATTATCGAAAATTTCACAAGGAAATGCATCAAAAAGTTCGTTGCAATAGAGAAATGCACAATCAGAGATATCAAGATTTAAATCTTGTAAATCTTTGTAGATTTTTAATTTTAAGCCTGTGTGCATTAAAAAATTATTTTCTTGAATCAAGGCCAATCCAGGCAATGGCTCAATGCTGATAAATTCACAATCTTGGATCGCACCCACTGAAAGAGCAGATAAAAATTGCGCAATATCGCTCAATAAATGACCTTTATCCGCTCCTATTTCAATGATCTTTAAGGGCAATGTCAGCTTTTTAGTTTCTAAAAGGTCCAGTAAATGATGAGCGATTGTTCCCCCAAAAAATCTACTTGATGAAACTGAAGTGTAAAAATCCCCTTTTTGCCCTATTGAAGCTTTATGGTAATACCCGTCTTTTCCATAAAGCCACTCACGCATATAGGAACTAAAAGGTATCATAATTTACAACAAGCCTTCCTCAATCTTTCAAAACCCTCACTTATCTCATCTTCCTTGATCGTTAAAGGAGGCAAAAACCTAACTACATTTTTCCCTGACTTTAATACTAAAAGTCCCTCTTCAAAGGCATTTTCAATAATATTTTTTTGAATATTGTCATCTTTTGCAACCAAACCGCACATCAAACCAATCCCAACTTTTTTTTCAAACAAAAAAGAAAAATCACTGATAATTTTTTCTAAATGTTGATTGAATGAATCAATCGTTGCAACAAGTTTGCCTGAATTGTATTCCTTTTCCAAAATTTCAAGTACGCAAAGCCCAGCTCTTGTGGATAAAAAATTCCCTCCAAATGTACTGCCGTGATCACTTGGCACAAATATATTTTTCAAATTCGTCAAAGTTGCCCCAATTGGAATGCCGCCACCCAAACCTTTTGCAGTGCTGATAATATCAGGAGTAATGCCATAAACCTTTGAAGCAAAAATCTCTCCAGTCCTATAAATTCCGCTTTGGACTTCATCAACCATTAAAAGAATATTTTTTTCTTTGAGAAATTTTGCTAATTTTTGAATTTTTTCCTTATCCATAGGAGAAATCCCACCTTCACCTTGAATAAGCTCAAGCAATACCCCACAAGTTTTAGAATCGACAACATTATAAATATCATCAATATCTTTAGCACGCAAAAACCCATCAGGAAATGGCGCAAAGTGCAAATGCATTTTATCTTGACCTGTCGCTTTAAGCGTACTAATAGTTCTTCCATGAAAACTCGACTCCAAAGTTATGATTTTATACCTATCGATTTTTTCATCTTTTTCTCCAAACTTTCTAGCAATCTTAATAGCACATTCATTGGCTTCAGCACCGCTATTACTAAAAAATACCCTCATATCATAACCACAAAGCTCCACCAGTTTTTTTGCTAAAAGGGCTTGAGGTTCGATGAGATAAAGATTAGATAAATGGATCAAATCTTTGGCTTGTTTAGCAATAGCATCGGCCAATTCCTGATTTCCATGACCCACACTACAAACTCCTATGCCGCTTCCAAAATCTATAAACTCCCTAGAGCAAGGCGTATAAAGTCTGGCATTTTGACCATAAGAAAAACGAATTTTTTTGCGCGCATAAGTATGCAACACATATTTTTCATCAAAATCCATCAAATCATCTATTTTGTAATTTTTATCAAACATTGCCTCATCCTTTTGTCCTAAATTTCGCATAACTATCAAAATTTTACTATTTTTACAGCAATATTTATAAAATTCCATTAAAACATTTAGATAGAATTATTAAAATGCTTCGCAAATCAAAATATAAAATTTAAGGAAAGATTCTTATGGAGTTGCTTGTAAAAGCATTTGGTTCTCCACAAACCAATTGTTATATATTAAAAACTACCAAAGGAGAGTTTATCATTGATCCAGGTATCGGAGCAACTCAATGGGTAGTTCAAAATGCAAAAAATCCCTTAGCATTACTAGTAACTCACGGGCATTACGACCATATTTGGAGCTTGGCAGATTTAAAAGGTATTTTCCCAAATGTCCCGTTATATGCTCCAAAAGAAGATGCTTTTATGCTAGATTCAGACTGCTTTAATCTAGGCTTATCCCCCTGCACTCCCGATCATTTGGTTGAAGGACAAAAATCAAGTGTTGCTTTCAAAATTTCTGATTTTGATATAAAATATTGGCATTTTCCTGGTCATACTCCCGGATGTTCGATGATTGAAATCAATGATATGTTTTTCAGCGGCGATTTCATTTTTTATCGCTCTATCGGGAGATATGATTTTCCTTATTCAAATTCTAACGATATGAAAGAATCCTTATTGAGATTTCAAAAATTAGATGCTGCGATAAATAAAACAATTTATCCTGGACACGGAGAAAAAACTTTTTTATTTGATGAACAAGCTAATGCAAGCCTATGGATTCAAAGAATTTATACCTAAAGGAATTATTATGACACTGACCCAAAATCAAAAAGAACGCTATTTGAGGCATATTATGCTTGAAGATGTAGATGAAAAGGGGCAAATCAAATTGCTGAATTCGAGCGTCCTCATCATTGGTGCAGGAGGATTAGGCTCCCCCAATGCAATGTATCTAGCAGCTGCAGGGATAGGGAAAATCGGTATATTAGATTTTGATATTGTAGAAATCAGCAATCTCCAGAGACAAATCATTCATACAACAGAAGAAATTGGCTTTCCAAAAACTCGTTCGGCAAAAATCACTATGAATGCCATCAATCCGGATATAAAAATTGAAACTTATTTTGAAAAATTCACTTCTGCAAATGCCTTAAAAATCATTAATGACTATGATTTTATCATTGATGCTACAGACAATTTTGCCGGTAAATTTTTGATAAATGATGCTTGCGTGCTTGCAAATAAACCCTATTCTCACGCCGGCGTACTTAAATACAGAGGGCAAACAATGACCGTATTGCCTCACCAAAGTGCTTGTTTTGCGTGTGCTTTTGACACTCCTCCACCTGTGGAACTCAATCCAATTTTTAGAGCTGGCTTATTTGGAGTATTGCCTGGATTAATCGGATGTATTCAAGCTGCTGAGGCGATTAAATATCTTTTAGGCATTGGAGATTTACTTACAAATAAACTCTTAAGTGTCGATACAAAAACAATGGATTTTAGAAAAATAGACGTATCTAAAAATCCACAATGTCGAATTTGTGGAGAAAATGGCATCAAAGAACTCAGAGATTACCCACAATGATTAGCCTGACAAAAGAGCTTTATAACGACTTGATTGCCTATGCACAATCAAATTACCCCAATGAATGTTGCGGGTATTTTTTGGGAAAACAAGATAAAATAACACTTCAAAACCAAGTGGAAGAGCTTTTTAAAATCAAAAACATCCATCAAAATCCTCAACATTTTTTTATGCTCTCCCCCCAAGATCAACTAAATGCACTCCAAAGGGCAAAAAAACAAAATCTTGAAATTATAGGGATCTTTCACTCCCATCCTTTTAATAAGGCCTACCCATCAAAAGAAGATCTAAAATACATTTATGATCCCCGACAAAGCTATTGTATTATATCCCTCCAAAATGAGCCGAATATTGCTTCATTTCGGATTACAAAAGAGAAAATCTGTGAGGAAACTATAAAATTTTAAATTTTCCGGCCGATTTTTTAAGTATAATTTTAAAAAATAAATCAAATTCAAAATGATGGAAAGAATATGGATCTCTCAACACTATTAGGTATGTTTTTGGCTCTTGGCGCTATCTCTTTGGGCGACATCCTAGAGGGTGGAAATCCATTGCACATCATCCATTTGAGCTCCGTAATCATCATCGTGCCTACAACACTATTTTCTGCAATGACAGGAACTCACGCTCGTTTTGTAAAAGCGGGATACAAAGAGCTTAAGGTTGTATTTTTAAATTCAAAAGTCAATCTTAATGCAACAATCAGACAACTGATAGAGTTTGCTACTCTTGCAAGAAGAGATGGTGTTTTATCTCTTGAAGCAAAAGCTGCGCAAGTTGAGGACGATTTTACGCGTGAAGCGCTTTCAATGATTATTGATGGAAAAGATGCTAAATCTGTAAAAGAAGATATGGAAGTCCAAATTGAAGAGCTTGAAGAATATTACCACGGGGCTGCACACTATTGGATAATAGCCGGCGAATCAGCCCCTACCTTTGGTCTTGTAGGAGCGGTTATGGGTCTGATGCTTGCACTCCAAAAATTAGATAATCCTGCAGAAATGGCTGCAGGAATTGCAGGGGCTTTTACAGCTACGGTAACGGGAATTATGTGCAGTTATGCAATTTTTGGTCCTTGGGGAAATAAACTCAAAGCAAAATCAAAAGACATTGTCAAAGAAAAAATGGTTGTACTTGAGGGAATCATTGGGATAGCCAATGGAGACAATCCCCGAAGTCTAGAAGCAAAACTTTTAAGTTTTTTAGGTCCTGATGAACCAAAAATTTCGCAATTTGAGTAGAACAATAAATGTCAAAAAAAAATAAAAAAGTCGAATGCCCAGCCGGAGAAAAATGGGCAGTTCCCTATGCTGACTTTCTTTCTTTGCTTTTAGCTCTTTTTATTGCTCTTTATGCAATTTCTGCAACCAACAAAGCTAAAGTTGAAGCTTTAAAAACTGAATTTATCAAAATTTTCAACTCCACTTCCAAGCCTGAAACATTGCAGCCTGTAATCCCTATCCCTCCTAATCCCGGTGAGGAATCTGAAGAAACAGAAGGAAGCAGAATTTATCAATCCCAACAGTCTTCTTCCTCTGTAGCCATCGAAAATATTACCGAACTTAAAAATATGATTGAAGAAGGTGGTATTTTAGAGCAGATTGAACAAGGCGTGGTATTAAAATTACCTGCTAATCTCATTTTTAAACAAGGAAGTGCAGATATTTCTAACAGCGATATGATGATGTATATCAAACGTGTTGCTCAAATCATTAAAAAATTTCCTCCCCAAGTCAATATAGACATCAGAGGATATACAGATAATTCTCCTTTACCAAAAGATTCAGCTTTTAAAAATCATTACGATCTTGCTGCTAGCAGAGCTTTAAGCGTTATGAAAGCATTGATTCAAGATGGGGTTTCTCCTGAACAATTATCTTATTCTTCATATGGAAAATACAAACCTTTAGCACCCAACAATTCTGTTGAGAACAAACTAAAAAACAACCGAGTTGAGATCTTTTTCTCAACCGATCCAAACAATATCCAAGAAATCAAATCGATTTTAGATAAAAACGCTAAACCAAAATAAAATACTATCTCACCCTATTCCCATAATATAAGCTTTTCGCTCTCCAAAATCTTTTCCTTAACAAAAAAAGCACTTTTTCTAGTGTGGCTGCTATTGTATTTATAAACAAAAAAACCCGCATTCTTGGCATTCAAAAGAATTTCGCGATTAACACAATAAGTGGTGATAATGCAATCAATATGAGTAACTCTAAAAAGTTCTAAAAAATACTCCAAACTCCACAGATCGAAATTGACCTTAGGACTAAACGCATCTTGATAGACAATATCAATATCTCCATTGCTAAATTGACTCAAATAATAATGGGCATCTCCAAAAAATAGTTCTAAACTTATGTCAGGGGTAATCAAAATTTTATTTTTTAATTGCAAAGTTTCAATGATTTTTGGAATATTAATTTTAGATAGTTCTTCAGGATACTGCAAAGCCAAAATTTTTTCAAATACTCCCCTGTCTTTCTCGGGAGAGAAAATTTCAATCTTTCCTTTATAGCCCATTTTTAAATACTGCATCATAGTGGCAAATGAATTATAACCTAGTCCAAAACAAATATCTAAAATCTTTAACGATGGTTTTTGAAGCGATTTTGCAAATAAAATAGGAGGTAAAATATGTTTATGTAGGGTTTCAGTATAAGCTCCATCTTTCAGACTATGATAACACTCTCCATATTCTTGATTAAAAATGGTCGAGCTACCATCGCGACTTTTTAAAATCTGCATTTTATCCGTGATAATTTGGGGCTTCTTTAGTAATATCAACATCGTGAACGTGAGATTCCCTAAGACCTGCAGAAGTAATCTCGATAAACTCGGCATTTTCCCATAAATGCGGAATATTTTTACTGCCTAAATACCCCATTGAAGAACGCAGGCCCCCAACAAGTTGATGGATCACATCTGAAATTTTACCGCGATAAGGTACTCTCCCTTCAATCCCCTCTGGAACAAGTTTTTCTTGAGCTGTTCCTTCTTGAAAATATCTATCCGAACTTCCCTTTGTCATCGCTCCAATGCTTCCCATACCACGATAACTTTTATACTGTCTTCCTTGATAAATCATCAAATCCCCCGGAGACTCTTCTGTCCCCGCCAACAAACTCCCAACCATTACCGAAGATGCCCCTACTGCAAGGGCTTTAGCAACATCTCCAGAATATTTTATACCTCCATCAGCAATAATTGGAACACCGTGCTTGATCGCAACATTGGAACAACCATCAATAGCCGACACTTGAGGCATTCCAACTCCTGCAACAATTCTTGTCGTACAAATACTTCCTGGACCAATTCCGACTTTAACTCCATCTGCTCCTGCGCTGATAAGATCTTGAGTGGCTTTTGGCGTTACTACATTACCTACAATGATATCAACTGAAAACTTATTCTTGACATTTTCCAAAGTTCGGATTACATTAATAGAATGCCCATGTGCACTATCAAGAACAAGCACATCTACACCTGCTTGAATCAAAGCTTCTGCCCTATCAAGTTGCCCTACTCCAATAGCTGCACCAACTCTAAGTCTTCCAAATTCATCTTTATTGGCATTAGGATACTCAATGCGTTTTTGAATATCTTTAATGGTAATCAGACCTTTTAAAATATTTTTATCATTCACAATCGGAAGTTTTTCGATTCTGTGTCTGTGCATAATTTCGCGAGCTTCTTCGAGACTAATCCCAACTGAAGCTGTTATTAAAGGAGCCTTTGTCATTACATCGCCGACTTTCTTGCTCAAATCTGTTTCAAAACGCACATCCCTATTTGTCAAAATACCTATTAGCAATCCATTCTCATCTACAACCGGCACACCTGAAATTTTGTAATTATCAGTAATTACTTTCGCATCTGCCAAACTACGATTTGCTTGAATATAAATGGGATCAGTGATGACCCCACTCTCACTTTTTTTAACTTTTTTAATTTCTGCAACCTGAGAGGCAATATCCATATTTTTATGGATAATTCCGATTCCCCCCAATCGAGCCATTGCTATTGCTGTCCTGTATTCGGTTACTGTATCCATAGCCGCACTGACAAAAGGAATATTTAATCCTATATTTTTAGTGAGTTTAGAAACCGTTGAAACTTCCTTTGGCAATACTTCTGAATACCCCGGAACCAACAAAATGTCTTCAAATGTCAAAGCTTTTTGTATTAATTTCATTCTTCTCTCCTAATCAAATTTTATTTCCAAAATCTGCTCCAACCCATAAGCAGCGTCCAAAATACTCTGCTCATCAAAACTTTCCCCGATTAATTGCATTGCTATGGGCAAACCTTCTTTTGATTTTGCCACAGGCAAAGAAATTGAAGGCAATCCTGCAAGATTGACCCCGATAGTATAAATATCACTTAAATACATTTCCAATGGAGAATTCATACTTCCAAATTTCGGAGCAATACTTGGAGCAACAGGAGAGAGAATCATATCTGTATCGCGAAACACTTCTTCGTATTGTTTTTTGATCAATTGTCTTATCTTTTGAGCTTTTAGATAATAAGCGTCATAATAGCCACTACTTAAAACAAAATTTCCCAGCATAATGCGTCTTTTTACCTCTTCTCCAAAACCTTCGCTCCTTGTTTTGATGTATAAATCTTTTAAATTCTCTGGCATTTTTGCGCGATTACCATATCTTACGCCATCAAATCTTGCAAGATTCGAACTCGCTTCAGCAGTGCAAATAACATAATAAGCAGAAATATGATAATGAGTGTCTAACATCGTTTTAGGAACAATCTGATGGCCCATAGATTCCATCGTTTTAATGATTCCCTGATATGCCTTTTGGATCTCAGGATCTGCATCTTTAAGATAGTCCTCTAAAATTGCTATCTTAAATCGTCTATCCCCATCCAACTTTGAAAATGTCTGAGCAGGAGGTATTTGAGCACTTGTAGAGTCCTTTTTGTCACAACCACTGATCGCATCAAATAATATTGCACAATCTTCTACATTTTGTGTGATTGGACCAATCTGATCAAGACTAGAACTATAAGCAACAAGCCCATACCTGCTTACTCTGCCATAAGTCGGCTTGAGCCCTACACAACCGCAAAATCCTGCAGGTTGTCTGATAGATCCACCAGTATCACTCCCCAATGCAGCTATAGCTAGACCTCCAGCAACTGCTGCTGCACTCCCACCAGAACTTCCGCCTGGAACTCTTGAAATATCGCGTGGATTTTTCGTCCTCCCATAGCAACTTGATTCAGTCGTACTCCCCATAGCAAATTCATCCATATTTGCACGTCCAAATCCACACATTCCATTTTGATGTAATTTTTCTATCACGCTGGCATTATAAGGAGAGATATATCCCTTTAAAATTTTACTTGCACAAGTAATCTCCCAATCTTTAACATTTATATTGTCTTTAATCAAAATCGGAACACCATTTTCAATGCTCTCTAGAGGTTGATCGATGTAAGCATTGAGTTCTATATTTTTCTTTACTTCTTCTCTAATTTGAGATTTAATTTCTTTGAGTTCTTCTTGAGGAAGCGAAAGAGCTTTTTTCAGGGTTATCATTAATTATCCTTCAACAAAATGGAATCGATTCTTTTTTAGGAAATTATAAAACTTTATTGCTTATAAAAAAATGCTAAGAGAGACGATGGAGAAAATTTTCAACTTCTTTTTGCAATGCTTTTAAATCTTTGGTATTGTCAATCACATCATCGCTTTGAAGCTTTTTATGCTCAATATCTATTTGGGCTTGAATTCTTTTAAGAGCTTCTTCTCTGCTTAAAAAATCTCGATCCATAACCCTTGTGATTTGTATCTCCAAAGGAGCATAAACAAGCAATACCTTATTGACTTCATAAGTTTTCCTACCTCCTACCTCAAAAAATAAAGGGATATCCAAAAAATATAATTTATGATGAGTTTCAAGCTCTTTTGCATATTTAAGCACTTTCTCACGAATTTGGGGATGCAATAAATCTTCTAGAAGTTTGCGAGCTTTTTGATCGGAAAAAATTATTTTTCCTAATTTCTTTCTATCTATCTTGCCATATTCATTCAAAATCTTTTTAGAAAAAATATTTTGAATGGCTTCCTGATTCTCTTCCAATATCTGATGTGCTATTTTATCAGTATCAACGACACTATAGCCATATAGAGAAAAAAGGCTTGCAACCGTGCTTTTACCCGATCCTATTCCACCTGTGAGTGCGATAGCATATTTTAAGCCCATATCAATTTTTCAAAATGCCTTTGAGTTTATGCATCAAAGTATTGGACAAAGCAAAAGCACTTTGATGGATATCGGCATTATAATATTTAAGATTTTCAAGCATATCAACTTTTTGCAACAACATATCTGCCAAAGGATGATATTTTTTTGAAGCAAAAACAAAGCCTCTATCCGTTAGAACAGACAAAGGAGCAAAAAATGGCATTACAATATCAAAAAACTGCCCTGCCTCTAAAATACTTTCTTTAAATCCATCAAACTCAAGCAAAGGATGCTTGGTAAAAAAAATCAATATTCCCTCTTTAGAAAGTATTCTTTGTATCCCATCAATTTCATGTTTATCAGGCTGATGCAAACAAATAACCAAATCATATTTTTTCACATCTAGATCAATTGCCCTTGAGAATCTTTTAAATCGGGGATTTACACCCAATGAAGAAAAATTCGGTAAAAAACTAATCAAGGAATCTAAAATCTTTTCATCACTTTGAACAAAATCAACATACAATTCCTGATGTTTTAAAAGTTCAAAAGCAATTTCTAAGTTAAATCCCCCCAATATTAGCGCATTTTTTGGATTGGGATGAGAACACGCCGGCAAATGAGCATAAAGTTCGCTCTCAATATAAAGATATTTTCTTAACATAATGTAATATTCATCAATAATAGCTATTTGATCAAAATCAATACTTTTAAAAATTTCTAGTATATGTTCAGAACTTCTAGCATCAAGTATTTTAGTGTCAATGGTATATTCTTGACGAAAATTTGGGCTTATCTGTCGTGTAATCCACATAGTTATCCTTAATCTTAAAATTTTATTGTATAGAAATATTTAAAATATACATTAAAAATATATAAAATAAATAAAGTTTTATCTGCCTATGATTTCCCTTACTCCTTTTGTATTGGGTTCAGAAAGAAAGCCTTGATTTTGCAATTCTTCAATAATTGAAGCAGCTTTGTTATAACCAACCCCAAGCCTTCTTTGCAAATAACTGATAGAGGTTTTTTTATCTTGCAAAATAATGCGTTTTGCTTCATCGATAATTTCTCCGCCCTCAGAAGGTGAAGCAGGCAGAGGAACTTCAGCTTCATCAAGCAAAAAATCCTTGTCATATACAACTTCTCTTTGGGATTTAATAAATTCTACAATTTCCTCTATCTCTTCCTCAGAAGCCCACGGAGCGTGTAATCTTACCACCCCTCCTATTCCTGGAGGAGTAAAAAGCATATCCCCTCTTCCAAGCAAACTTTGCGCACCTTCGACATCCAAAACAACCCTTGAGTCTATCTTAGAACCAACTTTAAAACTAATTCTTGAGGGAAGATTGGTTTTAATCAAACCAGTCACAACATCTACGCTTGGACGTTGTGTAGCTACAATCAAATGCAAACCTGCTGCCCTTCCCATTTGGGCAATTCTGGCTATAGGAAATTCAGCTTCTTTTCCTCCTGTCATCATTAAATCAGCTAACTCATCAATAATAATCACTAAAAATGGAAAAACTTCAAGCCCCTCAAGCTTAGCTTTTGGATTGTATTTATCGATATTTTTCGTTTTGCATTCACTCATAATCTTATAACGCCTCTCCATTTCTTTAACCGCACTCGCTAAGGCTGAAATTGCCTTTTTTGGACTGGTAATGATAGGAGTGAGAAGATGAGGAATATCTGCATACATACTAAATTCCACCATCTTAGGATCAATCATAATAAGCTTAAGGTTATCTGGAGAATTCCTAAAAAGCAAAGACAAAATCATCGCATTCACACCCACACTTTTCCCACTTCCTGTCGTTCCTGCAATTAATAGATGAGGTAATTTTTTAAGATCGGTAATAAAAGAATTCCCAACAATATCTTTTCCAAGTGCCAAAGTTAATGGGGAAGTGGAATTTTTAAACAGATCGCTTTCTAAAATTTCGCGAAGATAAATTGTCTCTGTTTTGGCATTGGGAATTTCAATGCCCACCACATCTTTTCCTGGTATGGGGGCTTGAATGCGAATCGATTGGGCGCACAATGCCATAGCCAAATCATCTCCCAAAGTCAAAATTCTACTTACTTTTACATTGGGTGCAGGACGAAATTCAAAAGTCGTTACAATCGGTCCTGAATAAGTTCTGGCAATGTCTCCATCTATTTTAAACATTTTTAGCTTAGAGAGAAGATCTTGAATTTTCTTATCGATCTCATTCTCATCTATATGCAAAGATTGGGCTTTGGGCATTTGAAGTAATTGTGTGCTTGGAAGTCGGTAATCTTTTGGTTTTTCCACCTCTCCAAAATCAAGCTCTTCAAGAAGTTGCTTATTCTCTGCCAATTCTTTTACGATTAAAGGTTTTTGTTTGGGCAAAACTGACTGGAATGTTTTTTCAGAAACCAGAATCTCCAATTTCTCATTCTCTGTAGAAAAATTTAAATTTTCTTCTTGTTCTTTTTGATCAGAAAAATTATCATCTTGTTGCATATTATCAAGCATTGATTCTAGGAGAATAGTTTCAGATTCTTTTTCATCAATACTTGTTTTTATATCAGATATATTTTCTTTTAGGGGTTTTTTTAGATGAGAAAGAATCTGATTTTCATCAGATTGCAAAACGAAGTCTTTGGAAATGTTGTCTAGAATAGCTTCAGGCTTTAAATTCGAAGTCGAATCATTAAAATGGTTGGCACGCAACTCCTCAAAAAATTTCTTATTACGATTCAAAACCCTTTCCACATTGACTTCCCTAACCTCTCCTTTTTCATTTTCTCCCACAAGCCTCACCATACTTGCATATTTCTTTTCCTCATTGTCTTTATCAGATACTACGTTATAGCTAATTTTGATCTTATTTTCATTAAAAATGATTTGTGTATCTTTGTTTTCAGGATTCTTTGGCAAATCTTCCCGAATAATCGGCTTGAAAGGTTCTGTAATCTGATCTTTCAGAAAAAATCTTTTTATATTTGAGAAAGATGAAGAATCTTTGAATAAATTTTTAACATAAGAAAACAATTTCACACGATATTTTTTAAAATTACCCAATAAATAAATAAAGTTTTTTGGAAAAAAAATCATATAAGACAAAAAAAACATAATAAAAATTAACACACAAATTCCAAAAAGACCGATAAAAGGATACAAAAAATCTAAAATCGCTTTCCCAATTACTCCTTTTTTCAAAATTACAGCCTGTAAAATCAATAGAGTTACAAATCCCAAAACACCTGCCAAAATCAACTCAATCCGTCTCTGATCAAAATCAATATTTTTGTACAAAAGATAAGCAGGATAAATCAAGAACAATAAGTAAAAATAAGCTGTATAGCCAAAAAATTCTATATTTGCATTTGCAAAAATAACTCCAAAATTACCTACAAGACCACTATCTCCGAATATTGTAGCGATAGATAAAAAGATGAGTATTGCAGAAAAAATTACAAATAGGTATAATTTTTTAATAGCTTGTCCTTATATAGATTTTAATTCAAATTATAGCATAGTATAGGATTTTAAAATGCATGGAAAAATTCTAAGGTATTCGATTTCTACGGGTTCTGGGGTCGTAACCAACGCATCAAAAAAAATTTTTGAACTCCGCAAAGAAAGTTGGCACGATACAAGATTTTTACCTGTTGTAGGGATGTTTGTAGAATTCAGATGCGATACAAACGGATATTCCATCACCGATGCAAAAGCTTCTTACTATCAAGAATTTCCACTCAATGGCATTATTAAAGAAAATGATTTTTGGAAAACCAATACCGATGAAGAACTCAAGCAAAAAGAGCAGGATACTCGAAACCAAATGGTTCAAAAAATATTCAAAGAAACCAATTACTTTGCTCTAAAAACAATTGAAACCACTTCCTCAATTCAGGATTGCTTAAAAGAATACTTTGCCCAAGAATTTAATGCAATTAAGTTCATTTTGGATGAAAACGACTCTAGCGGAACTTCAAAAATTAATTATTTACTCACTAAACGCTTTTTACTTAAAGCTATGGATTATTTGGTTTTTACCGATAGAAATATCACAATGGACACTTTTGCAAATGATCTGCAAAGACTCAATCAGCTTGAATATTCCTATAAAAATTTCACAAAAAATATCAATCTCAATATTGAAAAAATCTATGAAGATTGTTTTTTAGAAAGCCAATATAACTATCGGGGTACCATCAAGGCCATTCTTGGTACTAAAGAAAAAATCCTCCAACTCAACAATAAAATAAAAAATAGTATTTATGAAATCAAACAAATCAAAGCTAAACTCGAAAATAAAAAAAATGATGAAAAATCTTTAAATATAAAACTTGAAAATATCAGATTCATCATTGCAAAATCAGAAGAAGAAATTAAAATTCTAAATAAAACCCTTGAAAATCTCACTGCACTTACAGATGGATTCAAAAACCAACATCTCAAGATATTTGAAGTTGTTTTCAAAAAGTTTTATGAAATTCTTGTAAATAAGACAAAAGAAGCTATGGATATTTGTGCTACAAGTCTTGATGACAAAATCTGGAAACTCGGGATGAGTTCCACAGCTATAAAAAATATGTTTTTTAAACACGATATTAACGATTCTTACTGCACGATGACTTTTTTGGGGCAATATTTACGCCGACTTGACAAAAATAAACTGAGTGAGAATGAAAGAGTGGTCTATAACTATTATTTTAAATACAAGCAGTCCCATGAAAAAAAATTTCTGATCTTCACGACTAATCAAAAACTTGAAATGTCCCTAAAAATTCAAATTATGTCAATCTCAAAAAATTACAGTGTTGTCATTGTTAAAAAAGATGGAGAGTTCTATTCCAACATCAATCGTCAAAAATTTGAACTCGGTTACATTGATCCTTATATAGATATTGATACCAAACAGCTTATCGAAGAAGCAAGAAATTCAAAATACAATCACGACACAAAATTTAGCATCGTAACCAAAGAACAAATCGCTGCGATTAAAGACTAAATATCAATCCCGCAAATATCTACAAAACAACAATATTTGCAATTCTTTTTTTCTTGGGTCATTTCAAAATCAATTTCATCATCAAAAATTTTTAATTTTCTTTCCAAAATCTTCGCTTTCTGCTCCAATACTTCCTCTTTTCTAAACTCACCCTTTTTAAGATCGTAAAAATACCCCTCAATCTCTCCATCATATCCTAACGCTTTTGCCCCATATAAATAAACAGGCAGTTGAAAATCACAACTTTCTTCTAGGTCTTCTTCCGTATCAACTTTAAGTTCAGATTTAAATTTATAATCAATCAAAAAAATCTTATTTGAAAAAGTATCGATTCTATCAATACGACCACTGAAAACAAACTTCCCTATCTTAGTTTCAAAATCTTTCTCACAACCCAAAACTGCAATGCCGGTTTCTACACGCTCGATTTCGTTTTTCCAAAATGCATCAAGCTCTTTAATAGCAAGTTGCAATTTTATTCGATCCATCGCAGAAATGCCTGCCATACATTCTATTTGATCTGTAACTTCTTGTTTGATGAGCTCTATTTGAGGAATTTTACCCTCAAATTTTGTATAGCTTTGTTTGAGTAAATTATGGATTATCTCTCCGATATTCGCGTTTGTATTCTCAGGTGATTGAAGCTTTTTTAAATAGGCGTAATAAAATTTCCGCTTACAGGATAAAAATGTATTGATTTTTGTAGCAGAAAATTTAAAGTCTTGCGGGAGACAATCTACAAATTTCTCTTGTTTATGGATTTTTTCTTGATTAAATGGAAAAATCCTGTATTTTTCATCGCCATTGCAAATCTTCCCCGCTAAATCTAACTCATCAATCATTTTGGAATAAGAGAGGTTCTCTGTATCTACAAAAGCAATATCTACCTTTTGTGTATTGTTTAAAATCTGCAGATAATAATGCTTTTGCAAATCCTGCCTATCCTTTAATGTAGGGATTTGAAGAGATTTTCTGATTTTGGTGTTTAAAAACATATCACTATCTTTGAGACTAGGAACGAAATCATCATTAAAATCCACAATAACTACCCTCTCAAAGCTTAGTCCCCTTGACTCCAAAACCCCCATTACTCTAACCTTTCCTCCATTTACATCATCAATTCTAAAATCACTCAAGTCCAAAAGATACAATTCCAAAATCTCTTCAGGTAAAAATTTATCAAGACTTTGAGTAATTTTTTCATAAGACATCAAAATTTCAGAACGAAATCTTTCTAAAATCTCTCGTTCGGAAGCATTTTTAAGCAATATTTCACTTTCTTGACGTAGCCATTCCAAAGGGTGCAAATCACTGCTAAAATGATTTTCTTTGCAAAACTTAAGCTTCTCCTTAAGGTTTTGAACATAAGCAAGGTTTTGAATCTCTTTCCCCATTGCAAAGTTAAGATTATGGTATTTGTCTAAAAGCTTGAGGTATTTTGAAAAAGCTTCATCAGGCGTGATAATTGCGATTTTTTGAGGATCAATTCCCTCTTCTAACCATTCATTAACGCGTTCAAAAACCAAAGCACACTGATTAATTCTAGAACTAAAACCAAAAATCTCAACATTCAAAACAGTATTCAAAGGGACTTGCGAGAGGATTTCAGAGGTTTTCCAATCGATTTTATAATCAAAACCTTCTTCCAAAGAAACTTTCAAAAAATCAAAATGTTCTTTATTATACATATCGCATTCAATATGCACAAATACAGGCAGTAATTTAGCGATTTTATGCAAAATATTTCGCTCTTGAGTACTCAAAAATCCGTCCAAATAAAACTCTATGCAAGAAAATTTATCAAAAAAATCTTCTAAAATCTCATAATCCTGTTCAAACGGAATATCAAAAAATCCAAATGCAGTAAGTTTTTCTTGATATTTTCGATAAATCTCAAAAAGAATTTCCAAATGTTCTTCATAATCCCCATAAGTATCTTTCAAGGGAATCTCTTTAAAATCTACCAAAAACTTACGCAACTCATCAAAAAAATTAAATAAAAACGAACTACTTTCCAAATATCCTAAAAAACTTTTTTCAAATACAAGCTTACGCTCAAAATCCTGTCCAGAATGGAGCATTTCAGAAATAATGCATAGTAAAAAAACTTTGCGAATATTTTTTGGAATTTCTTTTAACCCTTGCACAAAAACAACACTTTTAAAAAATTCACTTGCACTCATTGCATAAGGCAAAAATCCATCCCCGCGAGCCAAATAAAACGCATTGATTTTTCGCCTAGTTGCAAACACATATAAAGGTGTCTTTTGGGTAAAAAAATTTAAAACATCATTTTGCATTTCTATCTCCTGAAAATCTTTAAAACTCAAGCTTCAATCAAAATTTTGGCTCTTTTGACAATATTTTCAGGTTCAAAACCATAATATTTAAAAAGCACAGATCCATTTCCTGAACTTCCAAAATCCTCCATACAAACTACATCATCGGCAAATCGATACCATTCAATCCCCCTTGCAGCTTCTATAGCAAGCACTTTGCCATCTTTAAACAAAGATTTTAAATACGCCGACTCCTGTCTGATGAGCAAATCAAAACACGGCACGCTAATAACTTTTGTGCCAATTCCCTCAAGTTCTAGAATTTGGGCGCTCTGCAATGCCAAAGTTACTTCACTTCCACTTGCAACAAGCGTAATTTCAGTTTTTAAGCCCGCTTTAGTATCTTTGAGCAAATAGCCTCCTTTATTGACATCTTCGACACAAGCGGATTTTAAAATGGGAAGATTTTGACGCGATAACACAAACATAGATGGAGATTGGATATTTAAGGCCACTTTCCAGCAAGCAATATTTTCATTGGCATCTGCAGGTCTGAACACACAAAGATTTGGCATCGCTCTAAAGTGACTCAGCTGTTCAATGGGCTGATGAGTAGCTCCATCTTCTCCTACACCTATGCTGTCGTGAGTAAAAATATAAAATACTTTTGCTTTCATAATCGCACTTACCCGAATGCTCCCGCTCATATAATCGCTGAAAACAAAAAAAGTGGCACAAAACGGCAAAAATAAACCATAGTTGGCAATTCCGTTGCTAATGGCCCCCATAGAATGCTCTCTGATTCCAAAATGCAAATTTTTCCCGTTAGGAAAATCACCTTCGCCTTCTAAATGTGTATTGTTTGAAGGGGCTAAATCTGCACTCCCACCGATAAATTCAGCAAAGCTCTTAGAAATGGCATTTAAAATCTTCCCATTACTTACCCGAGTAGCCATCATTTCCCCCTCTTTAAAAACAGGATAAGAAATGCTGTTAAAATTAGGGTTTTGCATATTAAAAATCTTTCCTTTAATTTCAGGTCTTTGATCGAGCTTATCCTGCCAAAGCTTCTCAAAAAGCTCGCCACTTTCTTTGATGTTTTTGAATCTCAAAGCAACATCTTCAGGGATAAAAAAGCTTTGATTTTCATCGAAGCCCAGCGCCTTTTTAGAGTCTGCAATAATACTTGCACCCAAGGGTGCTCCGTGGCTTTTATGGCTTCCCTCAAGCCCGATTGCACGCTTACCTATGGTTGTTTTAGCGATGATAAGAGTGGGCATAGATGAAATATTTGCTTCAGAAAGAGCATTGTTTATAGATATAAAATCGTGCCCATCACATTTCAAAACACGCCAATGTTGCGCTTCAAACCTTGAAGTGATGTCTTCACTCATCGATAAAGACGTATCCCCTTCAATAGTAATGGCATTGCTATCATAAATCACGATCAAATTATTCAAACTATGATGTCCGGCTAAAGAAGCGCTTTCATAGCTAATCCCTTCCTGCAAATCTCCATCCCCACATAGACAATAGACTTTATGATCAATAACCTCTGTACTCAAAATATTTTGAGCATATTTAGCTGCCATCGCAAATCCCACCGCATTCCCCAAGCCTTGACCCAATGGACCAGTTGTAATCTCTACGCCATCTGTATGTCCAAATTCAGGATGACCGGGGGTTTTTGAACCCAATTTTCTGAAGTTTTTCAAATCATCTAAACTCACATCAAAACCCCATAAATGTAGCAAAGCATAAACTAAGGCACTCGCATGCCC
Source organism: Helicobacter sp. 12S02232-10 (assembly GCF_002272895.1). Taxonomy (NCBI): domain Bacteria; kingdom Pseudomonadati; phylum Campylobacterota; class Epsilonproteobacteria; order Campylobacterales; family Helicobacteraceae; genus Helicobacter; species Helicobacter sp. 12S02232-10. Next base: position 214,887 of record NZ_MLAQ01000001.1, read on the forward strand.
ACCACTAAATACCAAACGATCCCGATTGAGCCATTTAGGATTTGCAGGATTAATATGCAAATAAAACCCCAGTATAACAGCAATATCAGCCAACCCCATAGGGGCACCTGGATGCCCACTATTGGCACTTTGAACCATATCTGCACAAAGAAATCGGAGCGTATTGGCCATTTTTTCAAGCATAGGAAAATCATTCGGTTGTATTTGTATGGAGCGCATAAATCACCTTTTGAAAATTAAAGTTTAACATTGTAATTTTGCCTTGTCAATTTTTAGCAACACATTAAATTCTATATTTTTTAAAAATTATTCACAATTTATAAAATCTTTCGCATTTTTTCAAAATAAAAATTTTGGAGTCAATGATGAAAATAAAATTTTTAATTAAGAATTAATTATCTCACATAAAACAATTCGACTCATTGTCTTTGCCTGAAGAATCGATATTGTTTTGTTTTGTCCAAGATATCAATAAAAACAGCCGATCAAAAACCTTGAAACGAATGAAATTATAGTATTCTTTATTTTAAGAGAAATATCTAAACTTACACCCTCATTTGAGCTATGATTTTAGAATTTATCCATAACAACGCGCTTCCTATCAAAGCAGACTTTGCAATCAAAATGCTTAGCAAAAAATATGCACAATGTGGAATATTTAGAATGAGCGTGTATTTAGTCAATCGCACGATCATTTCAATATTTTTAGGCAACTTATAAATAATTAATTTATGCTTGAATTCTACATATTGAAAATAAGTTTCAAGACCTTATTAAAATATTGAAAAATCTATACTGAAGTTCAAAATCAACTATAAACACCTTAAGATTTGTTTGGCATTTTGAATATCTGCACCAATTTGAGTTTTAAGCTCAGGAAGAGATTGAAAATGTTTATTGTCTCTGATCTTTTGAACAAACTCAATACGAATGCTTTTTTGATCCAAAACAATTTCTTTATCGAGCAAATGACTCTCAATCGAAAAATTTCTATCAGTACTCAAGCGATTCCCTACAAAAGATACAGAAGGAAAAACCTTCGATTGAATACGCGTTAAACTTGCATATACACCATTTCCAGGCAATACAAATAAGCGCGTTTTTATATTAATAGTCGGGTAAAGCTCCTTAGAACCTAAATTCTGTCCGGATACGACCTTACCAAAAAGTTCATAATTGCGCCCCAAAAGTTTATTTGCCAAAAAAATGTCTCCAAATCCGATCAATTCCCTAATGATGCTTGAATGTAAAGGAATGCCCTCAATTTTAATTTCAGGAACAATCACAACTTCACCCTTAAAAAGGCTTTTCAGATCATCAGCACCATAATTTTTATTTTTACCAAATCGAAAATCATAGCCCACGACAATTCTTTTTAAATGTGGTAATTTTTGGCACAAAAAATGGATAAATTCCTTACCATCCCAAGAATGAATTTCTTTGAATGGGAGGAGATAAGCAGGACAAGGAATCAGTTTTTGACGAATTTCCAAGGGCGTGATACACTCACTCCCAGCTTTATCAATCACAAGAGTACAACCATTTGTATCCAAAAGGTCAAAAAGCTTCCGATGGGCTAAATGCACCCCATCAAATTTCCCTATTGCCACACTAGTGATTTTAAGATTTTCTGATATGGAAAAAAAACTCTTCATTCCCTTCCTTTCCTCTCAATGATGATTTTTGAATATCGTAAATCTTGAGCCCCTTAGTATTAAGCTCGAGCGAAAATTCTTGCATTCTAGACGCAACGGCTTCTTTATCTAAAATGACACCTTTTTTATTCCTCTTTATTTTTTTACCCACTTCAAATTGAGGCTTAAACAGCAAAATATATTGATCGCTCAAAGAAATCAAAGAATCTAAAATTTTGCTCAAAGAAATAAAACTCACATCACATACAATCAAATCAAATTTTTTTAAGCTAGAAAAATTTCTAATATCACATCGTTCAAAAAGCTTTATTCTAGGATCTTTTCTTAATTCCATATCGAGCTGATCGCTTCCAACATCTACACAAGTCACTTCCGCAGCTCCTTTGCTCAAGAGAACTTGTGCAAACCCACCCGTACTTGATCCAACATCCAAAACATACCTACCTTCGCATACAATACCAATTTTTTCGATATAGTTCAAAAGTTTTTCTCCGGCTCTGCCAACAAAAAGCCTTTCGGTATTTAAGACAATCAACTCATTTGACTTTAAATCAATCTCAAAAGATGGTTTTAAAATGTAGCGATTATTGACACTCACCTTACCCTCAAGAATCAACGATTTAGCTTTTTCTCTGCTTTTGCAATATCCATTTTTTGCTAAATAATTATCTAGTCTCATTATTTCTAAAACTGCATTGGGATAGCCTGATAAGTAAAATCAAACGTTATTTTTCCAAAATTATAAACATCCATCACCAATTTTGCTTTCCTTGAAGCTAAAGAATCAAGCTTATTAAATGCAATTAAAAAACTTCTGCTCCATTTATTGGAGGAACTTAATATTGTATCATATTCATCTTTTTTGATTTCTCGCACCCAAATCGGAGGCTTTTTGAAAAGTGTAAAGCTAATGACACCATCATAAAAAATATCTTGTCTTTCACTGAAAACTTCGACAAAAAAATATTCTCTATTTCCATATATGACATTATCTACTTCGTTTAAATGAGTAGCTACAGCAACTACTACAGGCTTTTGATCCTTAATAATTTCACCTTTTCGACTTGCCTGTATTTTTTTCTCTACAATCACATCGGGCTTGTAACTATCTGTATAATAACTAGTGCAGCCCAAAAAAAACAGAATTCCCAAAAAGAAGACAAATATTTTATACATTGTTTAAAAAGCCTAATTTAATTTTGCGTGCAGAGTCTTTTATCAATTTACTTACGTTAAAATCATATCCAAATTTTATCATAAAAAACTGGAGTAAAAATGCGGCATCTGATACAAACAACTGATCTGGACACTGATGAAATTAATGAAATTTTAAAAAAAGCCAACGCTTATTTAAAAGAAGAAGCAACCCATACACTCAAAGGAAAAATGGCTGTCACGATATTTTTTGAAAATTCAACGCGAACCTTAAGCAGTTTTGAAATTGCTCTAAAAAAACTTGGTGCAAGCGTTGTAAGACTCGATGTAAGCAAAAGTTCCACCGCCAAAGGAGAATCCATATCAGACACAGCCGCAAATCTCAATGCTATGAAACCCAATGCAATCATCATTCGACATAAGAACGCTGGAGCAGGCGAACATTTAGCAAAATACGTTTCTTGCCCCATCATTAACGGAGGAGATGGCGCACACGCCCATCCTACACAAGCTTTGCTTGATTTGCTAACATTAAAAAATCATTTTAAAAACAATCTTAAGGGTAAAAAAATAGCCATTATAGGGGATATAAAAAATTCAAGAGTTGCCAATAGTAATATTGAGCTTTTGAAACGCTATGGGATGGAAATTATCTTAGTAGCCCCACCGCACTTCTTACCTCAAACCCGTTTAAAAACAACTTCCAATCTGCGCTCTATCATCAATGAAGTCAATGCTATTATGAGCCTTAGAACCCAAACCGAAAGACACGATACTCAAACATACGGCTCACTCAAAGATTACGCTTATGATTTTTGCATTACAAAAGAACTCATAAAAGACAAAGATATCATTATCCTACACCCCGGACCCGTCCATAGAAACGTCGATATTGAAGATGAAATACTCAAAGATCCAAGATGTAAAGTATTAGAACAGGTTACAAACGGTGTTGCCGTAAGGATGGCTGTAATGGAGCATTTTTTGTTATAAATATAAAAACACAATATGTGTAAAAAATTCACACAACGAAAACTTGCCTGCCTGCTTCAATAAAAACAAAAATAATTTGTGTTAGAATGGATACAATAAAGATAATTTTTATCTTATATATAATATTTTCTGAGGAGGATAGCATATGAAAAAATTATATTTTCATTTTGTTCTATTTGCTTTTATTGGGGTTTCTTCGCTTTACGCTTTTGATTACACAGTGAGTGGTAAAGCCGAATCTTTTTCGAAAATTGGTTTTAATAATACACCCATAAACTCAACAGAAGGCAAATATCCTACAGATAGTTTTGTAACCGTTGTGGGAGCACTGCAAGTTGATATGAATCTGCTCCCAAAATCAACAACATCTCATCGACTTACCGGAGGAATCGGGGGAATGATTGGAGGATTAGCTTATGATTCAACAAGAAATCTTATAGATACAGCAACGGGGCAACGCTTTGGATCGGTTATTTTTAACTATATTGGATATTGGGCGCAATACAATGGAACAGCACCTTGGCAAAGCCCTGATTATAATGTCGGAATGACTCAAAATACAAGAACTTATGTGATTTACAACGCCTATTTAGATTATGATTATGAAGGAGTTTTTGGAATCAAAGGCGGGCGCTATGAATCAGGTGCTGATTTTATGAGTGGTTTTACTGAGGGTTTTGAGCTTTATGCCAAGTTTTCAAAATTTAAACTTTGGTGGTTTAGTTCCTATGGAAGAGCTTTTGCCTATGATGAATGGCTTTATGATTTTTATGCCCCAAAAACCTATACTACCCCCGAAGGAAAAACAATTAACCTAGGGATTCACGCCTTTAAGGGAACCTATAGACACAACGGATTCAGCGTATCTCCGTTTATCTATTTTTCTCCAAAAACCTATACTGCCCCAAGCATTCAATTTGATTATGACACCAATCCAAATTTTGAAGGAATCGGATTTCGTTCTCAGACAACTGTAATTGGTCTTTTTGCCATTTTTGATCCAAGGGTTTATGATGTCAATCGATATGGCAATCCTACCGGAAAAAATGGTCAAACTCTTCTTATCAAACAAAGATTTGATATCGATAATTACAATATTGGAGGAGGTATTTATAAAAACTTCGGTAATGCCAACGCCCAAGTCGGAACCTATGGAAACCCTGTCGGGATTGACTTTTGGACTGCAAGTGCTTATGACATCGGTGCTTCTATCAGTGATATGATGGGTGAAGATGCTCTTACGGGATTTATCTATGGTGGCGGAGTGCACGGAGATTTTAGATGGGGGATCTTAGGGAGACTCACAACAAGCAAAAGAAGTAATGAACAAAGCATAGCTGCTAATATTGCTTATGATTTTACTCGATATGTCTCAGCAGGACTCAAATTAGAATATTTCAACGATCTTACAAAAGCTGGATATAAAGTTGGTGATACAGGTAGAGTTCCAGGTCAGCCTCAAAATATTTCAGACAGAAGCCATATGATGACTTTTATCCGAACAAAATTTTAATACTTCCAAAATAAATTGACACACTCATCCTGTGTTAATTTTTCAAATCATTATTTTTAGTCAAATAAAGAATATTTTATTACCAAAAATATTTTATTCACAATTATCAAGATTTTGTGAATAAAATATCAATATTTATCATTATTCGGATATAATCGGGATCTACAAAAAACATTATGCAAAAATCCAAAAGGAGAAAGAATGCTAAGAAAGAATATAAAACATCTGGTTGCTTCAATGCTGATGATGACCAGCGTGTATGGTTTTGATTACAAGGTCAGCGGGAGTGCAATCAATTTTTCAAAATTTGGCTTCAATAACAGCAGGATTGACGCAATGAAAGGACAATACCCCACAGAAAGTTTTGTAAATATCACCGGAACACTTCAAGTAGATGCACAACTTGCAGATGGCTTAAGTGCAGGAATTGGTGGAGCAGTCGGCGGGCAAGTATATGACTCAACCAAATTCGCAAAAAATGTCAATGGGGGTCTTGCAAGTCCTTATGGTTTGGGATATGAATATATGGGGGAATGGAACGGATGGTTCCCCGACTATTACACAAATGCCACAGCCCGCAATGCAAAAAACTACATTATTTATAATGCCTATTTAGACTACAAATACAACGATATGTTTCATATTATCGTAGGACGATATAAATCAGATATGGATTGGTTTTACCAATATACAGAAGGTGCCAAAGCAACGCTCAAATTATCTGACTTTACATTCTATGCTTTCACTTCTTGGGGAAGAGGAATAGCAGATGGCCAGTGGCTCTATAATTTTTATCGAGAAAAATACTACGGAGTCCATGCTTTAGGAGTTACTTACAATCATAAAGGTCTCACTGCCGAACCTTTTGTATGGTTCTCTCCTGAAACCTTTACAGCTCCAGGTGTTAAATTTATTTATGATACAGATCCAAACTTTGAAGGAAAGGGTTTCCGATCAAAAACTACAGTTATTGGAATGTATGTCTATCAGGCCAATAATGATAAATACGGCAGATACGCTCCCGCAAGATACAATACTTGGGATCCCTACCTTGATGGTGGAAAATGGAAGGGATTACAAGGACCTGGCGGAGGAACCATTCTTATCAAACAACGTTTTGACCTCAATAACTACAATTTTGGCGGGGGTCTATACATCAATATAGGGAATCCTAACCCCAACATAGGAACTTATGGAAACCCAATCGGTATTGAACAATGGACAGATAGTATTTACAATATCGGTTATGCTGGTATAAACAACATTACCGCCGCTGATGCTTTTACCGCATTTTTAAGAGGTGGGGCAAGCTATGGACAATTCAGCTGGGATATTGTCGGGAGAGTAACAACTGCTCCTAGAGCCAATGAACAAAGTTTAGCGCTTTATTTAGATTACCAATTCACCAATCATATCCAAGCAGGCATAAAACTAGAGTGGTTTGATTCAACTACAAAAGCAGGATACAATCCTGGAGCAGGCTATCTTGATAGAGATGGAAGCGTTATCAATCCCGCTACTGGTGTCGCTGATAAAGCAGCGGGAAGTTTTGGAATCGCAAAAAATATCACACAAGACAGAAGCCATATTATGACCCATATCAGCTATAGTTTCTGATAAAAAATATTTTTGTAACATTTAATTATGTTACAAAAATAAATCTTTCTTTCTTAAAATAATCCTACTTTACCTTTTTAATCTGTTTTTAATCTGTTCTAACATTAAATTAAAATTGTTTAATATTTGGAGGAGTGACAATGAAAATTTTGACAAAGAACTTACTAATAACAGGAATACTTATCTCTTTTGGCTATGCATTTGATTATAAAGTTAGCGGACAATTCCAAAATTCATCAAAATTTGGCTTCAATAACGATAAAATCAATCAAGATACAGGAAAATACCCAACGGATTCTTTTTCTGTTGTAACTGCCATCTTGGGAGTAGATATGAATCTTGGATACGGTTTTTATGCAGGATTGGCAGGTGCAGTGGGAGGTATGGTCTTTGACAATACTAAATTTCAAAGAACAGTAAATGGGGAAGTATTAAACCCTCAAGGATTGGCTTGGAATTATTTTGGTTTTTGGCCAGGACCTGATTACAGATCAGAAATATCAGCTCGAACTGCAAGGGATTATTTGGTTCAAAATGCCTTTATTGCCTATAAATACGAACAATATATTGAGATTAAAGCCGGAAGATTTAACATTCCTGGAGACTGGCTCAGCGGATATATTCAAGGGGTATCGCTTCAATCCTATGCAATTCCCCATACTCGAATTTGGGCTTTTACCACCAATCGCCGAGCAACCTTAGGGGGGAAATGGCTTAAAGATTTTAAATATATGAATCAAAACATACCCGTAGATAATGGCAGAGGCTTCTACGTATATGCACTAGGAGCAGATTTTAAATATAAAAACTTTAATATTCACCCCTATATTTATGCTCAAGATTCCCGTTTTATTGCACCAGGATTTCATTTCACCTATGATACAAATCCAAATTTTAAACTTGAGGGCTTTCGATCAAAAACTGAAATTATATTTTTAGATATGCGCCACATCGGTCCGGCGCTAAGCAAATCTAGTGCTTATAATAATTACGATATATTTTTATATCCAGGTCGCCAAGTTGCTGGAAAAGGCGGACAAAGCTTACTTATCAAGCAAACTTTTGAAATCAATAATTACAATGTTGGTGCAATGCTTTATAAAAATTTCGGGAATCCAAATGAATTTTTGACTCCCTATGGAGATCCGACCGGATTTGACAATTACGATAATAGTGTTTATGATAGCGCAGCTTGGAATGATGTATTTCGCCGAGATGCTATCAATGGATTTTTATTTTTGGGGGCGAAATATAATCGCTTAGGCTGGCAATTTTTAGCTCGCTATACCGATAGCCCCAGAGCAAGAGAGGAAGCAGTTTCGATAGGTGTCGATTATAAATTTCCGCTCAATTTTACTGCCGGCTTCAAAGTAGAATACTATAGCAACACAACATTTAAAGGTTATACCCTTGGTTATAGCAATAATAAACCAAAGCCTCTAGAGCAAAATGTCACTCAAGATCGAAGCTTTATATCCACTTATATTCAACATAATTTCTAATGCCGGCAAAAAATCAATTATGTTATAATAAAATATTAAGTAATAGTAAAGGGTACGAGACAGATGTTTATAAAAAAACGAATTTTTCTATTTTTTTTATTTGCAAAAATCGTATTTGGTCTTGATTATAATTTTTCTGGGAATATAGCAAATTATTCCAAATTTGGACTCAACCATTCCGTAATCAATGAAACAACAGGACAATATCCCACCGATAGTTTCTCTGTTTTATATGCTTTAGCCAATCTTGATATAGTAACCAAAAACCATTTCAATATGGGAGTTGGTTTTGCATTCGGAGGCATTATTTATGATTCCACAAAATATGATCGCGATGTAGAAGGAAAGCTTGTTAATCCAAACGGATTGGCATATAAATATCTTGGTTATTATCAAGGTTTTTATGCTCAACGAAAAGCCACCGCACTCAATACCAAAAACTATTATTTTTCAAACTTATATGCCGGATATGAAAATAGTTTTTTTAGTTTTAAAATCGGACGATTTTTGTTTAGAAATACCGACTGGCTTACAGGAAATCAAGAGGGAGCAGAAATTCATTTTAAAACTGATCATATCGATATATGGGGAGTAATGACGCATAAAAAAGCTTCTTTAGGAGGAAAATGGCTCAAAGATTTCAAATATATCAATTCTTCCAAAATGCCTACATTTGTTACAGGGGTTAAGATGAAATTTCAAAAATTTATCTTCAATCCATATGTCCAATCCCAACCCAACCTTTATCTTATGTCGGGGTTTAATCTAAGCTATGCAACAAGTTTTAATCTTTGGGGAACTCCCATCAATTCTGAAACAAGTTTGTTGAGTTTTTACATTCACCATACACCTATGGCTCAAAATCGAATTTCTGTTTATGACAACGGAGAAATACCTGTATTTGGACAAATTACCGTTCCCACGCTTCACGGCTACAAAGGGAGACGCGTGGGCAAAGGTGGAGAAAATTTTTTAATCAAACAAGTTTTTAAAATTTCTCAAAACGATCTTAAGCATCATTTTGGTTTTCAAATCTATAAAAACTTTGGGAATTCAAACGAATTTGTAGGTGGCTATGGAAACCCATTAGGGATAGATTTGAATGACAGCACCATTTATGATAGAGGAACGGCCAATAATGCCATCTTTGCCGATAATGCATTTAACAATATCGTGTTTTATGGAATTAAATACCAAAAATTTGATATGAATGTTGTTAATCGCTATACTACAAGTTCAAGAAGCAATGAAGAAAGTTTTTCTTTGAATATGGACTATCTTTTTGCAAATAAATTAAGTTTAGGGATTAACTTCACCTATTTCGATGACATTACCAAAAAAGGCTATCAGGTTTATCAAACGTATTTAGAGCATAATATTAAAGAAGACAGAAGTTATATTTCGACCTATATCAAACATACATTTTAAGGGATATTAACTATGGTAGGTACAATGAATTACGAGAGTCAAAATGAATAAAATTTTTAATAAAATCTTATTTTTTATGTGCGTAAATCTGCTTCCTCTTTTTGGTTTTGATATGAAAGTGACAGGACAAGCAAGCACTTTTTCAAAAATAGGCTTTGATGCCAAAAAATATGATCCAAATAAGGGTATTTATCCTACTGAAACTTATGCAACAATGATGGGTGAGCTTGATTTAGAAATGAATCTTGCCAAAGGTTTAAACATAATGGTTGGCGGAATGGTCAATGGCATTGTTTATGATTCTACAATTTGGCAGGGAGATGGTCCCCTTGCTACCGAATACATAGGTTATTGGGCAGGACATAGTGGTCAAACACTCCAATCCCCGAGATTTGCTATGATTCATAATGCCTATATCAGCTATGATTATGAAGGCATTTTTGGTATCAAAGCCGGAAGATATGAAACTCAAGGTTATGACTGGTTTAGTGCATTCAACCAAGGCGTGGAAGCGTATGCAAAATATTATGACACAAAAGTCTGGATACTCTATTCTGATGCTCGCGCTTCTGCTTATAATGACTGGTTCTGGCCTTATGGCAGATATTACACAAGTGGCGCTCCATTAATGGCAGGAGGCATTCAATACTCAAAAAATGGATTGAGTATTTCCCCCTATATTTATTATATTCCTGAAAATATGAGTGCTCCAGGTTTTAATATTACTTATGATACAAACCCTCATTTTAAGCAAGAAGGTTTCCGTTCAAAAACTACTATTGTCGCCCTTTTCCCAATGTATGAAAGAATAAATCCAACATCAAGAGATACTATAGTGTTTGGACAGCTACTCGGAAAAAATGCACAAACTTTATTCATCAGACAACAATTTGATATCAATAATTATAGTTTTGGAGCAATTCTTTATAAAAATTTTGGAAATGCCAACGGAAAAATAGGAATTTATGGAGATCCAATTACTTACAATGTTTGGACAGGCAGCGTTTATGATTCCGGACCCTCTCTTTCAAATATGATAGGCAAAGATGCCTTGAGTGGATTTTTGTATTTTGGCTCTCAAATTTTAAATTTTAAATGGCAGCTGCTTGGAAGACTTACTTCTAGTCCAAGAGCAAATGAACAAAGTCTTGCGCTTTATCTGAACTATACTTTCAGTGAGCATATAGATACTGGAATAAAAATCGAATATTTTAGGGATGTTACGCATAAAGGTTACTACATCGGAAATGGACCGATTCTTCAAAATGATAATATTTCAGATAGAAGCCACGCAATGGTGCATATTACCTATAGCTTTTAATCATATTTCTATAAATATTTTTACGTAAGAATTAATCTATTGTTTTAATTGGTATAAAATACTTTGCAAAATTAACAATACCTTTACAAGGAAAATAATGAAACAGGCAAAGATTCTTCTTTTGGGCGCAGGTTACGGCTGTTTGAGTGTTTTAAAAAATCTTCAAGAAAATACTTTGAAGCAAGCTAAATTCACTTTAATCAATAATAATGCCTATCATTATCATACAATATTATTGCACGAAGTCAGTTCAGGGGCAAAAAATCAAAGCACCTGCTATGATCTTAAAGAAATTCTTCCCAAAGAAGTGGGACTGATTGTCGATGAAGTCTTATCCATAGAAGAGACTAAAGTAATTACAAAAAATGGAACTTATGATTATGACTATCTGATTATAGGTTTGGGATTTCAATCTGATTCTTTCGGGATCAAGGGCATAGAAGAATACTCTTTAAGCATCACTTCTTTTTCAAGTGCATTGCATATCAAAAATCATATTCAAAAAAGACTTGAAACCTATCTTCAAAAAAAAGATAAAAATGACCTTAAATTCATTGTTTGCGGAGGAGGCTTTACAGGGATCGAATTCAGTGCTTCTTTAGCTCAAGAACTACATAAAAAAGCAAAAATTTTAGGTATCAATCCGAGTGATATAGAAATTTTTTGTGTTGAAGCAATGCCTCACATTCTTCCTATGTTTGACCAAAATATGAGCAAAATCGCATGCCAAAGACTTGAAAACTTAGGCATCAAAGTATTGGAAAATTCTAAAATTTTAGAATGTTTTCAAGATGGAATTTTGATACAAAATCAAGATGAAAATAAAAAAATCATTGCAAATACAATTATTTGGAGCGCAGGAGTAAAAGGTTCTAGCGTAATCCAAAATTCACCTTATTTTCAAAGCGAACGTAGCAAAATAAAAATCGATCATTTTTTACATCCCCTCCAAGAATTGCCTAATAAAAATAAAATATTTGTAGTCGGAGATTGCGGAGCACTTCAAGATCCCGTTACAAATCGATTTTATCCCCCAACTGCCCAAATTGCAACTAGAGAAGGAAAATATCTCAGCGAAGCCATTGAAGCAATACTTTCTGACAAAGATTTTGACAAACCTTTTACTTTTGCCTCTGGAAATAGTGTTTGTTCTTTGGGAAAAAATTATGCTTTAGGCACACTAGAAAATAAAAATATTTTTGGTTTTAAAGCATATATCCTCAAAAGAATCATCGAAAATATATGGAATCTCAAAATAAAGGGATTTTCAAGCCTATTTAAAAAAGACTGATCCATCTGTTTCTGTCTTTTTTCCCTGTCAAAATTTATCTGATCTCATTAATTATCTAAAAATGATAAAAACATTAAAAAATATTCATATTTGTTTCAAAAAGAAAAAATATATAAAATCAAAAATATTATTTTATTGACCCATTATTTTAAATAATGCTAGTATCTAAAAAAATTAAAGGAATCTTTATATGAAAGAAATTGTGATTGTGGCAGCCAAAAGGTCAGCTATCGGAAGTTTTGGTGGAAGCTTAAAGGATATTTCGGCTACAGATTTAGCAACGCAGGTTTTAAAAGCGACACTTAAAGACATAAATCTAGCTGCACAAGAAATAGACGAAGTCATTTTAGGTCAAGTATTACAAGCTGGAAGTGGTCAAAACACTGCCAGACAAGTTGCCATCAAAGCAGGATTGAATCAAAGTGTTTCAGCTTTCACAATCAATAAAGTTTGTGGTTCGGGATTAAAATCCGTTGCCCTAGCCTATCAATCCATTTTAATTGGTGATAATGACTTGGTTGTAGCTGGAGGGGTTGAAAATATGAGCCAATCCCCATATTTGCTTAAAAAAGCCCGCTTTGGCTATAAAATGGGTAATTCAGAACTCATAGATTCTATGATCTCAGATGGTTTGTGGTGTGCAATCAATGATTATCATATGGGACAAACAGCTGAAAATCTATGCAAATGCTATGACATTACTCGCCAAGAACAAGACGAATTTGCACTTAAATCCCAACAAAAAGCTCTCAAAGCTAGTCAATCAGGAAGATTTAAAGATGAAATTATCCCCATTGAAATTCCAGATAAAAAAGGCGTAAAGATTTTTGAAAATGATGAATTTATTCGAAAAGATGCCTCAATAGAATCTTTAGAAAAACTCAAACCTGCTTTTGCAAAAGATGGTAGTGTAACAGCAGGAAATTCTTCAGGAATCAACGATGGAGCAGCCATTGTTATTTTATGCAGCAAAGAAAAAGCTCAAAAACTAGGACTCAAACCTTTAGTTAGCATTCAAGGATTTGCAACTGCAGGAGTTGATCCTAGCATTATGGGCATAGGTCCTATAGAAGCAAGTAAGAAAGTTTTACATAAAACAGGATTAAATTTAGATCAGATCGATCTCATTGAGGCAAATGAAGCGTTTGGGGCTCAGAGTCTTGCTGTTGCAAAAGATTTGAATTTTAATCCCGATAAACTCAACGTCAATGGAGGTGCAATTGCGTTAGGACATCCTATAGGTGCAAGTGGCGCAAGAATCCTTGTAACCCTGATTCACGAAATGCTTAAACGAAAGTCTGTCTATGGACTTGCAACGCTCTGTATTGGTGGCGGACAAGGAATTGCAAGTATTGTAAAATCTTGTCAATCGTAAAAAATAAATCTATCAAAAGGAAAAATAATGAGTAAAGTTATTCACTCTCTCTCAGAAGCTTTCAAAACTCTAAAAGATGGGGATACACTATTGGTCGGAGGTTTTGGATTATGTGGAATACCCGAAAAATGTATTCAAGAAATTAAAAATAGAGGGACTAAAAATCTCACCATCGTAAGCAATAATTGCGGTATCGATGATTTTGGTCTTGGTATTTTGCTCGCAAACAGACAAATTAAAAAAATCATTGCTTCTTATGTTGGAGAAAATAAAACCTTTGAGGCTCAATTTATCAATGGCGAAATTGAAGTTGTCCTAACACCTCAAGGCACACTGGCAGAACAACTCAGAGCAGGAGGAGCAGGAATCCCTGCGTTTTACACTCCTGCAGGCGTAGGCACTTTGGTCGCACAAGGCAAAGAAACAAGAGAATTCAATGGTAAAAAATATCTTTTAGAACACGCAATTACTGGAGATTTTGGAATTATTAAAGCTCAAAAAGCTGACACTTATGGGAACTTGATTTTTAACAAAACTGCTAGAAATTTCAATCCCTTATGTGCAACTGCAGGAAAAATTACCATAGCCGAAGTTGAAGAAATTGTCGAACTTGGAGAGCTTAAACCTGATGAAATTCATTTGAGCGGAATTTATGTGCAACATATTTATCAAGGTCAAAATTACGAAAAACGAATCGAAAAAATTACTACAAGGGAGGCTTAAATGTCTGCTAGAGAACTTATTATTAAACGTGCTGCTAAAGAAGTCAAAAGCAATATGAATATCAATCTGGGAATCGGGATGCCCACTTTGGTGGCAAATAATTTGCCTCAAGGGGTTAAAAATGTGATGTTTCAATCAGAAAACGGTATGCTTGGTATCGGACCCTACCCGCTTGCAAACGAAGTAGATCCTGATCTAATCAATGCAGGGAAAGAAACTGTAACCTCTATAAAAGGTGCAAGTTATTTTAACAGTGCTGAATCTTTTGGAATGATTCGAGGCGGACATATTGACTTAGCAATCTTAGGGGGTATGGAGGTTTCTGAAAATGGGGATTTAGCTAATTGGATGATTCCTAAAAAACTTGTTAAAGGAATGGGTGGCGCAATGGATCTAGTTCATGGAGCTAAAAAAGTTGTCGTCATTATGGAACACACCAATAAAAATGGAGAAAGCAAAGTTAAGCCTAAATGTGATTTGCCTCTTACAGGTTGTGGTGTCGTCAATTTATTGATTACCGATCTTGGAGTTTTTGAATTTATAGATTATGAAATGAGGCTCATCGAACTCCAAGAAGGCGTAAATCTTGAAGAGCTTAAAAGCAAAACTTTGGCAAATTTTAAGATTTGTCTTTAAAAACTAGCATTTTGAAAGATTGGAATATTAAATGAAGGGTTTAAGATGATTTCAAAAATTGCAGACAGTATGACAAAAATCGTAGTTAGATATTTGCCTCATCCGTTGATATTTGCGATTTTACTTACTTTCATTATGCTCATCATCAGTATTTTTTTACAACATTCTGTCATAAAAGTCATTCATATATGGGGAGATGGTTTTTTTAACCTTCTAACTTTTTCAATGCAAATGTCTTTGATTATCGTGAGTGGCTATGCTTTAGCAAGTTCAAGTTTAGTTTCTAATCTTTTAAAAAAAACAGCTTCTTTAGTAAAAACTCCACGAATGGCAGCATTTTTTGTCACACTCTTTGGACTCATCGCCTGCAGCATTAATTGGGGTTTTGGCTTGATTGTCGGAGCAATTTTTGCCAAAGAAATGGCAAGACAAGTTAAGGGCTGTGACTACGGCCTCTTGATTGCTTGTGCATATATAGGATTTTTAAGCTGGGGAGCGGGTTTTTCAGGTTCAATGCCATTGCTTGCAGCAACACCTGGTAACCCTGTAGAAAGCATCAGTAATGGCATAATTCCCTTAAGTCAAACTATTTTTACAAGCTATAACGCTTTTGTCTTAATAGGACTCATTGTGGTTATGCCAATTGCAACT
This sequence comes from Helicobacter sp. 12S02232-10, assembly GCF_002272895.1. Taxonomy (NCBI): domain Bacteria; kingdom Pseudomonadati; phylum Campylobacterota; class Epsilonproteobacteria; order Campylobacterales; family Helicobacteraceae; genus Helicobacter; species Helicobacter sp. 12S02232-10. Next base: position 230,747 of record NZ_MLAQ01000001.1, read on the forward strand.
TACTATATGCTACCTAAAAACCCTATTCCGATTGATCCCAAACTTTTACAAGAAAAAGTACCCTATCAAGAAATTTCTAAAAACCTAACCAATCCTACTCCTGCTCAAAAACTAGAGAGTAGCAGGATTCTCTCTTTATTTGTCGTGCTTATCGGTATCATTTATCTTGGTGTATATATTTATGAAAATGGTTTTAATTTTACAATCAATACCATCAATTTGATTTTTATCATTTTGGGATTTGTTTTACATAAAACACCAATGGCTTATATGAATGCCGTTACTAAGGCCACTGCAAGCTGTGCAGGCATCATTATTCAATTTCCTTTTTATGCATCCATCGCATTATTAATGGAAAAATCTGGTTTTGGCGAAATTATCACGCAATTTTTTATTCAAATTGCAAATAAGGACTCCTTTGCTCTCACAACTTTTATCAGTTCAGCAATTATTAATTTTGCCGTCCCAAGCGGTGGAGGACATTGGGTTATTCAAGGTCCTTTTATTATCGGGGCGGCAAAAGAAATTGGTGCGGATTTAGGCAAAGCCACAATGGCAATTGCCTATGGAGAGCAATTTGCCAATATGATCCAACCTTTTTGGGCTATTCCAGCTTTGGCAATAGCAGGTCTCGGAGTGAGAGATATTATGGGGTTTTGTGTCACCGCTATGATTATTTCAGCCCCTATCTTTTTGGTCGCATTAATCTTATTTTAAGGAATACGTATGAAAAAAATCGCAATTATAACAGGTAGTGCCGGAGGCATTGGTTTAATAATAGCTAAAAAATTTTTAGCTAACGGATATAGCGTTGTTTTTTCGGATATTAACAAAGAGGGTTTGGAAAAAGCAATCAACGAAGAAAAGCAAAAAGGTTTTGACTGTATCGGTATTAAATGCGATGTCACCAAAGAAGAAGAAATTAAAAATTTAATTTCTCAAGCAATGGAGCATTACGGTCGAATTGATGTTTTGATCAATAATGCAGGATTACAGCACGTAGCCAATATAGAAGATTTTCCAACTGATAAGTTTGAATTTATGATAAAAATAATGCTTACTGCGGCATTTATGGGTACAAAATATGTTTTCCCGATTATGAAAAATCAAAAATTTGGCAGGATTATCAATATGGCCTCTATCAATGGTGTTATAGGGTTTGCCGGAAAATCAGCCTATAATAGCGCTAAACACGGACTTATCGGGCTTACAAAAGTAGTAGCACTAGAGGGTGCAACATATGGAATTACAGCAAATGCAATTTGTCCAGGTTATGTTGATACCCCACTTGTAAGAGGTCAAATGGCTGATTTAGCCAAAACAAGAGGTGTGAGTGTAGAAAAAGTGCTTGATGAAGTTCTTTTCCCACTAATCCCTCAAAAAACGCTTATCGATATTAATGATATTGCTGAACTTGCACTATTTGTGGCTTCTGAACATGCCAAAAATATTACAGGACAAAGTATGATTATTGATGGCGGATACACGGTTCAATAACTAAAATATCAGGAGGTGAAAAATGTTGGGAATTCTTTTAGGACTTATTGTTATTATGGTTTTAGCCTATTTGGGTTGGTCTATTATCTGGGTTGCACCAATTGCAGCAGGAGTCGTCGCTCTAAGCGGAGGACTCGATCTGCTTTCAAGCTATACAGGTCCGTATATGAGTGGATTTGTAGGCTTTGCAAAAGATTGGTTCCCAGTCTTTATGCTTGGAGCAATCTTTGGAAAATTAATGGAAGCTACAAAGATGGCAAATTCTGTGGCTATAATGATTAGTAAAGCTGTCGGTAAAAAACAAGCTATTTTAGGTATATGGCTTGCTTCTGCCATTCTTACCTATGGAGGCGTGAGTCTTTTTGTGGTAGTATTTAGCGTTTATCCTTTAGCAATCTCTCTTTTTAGGGAAGCCGACATTCCTCGAAGATTAATTCCTGGCTCTATCGCCTTGGGTGCTTTCACCTTTACGATGGTGGCACTTCCTGGTACCCCTCAAATCCAAAACCTCATTCCTATTAAGTATTTTCACACTACCGCAATGGCAGCTCCAATAATGGGAATTATCGCTTCAATTATTATGGCTGCGGGCGGGCATTTTTATTTGATCTATCGCGAAAAAAAACTCAAAGCAAATGGAGAGGTTTTTGATGAACCTCAAACAAAAACAATCAAAGAAAAAAATCAAAAAATACCTTCTTTCTTTGTCTCCATTTTGCCTCTGATTGCAGTGGTTCTATCACTCAATCTAGCCAAAATTCCCATTATCCCTTCATTGCTTTTAGGTATTATCCTCATAATGATTTTAAGTTTTAAAGATTTCAAACAATTCATTGCCTCTATCAATGATGGTGCCAATAGTTCGCTGATTGCGATTATCAATACGAGTGCGGCAGTCGGATTTGGAAGTGTGATTAAGATTGTCCCCGGATTTGAACAACTCACGCATTTACTGATGAATATCAAAGGAAGTCCTTTGATATCTGAAGCCATTGCCATCAATATTTTGGCAGGAGCAACAGGTTCAGCAAGTGGCGGGATGGGCATAGCACTAGAGGCACTTGGTGACAAATACTACCAAATTGCCATAGAAAACCATATGAATTTAGAGCTTTTTCACCGAGTTGCCTCAATTTCTTCAGGAGGTCTTGACGTTTTACCCCACAATGGAGCAGTTTTAACACTCCTTGCCGTAACGGGAATGACACATAGAAAAAGCTATTTAGATATTGCTGTTGTAGGTATTATATTGCCCCTAATTTCCTTAGCAGTGGTGATTCTTTTAAGTATGTTAGGATTTGCTTAAAAAGGAAGAAGTGTTGTAAAAACTTGATTTTCATAAATGCCTTTTCAAAAATTATTTTATTCCTAAGGCTTCGCCTTTTAAGGGACAAGGGGGCTTAAATTGAAAAGTTTGCCCCTTATGTCCCTTAACAACGCTGTACCCCCCCCCATCACGCTTTTAAGAAAAAATCAAACCACAATTTTAACTTTTACATTAAAGCATTAGCAGATAAGAATAGGTTTTGGAAATTTGCATTTAAAAAGCGTGTAGTGGGCGATGTTCCGCAAGTTAGAACCCGCCCCCTCCTAAAGAAAAAATTTTAAAAAATAGAGATTTTTGTAAAAAACTATTCTTTCTCATTTACCATTTTGATGCCAAAACTTTCGAAATCTAAAATATTTTCATCAAGATAATAAATATTTTCTAATCCTGCTAGCACAAGCTCACTCCCATAAACTGAAGCAGTATGACCACTATAACAATGCAAAAGGATTTTTTTATCCTCATTTTCTTGAGCAATTTTAGCAATCTTATCCAAATCAACCACATTTAAAGTTCCCTTGATATGCGCTTGGGCGTGATCATAAGGATGTCGTATGTCGATAATTAAATAATCTTCAGGTTGAAATCCATCTAAATATATGGGATTGGCATAGCTTTTATTGTGTTTGCCTAAAAGTTTTTTATTTCTAATTTTTTCTTGATTCATTTTAATCCTCAATCAAATAATCTTTTTGTTATTTTATAATGTTTTGATAAGAACTCTCTCTCAGATTTGGTAAAATTATGAAATTTTTTCAAATCAAGGTATTCCCATAATGCAGGATTATGAATCGTTCAAACAAGAAGCCAAAGAATTTTTAGGAAAAAGGGTTTATGATGATTATTTAAGGAGATTTGTTTATGGCACGGACGCTTCATGCTATCGCTATATTCCCAAACTCATTATTAAAGCTCACAGCGAAAATGAGATTGTAAAAATTTATACTCTCTGTGCAAAATACAACATTCCCCTCACATTTAGGGCTGCAGGCAGTTCTCTTTCAGGACAAGCGTGTTCAGAAAGTGTGCTTGTGATTACATCTCACCATTGGGAAGATATCAATATTTCAAAAAATGCAGAATTGATCAGACTTTCATGTGGCGTGATTGGTTCAAAAGCAAATGAAGCCCTCAAACCCTATGGAAAAAAAATAGGTCCCGACCCTGCTACACTCACAACAGCAATGATTGGAGGAATTTTATCAAACAATTCCAGCGGAATGTGCTGCGGAGTCAAGCAAAACAGCTATAACACGCTTGTCTCTTTGCGTATTATTTTATCTGATGGCACACTATTGGATACATCAGACAAAAAAAGTGTGGAAGAATTTTTAAAAACTCATTCTCATCTCACGGAGGGACTCTTAAAATTAAGGGAAGAAATCTTAGCTGACAAAGAGCTTGAAAAATTGATTAGAAAAAAATATAAAATCAAAAATACCACCGGATATAGTTTGAATGCTTTGGTAGATTTTTCCGATCCAATTGAGATACTCAGTCATCTTTTTATCGGTTCTGAAGGTACCTTAGGCTTTATATCTGCTTGCGAATATGAATGCGTGCAAGATCTACCGCATAAAACCTGTGCGTTATTATTTTACAAAGATATGGAGAAAGCAGCAAAAGTTATCAAAATTCTAGCTGGTTTAAATTCTATCATCTCTGCAGCCGAAGTGATGGATTATGCCTCCCTAAAAAGTGTTCAAAACTTCAAAGGCGTACCTGAAATCATCTTTCAAATCCAACCAAATAACGCTTGCATTTTAATTCAAATAGAAAACAAGGATAAAGAAAATCTTTTAGAAAATGTAAATTTAATTCTTAGTGAAATCTCACACATTCCGACAATTTTACCCATACAAAAAAGTAGCGATGAAAAAATTTACTCTTCTTGGTGGAAAATTCGTAAAGGACTACTTCCAATCGCAGCAAGCACTAGAAGAAAGGGAAGTTGTGTCATCACTGAAGACATTTGTTTTGAAATCGATCATTTTGGAGCAGGTGTGGCAATGATTGAAAATCTCTTTGAAAAATACGGCTTTAAAGACAATGGTATCATTTTTGGCCACGCTCTAAGCGGAAATATTCATTTTATTATCACCCCTATTTTAGACAATAAAACTGAGCGTAAAAATTTTGAAAACCTAATAGAAGAAATGGCTAAAAATGTAGCTGGTTTTGGCGGTTCTATAAAAGCTGAGCACGGAACCGGCAGAATGGTAGCCCCTTTTGTAGAGATTGAATGGGGCAAAAAAGCTTATGAGATCAATAAAAAAATCAAACATCTTTTTGATCCCAAAAATCTCCTTAATCCTGATGTTATTATCTCAAATGATCCCAAAATTCACGTTAAAAATCTAAAAAATGCCACTGAAATAGAAGATTATATAGATACTTGTATGGAATGCGGATTTTGTGAAAAAATTTGTCCCAGCAAAAATCTCACCCTAACCCCAAGACAACGCATCGCTCTCCATAGGGAAATCAAACGTCTTGAAAATAGTGCTCTTGAGGGAAATATCAAAGATATGCAACTCCTCAAAGAGCTTCAAAGGGGTTATAAATATTTTAGCGATGAAACTTGTGCTGCGTGCAATATGTGCGCGACATTATGCCCACTTGAAATTCCGGTGGGTTCTCTTGCCTTAAACTCTAGAAAAGAAAATGCAAAAGGTTTTAGAGAAGTTCTTGCCCAAAAAATCCTAAATCATATGAAAAACACAACATCATTAGCAAGATTTGGTTTAGTTTCTGCAAAAACAACTTCTGATGTATTTGGTGAAAAAACCTTACAAAACTTGAGTTCAAAAATTAGAAATTTTACTTCCATTTTTCCTCAAATTCCAAAAAATCTACCCCAAAAAAATAATTACAAGCTCTCTAACAAACTCGCTTGCAAAGAAAATTCCCAAGTTATTTATTTTACTACCTGCATCAATCGCACTTTTGCACCTTCAAAACATATGCCCGATCAAAAAAGTATTCAAGAAACTTTTGAATCTCTTTGTAAAAAGGCAAATATCAGTGTCATCTATCCTGAAAAAATCCATTCTCTATGTTGCGGCAAAGCCTTTGTAGACTATAAAAAACTTTCAGTTCAAAATACAACCAAAAACTATGCAATGCTCAAAACCCTATCTCAAAATGGAAAAATTCCCATTGTGCTTGACCATACCGCTTGCAGTATGCATCTACTTGAACAATTCAAAGATTCAGAACTTAAAATTTATGACTTAAGTGTCTATATAGATAATTTTTTGATCCCTTATTTGCATTTCGCACCTATTTTAGAAAATATTGGGCTTTACACGATGTGTGCAGGAAAAAAAGCTAATCAAGACAACTTGATGTTCTCTCTAGCTAAACGTTGTACAAAAGGAGAGATTTTTATACATAAAGACACAGGATGTTGTGGTTTTGCCGGGAATAAAGGTTTTTTTACTCCCGAACTTAACGCTGCTGCCTTGGAAGATTTTTCAAAATTTTATTCCGACAAAAATGTAAAACAAGGATTTAGCAGCTCAAGTACTTGCGAAATCGGGTTGAGCGATAAAACAGGATTTTCGTGGCAACACATTGCTTATCTCATAGACTCCTGCACTACCTCAAGGGAGATTTCTTGAGTATATTAAAACATTTAGCAATCATAATGGACGGAAATGGCAGGTGGGCAAAACAAAAAGGTAAAATACGAACTCAAGGACATAAAGAGGGCATCAATACACTCAGAGAAATCACAACTTGGTGTGCAAAAAATAATATTGCTTACTTAACTCTTTATGCTTTTTCAACCGAGAATTGGAATCGTCCAAAAACTGAAGTTGATTTCTTGATGAAATTATTGGAAAAATATCTCATTCAGGAAAAACAAACCTATTTAGAAAACAATATCAGATTCAAAACCATAGGCAATATTGAAGCTTTTAACGAACCGCTCAAGCAGACAATTCAATCTCTTGAAGCAGATACTGCTACAAATTCATCCCTGACACAAATCCTTGCTCTAAACTATGGCTCACGAGATGAAATCAAACGTGCGTGCGAAAAAATCATTCAAACCAAAGCTTATTCCAAAGAATCGGATATGGGCAGTCTCATACAATCCCATTTGGATACAAAAGACATCCCTGATGTTGATTTACTCATACGCACAGGCGGTGAAATGCGACTTTCAAATTTTTTACTTTGGCAGGCAAGTTATGCTGAGCTTTTTTTCCCCCCGATATTGTGGCCGGATTTTACTTCCGATGATCTTGCTAAAATTATTCAAGATTTTAAAAATAGAACCAGAAGATTCGGAGGGCTTTAATATCAAATCAAAATTGTTTGTGATAAGATTCATTCAGCACTAAAATAGAAAAAACGGAAAAAATAATGGAACCTTCGCAAGCTCACTTAGTCTCTATTAATCATTTAAGTAAAAGCTATGGAAATTCACTTGTTTTAGATGATATCACTCTTTCTCTACCAAATAAAAAAATCATCGGACTACTCGGACCAAATGGAGCAGGTAAAACCACTTTTATCAAGATTCTAGCCAACCTTTTGACCCAATATCAAGGAGAAATTCTTATCAATGGACATAAACCCGGAATTGAAAGCAAAAAAGTAACCTCTTATCTTCCTGATGTAAATTTTTTAGATGAGAGTTGGAATGCTTTAAAAGCCGTTGATTTTTATGAAGATTTTTTTAAAGATTTTGAAAAACAAAAGGCTCTTTTCCTATTGGAAAAATTTCAAATTCCTCTGCAAAAAAGATTCAAAATCCTCTCTAAAGGTACAAAAGAAAAACTCCAACTAATCCTAACACTTTCACGAGAAGCCAAACTCTATTTATTTGATGAACCCATTGCAGGAGTGGATCCTTTAGCACGCCAAGAAGTTTTTGATTTGATTTTACAAAACCGTGCTTTGGATTCAAGTGTCATCATTTCAACTCATTTAGTTTATGATGTAGAAAAATACCTTGATTTATGTATTTTTATCAAAAATGGCAAAATCATTCGATTTGGAAATGTAGAAGATGTTCGAAATGGTTTTGGCAATCTTGAAAATGCCTTTAAGGAGATTTTTAAATGAAAAAACTACTTAAATACGATTTTTTAGACAATTATACGGGGATATTTCTCCTCAACGCATTGGTATTTTTCTCCATTATTGGCGTGAGTATTTTCTCAAAACTTGATCTTTATTACAATCTCTATCTGAAAACTTTCGTAATTATTTTTTATTGTGTCCTGTTTATGTCTTTACTCCTTTGGATTGTGCTAATTATATTGGCAATTTTAAATTCAATCAACAAGAAACTTTTTTCTTCTCAAGGTTATCTGACTTTTTGTCTTCCGTTGAGTATTGATATGATTTTAATTTCAAAAATTCTTATCAACTTGTTTTGGATAGTAATCAGCCTAAGTCTGTTCTATGTAGCCCTCTTTATTGGAGCGGTTATCAATCCTCATATGCAAGATATTATCGTTAATATTTATCGATTTTTCTTATCAAATCCACTCAATGCATTTTTGATACATTTAGATATATTTGCCTCCATCGCCTTGTCTTTGATTATGTTTTTATTTGTTTTGAGTCTGCTCAATATAGGAAAAATTAAAAAATATCGCTTTATTGTCGGAGTTTTTATTTATTTGGGCTTACAAGTTTTAATAGGCGTTATTACAAGTATCATTTGGGGTTTATTGCCAAATTTTTATACAAACTATCTCAATCAGTTATCTCTTTATAATTTCTTACAAATTTCTACAAATCAAACTCCGAATATCATTCTTTATATTTTAAATATAAGTATCAATGCAATACAAATTATCATTCTTTATTTTATCATTCGATATCTTATTAAAAATAAACTTGAATTAGAATGAGATTTATCTTCAATTGCTATCGATAAGCCTTTTTACAGGCTTCATTATCTCCATATAAACAATCTTTTTGGAGTTGCTCAAAAGCTTCTATTTTTTCTTTTTCTCTTTGGGTACTTTGATATTTGTCGACAAAATAAAAGGCTAAGCATATGATAATAATGAAAATAAAGTCAAATTTTTTGAATTTAGGGCAAAATTTACAAGCCATTTAAATCCTAATCATTAAAATAATTCGGCAACATAATAGCCCAAATACTTTAAAAAACAAATTTATCAAACAAAAACTAAGCATCTGTTGAATATAATCTCAAAAAAATTTCTAATTTTCAAGGAATAAAAATGATTAAAAAAATTTTTCATCTTTTTACATTACCTCTAGATTTTATCACTAAATATTTCAAAGCACTTGTTTTTTTATTGATTTTAATCATCTTACTAATCACTCTATTACCTCAAGGTTCAGAGATTAAAACCCCAAATTTAGCCAAAATCCATCTTTATGGACATATTATTGAAAGCGAAGACATTCATACCCAGATTGAAAAAATTCTCAAAAATCCCAATATTAAAGGCGCACTTTTATTAATTGACTCACCGGGTGGAGCAATGGCGGCAAGCATAGAGATCAGCGATATGATTCGCGAACTCAAAGAAAAAATGCCTGTTGTCGTGTATGTTCAAGGAGCAATGGCAAGCGGGAGTTATTATGCTGGAATGTATGCCGATAAAATCTATGCCAACCGAGGAGCATTGATTGGCTCAATCGGAGTTATTTTCAGTAGCGTCAATATTGAAGATCTTGCCCATAAAATCGGTATCAAAACACAAGGAGTAGCAGCAGGAAAATATAAAGAAATAGGTATTTTTACACGAGAATGGACGCCGCCAGAAAAAGAATTTCTTCAAGATTTGATCAATGAAGAATATCAAATGTTTATAACTGACGTAGCTGATGCAAGGGGGCTTGAACCTAAAAATGCCAAGGAATATGCCGAAGGTAAAGTATTTACTGCTGCAAAAGCACTTAAATTAGGACTTATTGATACGATAGGCACACAAAATGAAGCCATTGAAACACTCAAAAATCTCTCTCAAGTAGAAAATCCAATCTGGCTCAAAAAAGATAAATTTGAAGCTTATATTGATAAATTTATCAAAACTAGTACTCAAATAGCACTCCAAGCCTTTAGCCAACAATTGCGCTAAAGGAAAAATATGAAACGCATTATACTTATCACTTCACCAGATATGCCCGGACTTGTATTTAAAATCTCTTCAGTTTTACTCCAACACCATCTCAATATCGAACGCAATGATGAATTTGTGGATAAACAAAGCGGACAATTCTTTATGCGCACTCTTGTAAATGGTCAAAGCGATACCAAAAAACTTAAAGAAGACCTGATTGCGTGCCTACCTCAAGAGGCTGACATTAAAGTTTCAGAACAAAAGAAAAAATCTATTATTATTTTATGTACAAAAGAAAACCATTGTTTAGGAGACCTGTTGCTACGATATGACAGCGGGGAACTTGATGCCCAAATCAAGGCTGTCATCAGCAATCATTCCAATCTTGAAGAACTTGTAAAAAAATTTAATATTGATTTTTTTCATATTCCAGCTGAAAATATCTCACGTCAAGAACACGAAAAACTTATCAGTGAAGTTTGCAGCAAATATGAGGTTGATTTTTTAGCATTAGCAAAATATATGCGAATACTATCTCCTTCTTTTGTAGAAAAATACCAAAACAAAATTATCAATATTCATCATAGTTTTCTTCCTGCATTTATTGGAGCCAATCCCTATAAACAAGCTTATGAACGCGGTGTTAAAATCATTGGGGCAACCGCACATTTTGTTAATAACCATTTAGATGAAGGTCCTATTATTGCCCAAGATATTATAAAAATCGACCACACTTATACGTGGCAAGATATGCAGCAAGCTGGCAAAGATGTGGAAAAAAATGTTTTTTCCAAAGCTATCGGATTAGCGCTAAATGATCGAATTTTTATCCACGGAAATAAAACCGTTGTTTTCTGAATTGAAAGCTTAAAGAATTTTAAATTGCTTTGTCTGCGTTATTTTAAGAGTTAATTAATTATTATGGTGGAGCGTAGGGGGTTCGAACCCCTGACCTCGACGCTGCCAGCGTCGCGCTCTCCCAACTGAGCTAACACCCCTTTAAATCAAAAAGGCTATTTTACTATAAATAAAATAAAAATCTAAGCATTCAACTCTTTATAGTGTTTTAGATAAATTTTATGCATTTGGGATTCCAGATGTTCATACCAATCAGTCCCAATTTCAGGTTCAAAAGCTTCCAAAAGCACCATTCTTGCAATGGTATTTGGAGATTCTAATGGTTTGGTGTTGTATATCTTTCTAGTATTGATGAGAACAATAGGTTGTATTTTGAGATTCAATTTTTCAGCCAAGAGTTTTGCACCAGGTTTGAAAGGTAAAAAGTCCTCTTTTCCTCTACTTCTAGTGCCTTCAGGAAAAATAACCAAAGGTCGCGATTGTTCAATTTTCTCTTTGGCTTGTTTTAATAATAAAGCTAAACCTTTCTTATCTTCTCTATCAATAAGTATCATCTCAGGACCTCTAAGAGCATAACCATAAAAAGGTATTTCTCCAAGTTCTTTTTTTGCTACCCAACAAATATTGGATGGATGAAAACCTTCCAAACAAATAATGTCGCTCAGACTCTGATGATTCATCACAACTAATGAAGCACTTTGATCAAATTCTCCAATTTTTTCAAGCTTCAAACCTGTCAAAGAAAAAAAGAATCGACACCATTTTCTATAATGCCTCGCATTATTCTTCTTCTTAGTAAAAAAAATAAAGCAGACAATAAGTGCCAACCCTATTGCGATTACCAAAGTCGCATAAATAGCCCTTAATTTACTGGATATCATTTTTTTTCACCCACCCTATTCTGTCATCTGCAGTAACGATTTTATAATATTTTGCATGCTTACCAATGATCTCAACCTGAATATTTTTTTTTGTAGTTTCAAGCACGGTGGAATTATGGGTTGGTAAAATACGAATCTGTTTATTTGCAAGTAAAATCGCCTGATGTCGAGACAAAACATTCCAAAGCAAATAAACTAAAAGTAGCCCTAAGATAATCAAAAAAATCTTTTTTCTTCCAAATACGAAATAAAATACCAAAGATAATACCATCAAACCAATTAGAATCAAATTAGAAAAAAGTAAAAAATTATTTTTTGGCTTAATGTCATCTTGAGTACTGACGACGTCATCAACAGGAACAATAGGTAAAGAAATATCTTTAAATCGATTTTCGATTAAAGAAAAATATTCAAAAGAAATATCTTGGACATTTTTAGGAACAATGCAATAATAAATTCCATCTGAATATTCTAGTCCAAAATGTGTGCTTTCAAAACCCTGTTTGTCAATATCAGGAAGTTTTAAATCTTCTAAATTAGCATTCTTGGCCTCAACTTCAAAAACTAAAATATTATTTGAAGCATCATACGTCTTGGCTTTATATCCTGTAATTCGAAACTCATCTCCAACCACGCCGACATATTTTTGATTCTGATATAAATCAATAATATTAAGATTAATAGAAGGAGCACTTGAAGAATCAGTATAATTCCCATCGCTTGAAACTGCAATTACCTTTAAAGAAGGAATAAAAGCATCTGTAGATTTGATTTTATACCGATAAACTGCTTTATAAGAACCATCGCTTGAAAGCTTCCATTGTGTGTTTGGATTCCTTAAAATCAATTTATTTGTATTGATACCCCCGACAAATTCAGTACCTGAAAATCTAGCATTAGAAAATAAAAGCAGACTATAGGTGACAGGAATCGTTTCTCCGACATAAACAGGCTTGCTAAAATAATCTTGCGAATCAGAAATTTTAACATAGACAATCTTTGCCCTATTATCAGAATCCTCAGCGTGCAAAATACCTGAAGTCAAGAAAATAAAATAAATAAAAATATTTAAAATGTTTTTCATTGAATTATCCTAAAGTAGCGAACGCAACATTGCTAAGCCATCAGATCCACCCAAAATTGGCTCTATAGCTCGTTCGGGATGAGGCATTAAACCAAAAATATTTTTTTCTTTATTACAAATACCTGCTATAGAATACACCGACCCATTTGGATTGCCAACATATCGAAGCAAAATCTGATCATTTTCTTTCAAAGATTTTAATGTATCGCTATCAGCATAATAACTTCCATCAGCGTGTGCTATGGGAAGAGAAATAATTTCTTTGTGTTTATAATTTGATAAAAATCTGTTATTAACTCCTGTAACTTCAAGTTTTTGAGTTTTGGAGATAAAACAAAGCCCTTCATTTCTCTTTAATACACCTGGCAAAAGCCCTGATTCAGTCAAAATCTGAAAACCATTGCAAATGCCTAAAACAAGCCCTCCGTTAGCAGCATATGAAATCACATCTTTCATAATTGGAGCAAATCGAGCAATTGCCCCACTTCTTAGATAATCCCCATAACTGAAGCCACCTGGAATAACCACAAGGTCAGTTTCAGATGGCAAATTTTTCTGCTTATGCCAAACAATAACACTTTTTACACCTAAAATATTACTATAAGCATATTGCATATCCCGTTCGCAATTTGTGCCCGGAAATTGCAGTATTGCAACCATTATGTTATTTTTCCTCACAATGAATTGAATAATTTTCTATTACGCTGTTTGCCAAAAGCTCTTGAGCCATTTTTTCAGCCTCTTGAAAAGCTTTTTGTTTGTCTTGATGATCAAACTCAAGAGATATTTTTTTACTCAATCTCAAATTCTTGATATCTGAAAAACCTAGTGCTTTCAATGCCTGAGCAATCGCTTTGGCTTGAGGATCCAAAACGCCATCTTTAAGACTTACATTTACTTCAATGACCATTATTACCTACTCTTTCTAAGCCATAATACGATTGAGAACTTCTTGATAGGCAAGTTTAAGATTACCTAAATCCTGTCTGAATCTATCCTTATCAAGTTTCTCATTCGTATCCTTATCCCAAAACCTGCAACTATCTGGGCTGATTTCATCAGCAAGTACGATGTTTCCCTCAGTATCCCTACCAAATTCAAGCTTGAAGTCAATCAATTTAAGATTTTTAGAATCAAAAAAATCTTTCAAAACAGAATTAATTTGCTTTGCTTGTGATCTTAAAAAGTCTAATTCCTCACAATTCTGAATAATGCCAAGCAATTTACAATGATCATCATTGATAATAGGATCCCCCAAAGCATCATCTTTATAATAAAATTCCACAAGCGCGAAAGGCAATATAGTACCTTCTTTTATCCCTAAACGCTTAGTTAAAGAACCTGTTGCCACATTTCTTGTTACAACCTCAATAGGGATAATTTTGACCTGCTTGCATAAAATATTTTGAGAATCTATTCTTTTAATGTAATGTGTTTTGAAGCCTTTTTTTTCAAGCATTTCAAACAGGAAGGAACTGATTTTGCAATTCAACTCCCCTTTTCCACTCTCACTTCCTTTTTTTTCTGCATTAAAAGCGGTTAAATCATCTTTAAATTCTGCGATTAAAATACCTTTTTTTTCAGTACTGTAAAGCTTTTTTCCCTTACCCTCATAAAGCATTTTTATTTTATTCATTTTCCTGCCTCATTTTTGCTTGGAGTTTTAATGATATTCCAAGCTTTTAAAGCATCAATAGCAGACTTTAACTGGATATCGCTATTAATATCTGTTTGAGTGATAGTTTTTTGCTCTTCTGTTTTTTTGACTTCATTCTTTTTATTATCATTCTTTTTATTTTCGGTTTTTTTGCCGACTTTTTCAAGCTCGCTTTCAAGATGATTTCTAAGATCTGCTTCTTTAATCTCAAAACTACTTTCATTTTGAGGAACTGCACCCGGATGAACGACAATATCAGGTTTAATTCCTACAGCTTGAATGGTTCTACCACTCGGGAGATAATATTTGGCTGTAGTAAGCTTAATTGCTTCATTTTTATCAATGGGAAGTACCACTTGAACACTCCCTTTTCCAAAAGTTTCTTCGCCGATAATCAAAGCACGATCGTGATCTTGAAGTGCTCCTGAAACGATCTCACTTGCGCTCGCAGTTCCACCATTTACAAGCACAACAATGGGCAGAGAAGGATAAGGAGCTTTGCCATTCGCTTTGTATTCAAGATTTTCTTCTTTAATCTTGCCTTTTTGAGAAACAATCAACCCTTTTTTGATGAACAAATTCGATAAATCAACCGCTTGATTGAGAAGTCCTCCAGGATTATTTCTTAAATCTAAAACAATCCCTTTTATTTCGCCGGCTTTTTTTAATTCATTTACAACGCTTTCAGTCACATTTTTATCAAAAGAATTTACCCTTACATATAAATATTTTGTCCCATCTATTTTCCTAGCATGAACAGACTTAACTCTTATAATATCACGAACAATCGTAAATTCAAGTGGTTTAGTTTCGGTTTTTCTGACAATAGTAAGTTTTAAAGAAGTCTTTGGTTTCCCTCTCATAATATTCACAGCATCATCTATAGTCATATTTAATGTGCTTTCATCATTAATTTTTAAAATCACATCTCCTGCTTTGAGACCAGCTTTAGAAGCAGGCGTATCATCTAAAGGAGCAATCACCGTCAAAGCCCCATCCTTCATCCCAACAGTAATTCCCAAACCTCCAAATTCTCCATCAGTTTGAGCTTTTAAGTCTTTAAATTTTTTTTCTGTCAAATATGCAGAATGAGCATCTAAATTTGATAAAAGACCTTCAATAGCCTTATCTACAATTTCATTGATACTCACATTATCGACATAATAAGCTTCAATTGTATTAATCACTTTAGTAAGCTTGTTGTATGCATCAATTCTTTGCTGTTTTGTTTCAACACTCTTGCTATTGTCGTTATTTTCTTTAGCATAAAGTCCATTAAAAACTAAAGAGACCCCCAAAAATGATGCGATTATGCCCGACATAAAGTATTTATTCATCCTGATCACCTGCTGAAAATTTATTTTTATAAAGCCTGAATTTTATCCAAAAATTTATTATTTTGGTCAAATAAATATCTATTTAGCTCTAATTTAAAAAGTTTTAGCATAAATCAATAAAATAAATTGACATTATTAGACTAAACTTATATAATGGTCAGTGTATAAATATATTGAAATTCAATGTAATAAGGAGCTTTATATGAACCTATTCGAAAAAATGACTCACCAACTCAAAGAAACCCTTGATCAGGGAGTTTCTTTAGCTCTCTATGGGAAAAATCAAGAAATTGATACCATCCATATCATTTGGGCAATGCTCACAAATACTCAATCTATTTTAAATCAAGCACTCAATAAAATGAACATAGATAAAATAGCCCTTGAGCTTGAAGCCAAAAGCATTGCAGAAAAACTTCCCAAGAGTTCAAGCGTTTCCAAAGAAAATATTACTTTAAGCAAAAATCTCCAAGATGCGATTCATCAAGCTGAAAGCATAAGTGTCAAAAATGGAGACAAATACATTGCTGTAGATACATTTATCATTGCCAATATCAAATCAGAAAGCTTTATTCAAGTTTTTGGAAAATATATGGATTTAAATGAGCTTAAAAAAACTTTGGAAAGCATACGAGGGGGCGCAAAAATTCAGAGTGAAAATGACGATTCCAATTTAGAGTCTCTTGAAAAATTTGGGATCGATTTGACAAAAAAAGCCTTGGAAAATACACTTGATCCTGTCATCGGGAGAGATGAAGAGATTTCAAG
Organism: Helicobacter sp. 12S02232-10; assembly: GCF_002272895.1. NCBI lineage: Bacteria > Pseudomonadati > Campylobacterota > Epsilonproteobacteria > Campylobacterales > Helicobacteraceae > Helicobacter > Helicobacter sp. 12S02232-10. Next base: position 247,220 of record NZ_MLAQ01000001.1, read on the forward strand.
AATGATGCAAATTCTGATTAGAAAAACCAAAAATAATCCAATCCTTTTAGGAGAGCCTGGTGTAGGGAAAACTGCCGTTGTAGAGGGACTTGCTCAAAGAATAGTCAAAAAGGAAGTACCCACATCACTACAAAATAAACGTGTCGTTGCCTTGGATATGAGTTCCTTGGTAGCAGGGGCAAAATACAGAGGCGAATTTGAAGAAAGATTAAAAAAAGTAATTGAAGAAGTTAAAAAAGCTGGAAATATTATCCTTTTCATTGATGAAATTCACACCATCGTAGGAGCAGGAGCATCTGAGGGAAGTATGGATGCAGCCAATATTTTAAAACCTGCCTTAGCACGTGGCGAACTCCATACAATCGGAGCAACAACACTCAAAGAATACCGCAAATATTTTGAAAAAGACGCTGCACTTACTAGGAGATTTCAACCTGTTATACTCAATGAACCCAACATCAATGAAGCGCTTCAAATTCTCCGCGGTTTGAAAGAAAAACTTGAAGCCCATCACAACGTCAATATCACTGATTCTGCACTTGTAGCTGCTGCAAAGCTCTCAAATCGCTACATTACCGATAGATTTTTACCTGATAAAGCGATTGATCTCATTGATGAGGGTGCAGCAGAACTCAAAATGCAGATTGAATCTGAACCAACAGAACTTTCTAATATCAAAAGACAAATCCAGCGCCTTGAAGTCGAAAAACAGGCTTTAAATATGGAAAAAAAGGATAGCAACAAAGCAAGAATTGAAGAAATACAAAAAGAACTCAGCGATGCCAATGAGGAAAAAATACGTTTGGAAGCACAATTTGAGAATGAAAAATCCATATTTAAAGAAATAGCCCAAATCAAAAGCGACATTGATGCATTAAAAAGAGAATCAGAATTGGCAAAACGAAATGGGGATTACAATAAGGCTGCTGAAATTGACTACAGCAAAATCCCTCAAAAAGAGACCAAAGAAAAAGAACTCAATGAAAAATGGGACAAAATGCAAGAAAACGGCACTCTACTCAAAAATGCAGTGACTGAAGAAAGTATAGCAGGCATTGTGAGTAGATGGACACAAATCCCAATTCAAAAAATGCTCCAAGGCGAAAAAGAAAAAATTCTAGGCGTGGAGGACGAACTTAGAAAAACAGTAGTCGGACAAGATAAAGCGCTAAAAGCCATATCAAGAGCCATCAAAAGAAACAAAGCTGGCTTAAGCGAAAACAACAGACCTATAGGAAGTTTCTTGTTCTTAGGACCTACAGGGGTTGGCAAAACCCAAAGCGCAAAATCTTTGGCTCAATTTCTCTTTGACAGCGATAAAAATTTGATTCGAATTGATATGAGTGAATATATGGAAAAGCATGCTGCCAGCAGACTTGTAGGAGCTCCTCCGGGATATGTCGGATATGAAGAGGGTGGCCAGCTCACTGAGGCAGTGCGCAGGAAGCCCTATTCCGTAGTCTTATTTGATGAAATTGAAAAAGCCCATCCTGATGTTTTTAACATATTACTCCAAGTGTTAGATGATGGTCGCCTAACAGACAACAAAGGGGTTACCATAGATTTTAGAAATACTATTATCATCCTTACAAGTAACATTGCCAGCGATAAAATTATGGAAATTAAAGATGAAAAAGAAAGGGAAAATGCCGTTAATGAAGCGCTCAAAAAATACTTTAAACCAGAGTTTTTGAATCGTCTTGATGACATTGTGATCTTTAACCCCTTAGATATGGCAGGCATAGTTCAAATCGTGGATATTATGTTTGAAAGTATCGCAAAAAAAGTTTCTGAAAAAGGAATAACACTCAAACTCACTCAAAACGCAAAAGAATTGATTGCAAAAGTAGGCTTTGATCCGGTATATGGAGCCAGACCACTTAAAAGAGCTTTATATGAAGAAGTTGAAGATAGACTTGCTGAGCTTATTTTAGAAGATAAGGTTAAAGAAGGAAATAGTGTAACTTTTGATGTGAAAAATGAGCAGGTTATTCCTCAAATCAGTTAAGTTCCCTCAAACCAAACAAGCATAAATTGTAAAAAAAGGGGGGGGGGGGATCTTATCAATAAGATCCAAATAGTCCATAAGTCTTTCAATTATAATTAAATAAAAATCATTTTATGTATTTTTATAAACAAATACTCTACAATTCTTTATTTTATTTTTAATATCATTGGAGACATAATGGGTTTTTTGGATAAATATTTTCAGCTCACTCAAAATCGCACAAATATAAAAACCGAAGCTTTGGCAGGTTTTACGATATTTTTGACAATGCTCTACATTATTCCTGTAGGTTCGCAAATCCTTTCTGAAGCGGGTATGCCAAAAAACGAACTCATTACCGCAATTTCCTTAGTCACTGCTTTAGCAACCCTGCTTACAGGAATATGGGCAAATACTCCGGTTGCAATGAGCGTAGGAATGGGATTAAATGCCTATTTTACCTATGGACTCGTGCAAGGTATGGGGCTTAGTTGGCAACAGGCTTTGGGAGCAGTTTTTTTATCAGGCATTATTTTTTTAATTATTTCTTTTACTAAGCTTAGGGTTTGGATCATACAAAGCATACCCAAAGATCTCAGATTTGCTTTATGTGCAGGACTTGGTGCTTTTATCGCAACCATTGGCTTCAAATCTTTAGGTTTTATTACGATCACTCCATCTGGTCTAATGACTTTAGGCACCCTTTCCTCTCCTCAGATTTTAATCGGCATATTCGGCGTACTTTTGATGCTCTTATTACATAACCTTAAGGTTCAGGGGGCTTTTATTATCGGAATTTTGATCTGCAGTCTAATTGCTTGGGTATCAGGACTAGCCTCAATGCCTTCAAAAATCATTTCTACCCCTTCTTCAATCTCTGGCATAGCAATGCAATTTGATCTTGCAGGTATCTTTAGTATTGCACTAATTCCGGCTATTATCGCCCTTTTAATTACAGATTTGTTTGATTCCTTAGGAACTCTTGCAGGTGTCGGGGCAAAAGCCAAAATGTTTCAAGATACAAGCGGAAAAGATAAAAAACTTGAAAAAACCTTGCAGGTAGATGCTGCTGCTACAACCGCAGGAGCAATGTTTGGTCTCTCTACGACAACAGCATTTTTAGAAAGCTCTGCAGGCGTTGCTTCCGGAGGTCGAACAGGATTAACAGCTATTTTTTGCGCATTTTTCTTTGCGCTGACTTTATTTTTTCTACCCATTTTCAATGCTATCCCAGATTATGCAATTTATCCAACGTTGATTGTTGTAGGAGCTTTGATGTTTTCTGAAATTAGACATATTGATTTTGAAGATTTTCCCATTGCAAGCGCAAGTTTTTTTACGATTATCCTAATGCCTCTTAGTTCTTCCATCACTACAGGGCTTGCAAGCGGTTTTATTGTCTATGTCTTGATGTGCGGATTCAAAAAACAATGGCACAGAATCAATCTAGGAATTATTATTTTATTTTTAATCAGCTTGATACCGTTTCTATTCCAAAATTAATGCTCACTATCTTTTAATCGTATAAAATTCCAAATTCACGACTTTTTTTAAAAAAAGCTTCTTTTCCTTAAGAAGCTCTTCAATGATGTTTAAAGTCTTTTTATCAAACAAAATCGGGGCTTCCAAAACGCTCACAGGTCTTCTGGCAATAAATTCCATCACATCTTCTGCAGAATAAGCAGCGCCAATTGCAGACATATCTTTTTTTCTATGTGGAAGATTTACATACATCCCATCAAATTCTTTGGCTATATCGGCAAGTTTTTGATAATCAATCGCTGCAGCTTTATAGGCAGGAGGTCTATCTACAGTGCCTAAATCGACTCTGCTAATCGCAATACGCTTTAAAAATTTTGCAATAGATTTGATATTTTCAATCGCATCATTGACTCCCTCAACTATTAAGACTTCTGCAACTAATTTTCCCTTATAAATGCGAGCAAAATCCTCTATGCCTCTCAATAAATTCTCTAAAAGAATTTCCCTATAAGGACGATCCACTCTTAAAAAATTTTTCTCCAATGCGCCATCAAGAGAAAATTTGACAATGTCAAACAAACACAAAGCTCTTTGAATTTTTTCTTCACCAAACCTTGAACCATTGCTTAAAATCAATGTCGAAACCCCTTTTGGCACATAAGGCTTGATTGCTTCCATAAACTCAAACAAATATGGATAAAGAGTCGGCTCCCCATTTGCTGTGATTGTCAAAACATCAATTTTTGGATTTTTACGCAGGGATTGCAAAACACTTTCAATTAAAATTTGAAGATCTAAAATTTCTGTCATTTTTGCTTGGGCTTTTTTGCCTTCAAGTTCGCAATAAAGACAATCAAAGTTGCATTGTTTGAAACTTGGAGAAAGATCAACGCCTAAAGATAAACCAAATCTCCTAGAAATAACAGGTCCAAATACAATATTTTTCATTGTTCTGCTTCAACTTCAATCCTATGTTTGCACTTGATACATTCGTGGATATGTTTGCCCCGATAAGTTCGATCACTCATTATATATCCACATTTAGGGCATTTTTCATTGATGGGCTTATAGTTGGAAATAAAATTACACTTTGGATAGTTCGAACAACCATAAAAAGATCCCCTCCTGCTATTTCTTAGTAATATTTCCCCTCCGCATTCAGGGCATTTGACCTCAACCAAAGATTGAGGCTTGCTTGAAGGATTTTTTAAAGATTTGGTATTTTTGCATTCCGGATAGCCACTGCAAGCCATAAACTCGCCGTTTCTGCCACGTTTTTTTACCATCGGTTTGCCACATTTTTCACAAACTTCAGAAGTTTCTCCAATATCTGCTTCCAGTGGTTCTTGTGGTTTGATATATTTACATTTGGGATAACCGCTACAAGCAATAAACTCCCCATATCTTCCGATTCTTTTTACAAGCTCTTTACCACATTTCGGACAAAACTCTCCTGTAGGAATGATGACTTTTTGAGAAGCGATATTGAGTTTGCCATCTGAAATTTTTTCCATAAACGGTCCATAAAAATCCATCAATACCTTTTGCCAATCTTCCTTATGCTGTGCAATATCATCAAGCTTATCTTCCATACTCGCGCTAAATTTAGAATCAACGATTTCATTAAAATGAGCTTCTAACATTTCAGTCACTTTAAAAGCACTCTCTTGAGGGAGAATTTGCTTTTTTTCAACAACAATATATTCACGATTTTGCAGCAATGAAACCGTTGGAGCATATGTACTTGGTCTCCCAATTCCTAAACTCTCAAGAGTTTTAATCAAAGATGCTTCAGAATATCGTGCAGGAGGCTCTGTGGTGTGTTTATTACTTTGAATATTTTCAAGTTTAATATTAGAACCTGGCAAAAGATCAGGCAATAGTTTGTCTTTATCATCATTTCCCAAAAGCTTGTAATACCCATCAAAGATTAATTTTCTTCCGCTTGCTTTAAATTCGCCTTTATCACATACAAAGGTAATACTTTGGCTTTCAAAAACGGCATCTTCCATTTGAGAAGCTAAAAATCGATTATAGATAAGCGTATAGACTTTAAGTTCATCAGGTTTTAAATACGACTTGGCAATCTGAGGGGTGAAAAATATATTTGTAGGACGAATAGCCTCGTGAGCCTCTTGAGCGCTTTTATTTTTGGTGACGTAATTTTTTGGCTTGGGTGGCAAATATTTCTCGCCAAAATCATTTGATATCTTTTCTCTGGCACTATCTTGAGCTTCTTTGGCAATATTGAGGCTGTCTGTTCTCATATAAGTAATTACACCCATTACTCCATTATCAGTTTCTACACCCTCATAAAGCTTTTGTGCAATCCCCATAGTTCTTGAGGGGGAATATCCCAAAAGACTTGAAGAGCTTTGTTGCAAAGTAGAAGTCATAAAAGGCGGAAGCGTGGGAGATTTTTTTGGTTTTTTTAAAATTTCTCCAACAATAAAAGAAGAATTTTTAAGAGTTTTTAACATATCTTGAGCAAGTTGTTCATTAGTGATCCCTTGCTTTTTAACCTTCTCTCCTTTATAAACGCTCAATTCTGCTTGAATTGCTCCTTCAAAAATTGCATCAATCGTATAATAATCTACAGGCACAAACGCCCTAATCTCTCGTTCCTTATCTACAATAATCTTCAATGCGGCACTTTGAACCCTACCTGCACTCAATCCTCTGTTAATTTTACTTGAAATCAATCCGCTGAGCTTAAAACCTACGATCCTATCAAGCAATCTTCTAGCTTGTTGGGCATTAACCTTATCCATATCAATATTTCTAGGAGATTTTAGAGCATTTTTAATAGCTGTTTTTGTGATTTCGTGAAATACAATTCTAGGAAAAGTTTGTACATCTTTTCCAATAGCTTGAGTGATGTGAAACCCTATGGCCTCACCCTCTCTATCCTCATCGGTTGCGATATAAGTCGTTTTTGCTTTTTTTGCCATTGTTGTAATTTTTTCAACAATTTCCTTATGGTCTTTATCAATCCTATAATCAGGAATAAAGTTTTCCCCATCAATTTTTATTCCAAAGCTTGACTTGGGTAAATCCCTAATATGCCCCTTAGAAGCTATTACTTCATAATCACTATCTAAAAAATTCTTAATAGTTTTAGCTTTTGCAGGAGACTCTACGATAATCAAATTTTTCATTAATTTCTCTCTAAATATTGAATGTCTTGGGAATTTTAACACATTTTTGTTTTTTTCAAAGAAAGTTTTTTGGAACGAGTATTGCTTATATTTTCCAAACCAAAATTTTTAGCAAAGGATGCGATTATGAGTTTTAGGATCAACACCAACATAGCAGCTCTCACAGCCCATGCTGTCGGCGTGCAAAACAATAGAGATCTTGCAACCTCTTTGGAAAAACTAAGTTCGGGACTTCGAATCAATAAAGCAGCAGATGACGCTTCTGGGATGGCTATTGCAGATAGCTTGAGAAGTCAAAGTGAAAGCTTGGGACAAGCAGTTAAAAATGCTAATGATGCTATCGGTATGATACAAGTGGCTGATAAAGCAATGGATGAGCAAATCAAGATTTTGGACACAATCAAAACCAAAGCCATTCAAGCAGCGCAAGACGGACAAACCCTTGAATCAAGAAAGGCACTTCAAAGCGATATCCAAAGACTACTTGAAGAACTTGACAATATTGCCAATACAACCAGCTTCAATGGCCAACAAATGCTTTCAGGCAGTTTTTCAAACAAAGAATTCCAAATAGGTGCCTATTCAAACACTACAGTCAAAGCCTCTATAGGTCCTACAAGTTCTGATAAAATCGGTCATATCCGAATGGAAACCGCATCTTTTGAAGGTACTGGTATGCAAGCATCAGCAGCTGGTTCAAATTTAACCGAAGTGGCGTTAAATTTCAAACAAGTCGATGGAGTCAATGATTATGAAATCGAAACAGCCAAAATTTCAACTTCTGCAGGAACTGGAATTGGAGCATTGAGTGAAATCATCAATAGATTTTCTAATACATTAGGTGTTCGAGCATCTTATAACGTTATGGCAACAGGAGGCGTTCCAGTTCTATCAGGAACGATTAGAGGACTTGTGATCAATGGAGTTTCAATAGGCACCATCAATGATGTACATAAAAACGATTCGGATGGAAGGCTCATCAACGCAGTAAATTCAGTCAAAGACCAAACAGGAGTGGAAGCATTTTTGGATATTACCGGACGAATCAATCTTAAATCAAGTGACGGGAGAGCAATTTCTATTCATACCAGTAGTGCCACAGGTCAAGTCTTTGGAGGCGGAAATTTTGCGGGAATATCTGGTTTCAATCACGCTATTGTAGGCAGACTGACTTTAACTAGAACAGACGCAAGAGACATTATTGTCAGTGGTATCAATTTCAGTCATATCGGTTTGCATTCTGCTCAAGGCATATCTGAATATACAGTTAATTTAAGAGCAGTAAGGGGAATATTTGATGCCAATATCGCTTCAGCATCCGGAGCAAACGCCAATATCGCCCAAGCCGACTTAAATTGGCAAGGAATAGGAGCAGGTGTTACAAGTCTGAAGGGGGCAATGGTAGTAATGGATATGGCAGATTCTGCACGAACGCAGTTGGACAAAATCCGCGCTGATATAGGTTCTGTCCAAATCCAACTTGTATCCACCATCAATAACGTTTCTGTAACACAAGTAAATGTCAAAGCTGCAGAATCTCAAATCAGAGATGTGGATTTTGCTGCAGAATCTGCAAGCTTTTCAAAATACAATATTTTAGCTCAAAGTGGAAGTTTTGCAATGGCACAAGCCAATGCCGTACAACAAAACGTATTAAGATTGCTTCAATAATCGCCGCCTTTATTCTTCAAAATAAACAGGAATCTTTTAAAAGTTTTCTGTTTGTATTTCTACAAAAGTTTAAGGATTTTTATGCAAACCATTTATGACAAAAATTTGTCCGTTTTAAAAACCAAAGATCCTCTTTTGGCACTGGCTTTATTTCATTTCAAGCCCAATCAAAAATTTGAGGTTTTTATGGATAAAGACGCTGCAAATTTCAATATTATCGACAAAGAAACCAATACGCCTTTATTTTTAGGCAAGCCGCTAGAAGAAACAATGCAAAAAATCACAGATTTCACTCCCTATACCTATTACCCTTATCTCTATTTTTATGGAGCAGGAAACGGTGTATTTTATCGCCTGATGTTGGGAAATTCTCAACATCAAAGAATTGTAGTGATTGAACCTGAACTTGAAATTTTGTTTATCATTTTGAATCTTTTGGACTTCTCTGCAGATATTTTGAGTGATAAAATTATCTTTTTATATTCTAAACTTTGTTCCTATCATTTAATTAATTCTCTTTTTGAAATGGATAAAAAATCTAGGATTTATTCAAAAGTTTATGATTTGCATATTTTTAATCCTTATTACGAGCGTTATAAATCTGAAATCTTGACTTTCAATCAATACTTTATCAAGGCTATTGAACACAGCGTCATTAGCGTAGGTAACGATACTAGAGATGCCATTACTGGTATCAGACAACATATCCAAAATCTACCTGATACCCTCCGTTCTCCTACGCTTTTAAATTTAGTGGAAAATCTGAAAAACAAAGATACTGCTATCATTATTTCTACAGGTCCAAGTCTTACAAAACAACTGGATTTGCTCAAATCCATTGCCCCTTATGCAACGCTTTTTTGCATTGATGCTTCTTTCCCTATTCTTTATAAACACGGCATCAAACCCGATATTGTTTTTTCCTTAGAACGCGTTGAAGCAACGGCAAGATTTTATTATGATACCCCACAAGAAGCTCAAGATGGAGTAATATTTGCTATCACATCCATCGTGCATAAAAAACTTAAAGATTCCATCACAAAAGGTATAAAACAATTCAGTTTTCGCCCTTTCGGATATACCAATTTGTTTGGGTTCCATCAATATGGCTATATTGGAATCGGTATGAGTGCAGCGAATATGGCTTATGAGCTTATCGTACATTCACGCTTTAAAAAATGCATTATCATCGGTCAAGATTTAAGTTTTGGAGAAGATGGGAAGAGTCACGCCCAAGAAGCTATCTATGGAAGCGATGAAATCAAACCCAAACCTTTGGAGGAAAAAATTTTTGTAGAAAAATATGGGGGTGGAGGCGAAGTTGAAACAACAAAAGTATGGAAATTGTTTTTGGAATTTTTTGAAAAAGATATTGCTCAAACCCCATACAAGCTTGAAGTTATCAATGCTACAGAGGGTGGAGCGCGGATTCATGGAACGCTTGAGATGAGTTTTAAAGAAGCCATTGCCTCAATTGATACTTCAAAACCAAAAAAATCTATCCATCTCACATATCCGAGTAAAACAGAAAGTAAAAAAAATATTCAAATTGCTAAACAAAAATGTTTGGATATTATTAAATATGGGACAGAAAAAAAATCATTGATTGAAGAATTGTTTTTGAAAGTTGCAAAATATACTGAAGAACTCGAAAAACTCAATAAGCAAAACAAATTAGAAGAAATTAATTTTAAAGAATTAACTCAATTGAGCAATGAAATTGATACGATGAAAAAGCTTTTTGAAGAGAAAAAATTCAATGATTATTTTGTAGATGCGATCCAATCTTATATCTTTCATCAAGAACTTGATATTGCTAAACTTGTTGTCAGATATACAAAAAATGAACTTGAAACTCAAGCAAAACAACTTGAGTGGATTTATGCCCATAAATATTGGCTTTTTAGCCTTGCTGGCGGAATTGACTGCGTGATACAAACCGTTAAAGAAGCGCTTGAAAGCTGGGAGGCGATAAACTAAAGATTTAAATTTTGCTTGAAAATTTTTTTTCGTGTTCTAAAAGCCATTTTTTTATTTCTACCCCTGCGGCATACCCAGATAATTTTCCATCATTTCCAATTACGCGATGGCAAGGAATGATAATAAAAATCGGATTTTTACTATTAGCACTCCCAACTGCTCGGGAATAGTTTGTCGAACCAATCTTAAGTGCCAAATCTTTATAACTCCAGACTTCGCCAAACTTTATATCACACAAAATACGCCAAACTTTCTTTTGAAAAGGGGTACCATCAGGTTCTAAAGGCAAATCAAAAGAAAATACACGTCCTTCAAAATAACCTTTCAAAGCCTCTGCGCAAGAAAGAGCTAAATCATTAGGATTTTCTTCTTGATTCTTTTGATTGGCAAAGGATACGCTTTTTATTCCTGTATCACTTGAACATATATCAATATATTTGACCCCAAACTCCAAAGGAGCATCAATAAAATAATGATAGATCATAAATATTTTCAAACCTTTCAATTAGATTTTATTAAAATAATATTTTCAAAGTACCAACATTGTTTCAATCCCTTAATAATATCTTAGCTGTTTATTAGGTTTTAATATTGTTTATAAACCCATTTTACCTGGATTAAGAATATTATTGGGATCAAATGCCCTTTTGATACTTCTAAAAAGCTCCATTTCTGAAGGACTAAATGCCAAAGGCATAAAAGGAGCCTTAGAAAGCCCTATCCCGTGCTCCCCGCTTAATGTTCCCTCCAAAAAAACGGTAATTTTAAAAATTTCTTCAATCGCTTCATAGCCTTTTTGAAGCTGTTGTTTGTCTTCAGGATTTGGAACCATCACATTTGTATGAACATTCCCATCGCCTGTATGCCCAAAACACGGTATCTTAAAGCCATATTTTTTACTAACTTCAGAAATGCGTTTTAAAAGTTCAGGAAGTTGCGAACGCGGGACGGTAATATCTTCATTCAGCTTTTTTTTTCCATAAATAGCAATGCTTTGGGAAGCGTTACGTCTAGCAAACCACAAATCAGCTTCCTCTTGTTCATTTTGAGCAATTTTAAATTCAAGACATCCATTTTTTTCAAAACATTCTTTGATTTTTTCAAGCTGCCATTTTATTTGTTCGGTAATATCCCCATCCACTTGTGTGATGAGTATGGCTCCAGCTTGCGTCGGTAACCCTTTGTGAAACTTTTCTTCAACTGCTCTAATCGTCAAATTATCTAAAAATTCCATTGCAACAGGAGTTACGCCGCTTGCCATCGTTTTATATACAGCATTCATAGCATCTTCAATACTAGAAAAAACTCCCATCGCAGATTGTTTAAATTTTGGTTTTGCGATTAATTTTAGGGTAATTTCTGTAATCACTGCCAAACTTCCTTCACTGGCAATTAAAATTCCTGCAATGTTGTATCCTGCGACATCTTTGATGGTTTTTTTACCCGCTCTTATAATCTCACCATTGGGCAAAACTGCACGAAGAGCCATTACATAATCTTTTGTAATCCCATATTTTGCCGCACGCATCCCTCCGGCATTTTCACTCACATTACCCCCAAGCGTACTATATTCTTGACTTGCAGGATCGGGAGGATAAAACAAACCTTTTTTTTCAACGCTCTCTTGAAATTGCTTATTAACAACTCCAGGCTGCACTCTTGCAATCAAATTTTTCTCATCAATTTCTAAAATTTGATTAAAATATTTTTCCATCGCCAACACAATTCCTCCACACGCCGGTAAAGCTCCGCCGGTGAAACCGCTTCCTGCACCACGAGGAACGACTGCAATTGCGTTTTGATTGCAATACCTTAATATATCGCTCACATCTTTTTCATTTTTGGGATAAATTACACAATCAGGTTTATAACGCTCTCTTGTAGCATCATAACAATAAGCAATTAAATGTGCAGGATCATCATAGAAATTCTCATCGCCGACAATTTTCTTAAACTCCTCGCGATGTCGGTATTCAATCATTGTTTTTCCTTATTTAAAATTTGCACCTTTCTCTACCAATCCATCATAATATTTAAAATAATTCTTGGACTTTCTACTATAAAATGCATTTGCCAAACTACCCGTCTTAACCTCTTCTAAACGTGAGAAAAAAGGTGCGGTTGTTTTTGTAACCTTTGAAGTATCAAAAGAAGTTTTCTCTAAAATCACCAAACTTTGACAATCTAAGACATTCAAGCTATTTGTCCCGACAATATAAAGCAGACCGATACTATAAATATCACAAGCCTTCCTTAAAAATTTAGGCTTGGGATCAAACCCTCCATAATCATTCAAATATCCCATCAATAAATCAGAATTCATAAAAACGACATCCGTAATTTGTGTTTTTATCTTCTCATAAGTTGTAGAATCTGGAGCAATTAAAAAAGCTCTATTATTTAACTCGCGGAAAATAGCCATATCTCCTTCTTGCGGATTCACACGTGGAGTGGGTAGATATTTTTGCTTCATCGTATCAAAAAAATCAAATTTTGCCAGTGCCACGCCATCCTCAATAGACTCTATCTGAAGCTTTGCAGATATGACATTGTAATCTGTAAGCTTTGTTAAGACAAAACCCGTTTCCCCCACCTTTAAATCATAAGCAGGAAACGTTAAAGTTTTTTGATTCAAATCAACTTTTTCTATATTTATTTTTAAGACCTCATTAAACTCACTTGCATTTGCAATGAGACAAATTAAAATCATTATCCCTAATAAGTTTAAAATTTTATTTAACACTCTCATTCCTTACCGTAAAAAATTGTCCATATACCATCTGATGGCATAACTCAAACCCGAAGTCTTGGCCACATCATTATCATCAATAAAATCTTTGGCTTTTTGAGAAGGTAAAAACAAAACATCTATACATTCATCATCAATTCCCCCACCCTGACTAACCTTATTTTGTTCTGTTATAGTAGCAAAAAATATCGTTTGCTTGCTTCCGCTCATACCTGTAGAAGCATAAAAAACTGTGAGTTTTTGAAGAGAAGAAGCATCGACTTGATACCCGCACTCCTCAAGCACCTCTTCAGAAGCAATCTGCTCAAGACTCTTTCCTTCCTTATCGACAAGCCCAGCACACAATTCATAAGTATATCCCTCACCATTCTTAAAATAAACAGCCGGACGGAATTGTCTGACAATCAAAAACCCATCAAACTCTAAATGATAAAGAAGTATCGATACACTATCGTGAGAAGCAACGATATCCCAATTCTTCTTCTTTCCATTTTCCACATACGACATTCGCTTAGGTTTTATATAAGGAGAATCAACACACTCCTCAAATTTGATGGAATTAAAATCAACTTTTGAGCGAAACTCAGGAAAATATTTCATTTTAGCTCCTGATAGAAACATATGCTTTCTGCTTTTCAAAAGAATATTTTTCAAGCGCTTTTTCCAATTCATTTTGATACTCTTTAGCAACCTGCAAAAATTCCTTTTTGTCCTTGCCTCTAAGTTCGCTTTTTGTTGTACGAATACTTCCTAAAGGATCAATCGGGCGATTGTTTTTATATACCCCAAAATGCAAATGAGGTCCAGTACTTATACCTGTGCTTCCCACTTTGCCGATTATCTGTCCTTTTTTTACATATACGCCATTTCTAATTCCTTTTGCAAAAGCACTCATATGGGCATAAAGAGTCTTCAATCCATTTCCGTGATTGATTTCAACCGTCTTTCCATACCCTCCCTTAACTCCTGCATATACAACCCGTCCATCAGCAGCAGCACGAATGGAAGTCCCCACCCTTGCAGCATAATCAACTCCATAATGAGGGCGGATAATTTTTAAAATAGGATGAACCCTTCCATAAGAAAATCTTGAGGAAATTCTAGTGTATTGAACCGGAAGTTCAAGTAAAAATCCCGCAACTTCTTTAGCATTCTTATCATAGTATCTGCCGTTTTTATAAGCAAAAATATAATTTGGCTTTTTATTTGTCTCAATCACTGCTGCTTTAATATCAGGAGTGCCAAAAGGTTTTCCTAATCGATATTTTCTAGTATAAATGATTGCAAGCCTATCATCTTTGATTACAAATTTTTTAAAATTGATACTTTTTTTATAGGCATTTATAAACTCATTTGCAAGATTAACATCTTGAGTCGCATCTACAATGTCTTGATAAGGAGATTTCTGCACTGCTAGAGCCAAAATCTTTTCAGTCGAAAAGGAAATGATAGGAATAAAATCCATCCTATATTCCCCATTTTCCTTATAGATATGGATTTGAACGTCTTCGCTGATAGGGATGAGGGCTTGGAGCAAATCATCGTTATCATCTCTTAAAGTATAATAAGAAATACCAGCATAAATCTCTGCAGTCAGTTCTTTATCTTGAGAGGAGAGATTATAATAAAGCTTTAAGGGTATGCTGTTTTGTTCAAAAAAAGTAAGTAACGTCGAACCTTTATCCCATAAAAGTCTTTCTCCAACAGCTCCAAAACTTAAAGAGAGAAATAAAAAACATAACAGCAAAACCTTCTTCATTGAAAACCTTAAAATCTATAATGTAAAAGCGAAATTATATATCATTTTAACAAATATCTCCCGAAAGCCAAAAACAAGTCAAGATTTGGTATCATTTGTACTAGCTTGAAATAATTAAAAGGTGAATTGAGATGGACTTTAAAAAATTCGATCTAAAAACGTGGCTTTTTCCTACTATTTGTTTTTTTCTCTTTTGTTATGGAATGGCATTTATTATTATCTATACCTATGCATCAAATACTGATGTATCACTTTTTGGAAATGTTAAGACACCAGCAGGAACAACTGATGCTGTAAAATTTAGAGAAGAAATGATGAAACAAATTAAAAAAATTAACTAAAATATTTATAGTGTGTGTCGATATTAGTTCATATCTTAATTAGGAATAATTATAAGGAGATTTTATAAAAATGATCAATCCAATAGGAACACTCAATACTGCTTTGATAGCAAACGAAAATAAAAAGTCCTCAGAAAATATCAAGCCTCAAGAAGCGAAGGAAATCACAGATAAAATCGCTCAAATCAGAGAGTTGATTAAAAATGATGCTTATCAGGTCAATGTTCAAAAAACTTCTGAAAAGATGGCACTGAATTTGCTTAACCTGTAAATATGGGTGAATTTTCCGAATTATAAAAGCAAGGAATATTCAGCTTAAAATATTTTAGGATTAAGCTTATGTTGCACAATTATTTAAAAGGCGCCGTATTTGATCTTGACTCATTAATTGAGCTGACCCAAGCTGACATAAATGATATCAAGATCGCCAATCACGAGAATATTTTCCAGCGCAATTTTAAAAAACAAGAACTTATCAAATCTTTTGAAAATAAAAAAAATCTTATTGACCAAGAAATAATCCGTCTTAAAAACAAATTTCCAGACAAGAGTTTGGGCGAACTTATGGATGAGCAATCAAGTGAGCTTTTAGGAGAAATGAAAAAAAATCTTCAAGATCTCAAAGAATTAAATGCAAGCTATGCCAGAATTGTCTTTGCGGTATCAGAATTTTATTCGTCTTTGATTCAAAAAATCATTCCTCACGAAATCTGCGATTACAAAGGAAATAGAACACCTGAGAGCAGTTTTTTAAAAATTCAAGCTTAGGAGCGACATATGGGCGGTATTTTATCCTCACTCAACACTTCCTATACGGGACTTCAAGCACACCAGCTTATGGTTGATGTAACAGGAAATAACATTTCAAATGCAAGCGATGAGTTCTACAGCAGGCAAAGAGTTATTGCTAAGCCTGAAAAACCCATCTCCTATCAAGACAAAAATATAGGCAGAGGCGTAGAAGTCGAATCCATTCAGAGAATTCACAATGAATTTGTTTTTTCAAGATATTCCAAAGCAGCCCAAGAAAATGAATTTTATGATACCGAATTTGCCAATCTCAGAGAAGCCTCCGCTTATTTCCCAGATGTCGATGGAGTAGGCATTTACAACGATCTTGAACAATATTTCAACGCTTGGAAAGATTTAGCAAAAAATCCTAAAGATCCTGCACAAAAACAAGTTTTGGCAAAAAATACGGAAGTTCTTGTAAATAATATTAGAGACACCCGAAGCAAATTGAGTACCTTGCAACAAAAAGCAAGTGAGGAACTTAAAAGCACAATCAAAGAAGTCAATAACTTAGGCTCTCAAATCGCAAAAATCAACCAGCGATTAAAAGAGATGGAAGATGCCAAGATTCTTAAACAAGCCAATGAACTTCGAGATAGAAGAGACCAACTCGAATTTCATTTAAAAGAGCTTATAGGTGGAAACGTATCAAAAAGCAATATTAAAACGAATTCTTTGAACGATAAAAAAGTTGCCGATTTTGATGATGGCTATGTCTTAAACATTGCTCACGGGTTTAATATTGTCGATGGAACTATTTTTCATCCATTAGTCATTGAAAATCAAAACAATTCCGAATATTTGAATAGAATTTATTTTCGTGGTTACGATTTTAAAGATGTCGATATTACTGACAAGCTCGATCAAGGAAAAACGGGTGCTTTAATCGGTTTGTATAACAGCGGTTATGATGGGACTAAAACTGGCAAACTTCAAAATTATATCAACCTTTTGGATTCATTTGCAAAAGGCTTTATTGAAGCAAATAATGCTATCTATGCTCAAAGTGCAAGCCACGAGATTGAAAGTACCCAACTAGAATTTGAAAATGATGAAGCCTTAAAAGATACCAATTATAACATCAAGAACGGCACTATTGATCTGATTGCCTATAACACCGACGGAAAAGAAATCGCAAAAAAAACCATCAAAATCAACGATATCACCACGATGAAAGATATTGTAAATGCCATTAATGCAAATACTGATGATAATAAGGACAATAACGCAACAAATGATTTTGACGATTATTTTCAAGCCTATTTTGATAATGATTCCAAAAAATTTTACATTCAGGCAAAAGAACCTTCAAAAGGATTTTATGTTTCCCTCAAAGACAATGGAACGAATTTTACGGGCGCTTTAGGTCTAAATGCGTTCTTTGAAGGCAATAATGCCCAAAATATACGCCTAAGCACAAAATATAAAAACGATCCTACCTATATCAGACCTTGGCTCGCACCTATCAGTGGGAATTTTGACGTTGCCAATATGATGCAACAACTCCAATATGAAAAAGTTGATTTTTACAATAATAAGTTCAATATCCAGCAGATGAAACTCAGTGAATTTTATCAATATGTTTCGGGAAAAGTTGCAACAGATACTGAAAAATCCCAACAAACTCTTGATACCAAAAAATCCGTTTTTGAAGCCATCAAAAAAGAATATTTAGCAATATCTCAAGTCAGTATTGATGAAGAAATGGTCAATCTAATCAAATTTCAAGGCGGATATGCTGCAAATGCGAAAGTAATCACAGCTATTGATAGAATGATAGACACTCTTTTGAGCATCAAACAGTGATACAAAACCTTAAAGAATTTCTAGACAAACACTATGCATTAAAAAATCACCCTTTTGAAATCACTGAAGAGAAACCCGATCCACTTTTGGTATTAAAAAAATATCAGCACGACGAACTTTTTGAAGAAATTGCCCTCATTTGTGCTTTGTTATCCTATGGCAATGCAAAACAAATCGTACTCTTGCTCAAAAAACTCGATTTTTCGCTTTTAAAATCATCTGTAAGTCAAATTCAAAAGGCAGATTTTCCCCTTTATCGCTTCCAAACTTCAAAGGATATTCAAAATCTTTTTATCGCCATCCATCAAATCATTCAAACCAAAAGAATTAGAGATTTAATTTTTCAAGGTTATGCTCAAAACAATAGTGTGATAGAAGGTATCCACTTTGCTATGCAAACTATTTATGAAACGCTTGAAAATTTTTGTTCCAAAACTAATGGATTAAATTTTTTGATAGGAAAAATCAATAAAAACCCTAAAGGTAGCTCGCCTTTAAAACGTTGGAATATGTATTTGAGATGGATGGTTAGAAAAGATTATCTAGATTTTGGCAATTGGAGTGGGCAAATTGAAAAATCAAAATTGATTCTACCTTTAGATACCCACACTTTTCGAACTTGTCAAAGTCTGAAAATTCTCAAAAGAAAGACTTATGATTTACACTCTGCAATCCTTGCAACGCAGTCGCTAAAAAAATTTGATCCGACAGATCCGATTAAATATGATTTTGCTCTTTATCGAATCGGGCAACAAAAAATTGGGATAAAAACTCAAATTTTGGAACAAAACCCGTCTTAAACAAATAAAACTTAAGTTAGTTTTAGAAATATTTAAGTATAATTCCAAATTCATATAATTTTAAAAAGGCAATATTATGGCAAGAAAATGTTTTATCACAGGCAAAGGTCCAATGGTAGGGAATAACGTAAGCCACGCAAACAATAAAAACAAAAAAAGATCTCTCCCTAACCTTAGAAGTATTAAAATCAAGCTTGAAGATGGTTCTTCAATGAAAATAAAAGTAGCAGCTTCCACGCTTAGAACTATGAAGAAAAAATCTTAAGACTGGGGCAAAAATGCCTTGCTTAAAAAAATAAGAAAAATCATCCATTGGGGAACGAATTCAAAGCCCGATATTGATCTGAGACCCGAGCTGTATGAACAGCTCAAAGCTTTCAGACTTCCTTTTATCCTTATCCAAATTTTTATTTTGATTGGAACTTTAGGTTATCTTGCTTTAGAAAACTATAGTCTTATCCAAGCATTCTTTCAAGCCTCTTACACTTTCACAAACACCGGTTTTGGAGCTCTTAATGAAAAAGACTTTGGACCTGTGGCAATTCTTTTTACTGCACTTTTAATGTTTTGTGGAGCAGGAGTCATCACTTTTAGTGTGGCTTTCATCATCAGTATTATCAACAATGGAACTCTTACAAGACTCATCAAGGAGAAAAAAATGGTCAATAAAATAGCAAGATTACGAAACCATTATGTTATCTGTTATCAGAATGAATACACCATCGAACTCAGTAAGCAATTTCGAGACGCCCAAATTCCTTTCGTTGTGGTCGACAATAATCCAAATTTTGAAAAAGAAGCCATTAAATATAAATATCCTTATTACATTATTGGGGATCCTCATACTAATATTGCAATGCTAAAAACTCATCTTTCAAGTGCCAAAGGCATTGTCACTTTTTCAAAAACTCCTTCTGATAATATTGCGCTTATCGTTTCAGCACGGCTTTTTGAAAAAGAACTCAATCGAAAGCCTTACTATATTATTTCAAGCGCAGATACTGAAGAAGATGTGGAAAAACTAAAAAAACTAGGCTCTGATAATGTTGTTTCACCTACAAAATTAATGGCGCAAAGAATCAGTGCAATGGCAATTCGTCCTGATATGGAAAATCTCTTGGAAAGATTTGTTTATAAAAAAGACACGCCCTTAGACCTTGAAGAAGTGATAGTCCCCAAATACAGCTGGTTAGTATTACGAAAACTCAAAGAAGCTCATTTTAGAGAAATCACAAAAATATCCATCATCGGCATCACTCAAAAAGATGGAAAATATATTCCAATGCCCGATGGAGATGCTATCATTGCAAGCGAAGCAAAACTCCTAATGATAGGAACATCTAATGGAATTCGAGAAACCAAACGCTTCATCACAAGAAAACAAAAACCCAAAGAAATGGATTATGTATAAGGAGTCTTTATGAAAACTTTTGAAATTTTACCCATCAAAGGGGGCATAAACACTCCAAAGGGATTTTATGCTGATGGTATTAGTGCAGGACTAAAAGGATTTGATTGCGAAAATAAACCAAAGCTTGATATCGCATTTATCTATATGGATCCTCCGTGTATCCCGCACGCCATTTTTACTTCTAACAAATTTCAAGCTGCTCCCATCAAGCACTTTAAAAGATATGTAGAAAATCGCCCAAGCAATTTTGTCTTCATCAATACAAAAAATGCCAATGCACTCACAGGAGAAAAAGGGGTGGAAGATGTAAAAGAAATTCTCAACTCCCTAAAAGTCGATTTTCCAGTAATTCTTAACCCAATTATGTGCAGTACCGGAACGATTGGAATCAGACTACCCAAGGAAAAAATAATCAAATCTTTTTCAAAAATTGATTTGAATGCTAAAGAAAATTTTTCGCACACTAGAGCTGCTCAAGCGATTATGACAACCGATCGCTTTCATAAAGAAATTGCCTTAAAAATAGAGCTTTCAAACGGAGAAATTTTCCATATCGGAGCAATGGCAAAAGGTGCAGGAATGATCAATCCAAGTTTAGCAACAATGCTTTGCTTTATCACAACAGACGCTTGTGTGCCACAGGATGAAGCAAAAAATATTCTTCAAGAATGTGCCCATACCACTTTTAATGCCATTAGCGTAGATGGAGACACTAGCACAAATGACACCATTATGCTTTTTGCAAATTCTCAGAGTAAGGCATACGATAAAAATGCTTTTAAAGAAGCTCTCAAAATAGTTATGCATAAATTAGCCACCGACATCGTTTCAGATGGAGAAGGTTCTAATAAACTCGTAGCTTTTGAGGTCAGTGGAGCAAAAAATGAGGCAGAAGCTATCAAAGCTGCCAAAGCCCTCAGTAACTCTCTTTTAGTAAAAACGGCAATTTTTGGATGCGATCCCAATTGGGGACGTATTGCTTCAACAATCGGATCTTGTGGAATTGAAGCAAATGAAGAAAGCTTGAGGATTTTTATCGGGGATATTCTTATTTATGATAGAGGCGAAATTTTATTTGACACAGAAAGCGAAAAAAAGGCCGCTGATGTGATGATGCAAGACTCATTTGCAATTCGATGTGATCTAGGGATAGGAAGTGCAAAATTTCGAACTTACGGATGCGATTTAGGGCACCGCTATGTCGAAATCAATTCAGATTACAGAAGCTAAATCAAAGCTCATCAATGAATCTTTGATTATTGCTTCAAATTCAAAAGGGTATTTAAAATCTGATCAGAAGTTGTCACCGCTTTAGAATTTGCCTGAAAACCCCTTTGAACAACAATAAGTTGGGTAAGACTTCGACTCAAATCCACGTTACTCATTTCCAATTTTGAACCCGATACCCCCCCTCTTCTGCCCGTATTGGCTGCACCTATCATTGCTTGCCCCGAGTTTCCGGTTTGAGAAAAAACATTCCCACCCTCAGACTGCAAGCCTGTATTATTAGAAAAGTTTGCAAGTGCTACTTGAGCAAGTGCTAAAGTTCTCCCATTACTGAATGCACCAAGCAAGGATCCATTAGAATCGAATCTCACATCCATTAAATCCCCAGCTTGATATCCATCTTGATCAATTGCATAAGTTTCTGAAATTTTATCAACACTTGTCAATCCTCCAAAACTTCCTCTTGCGCCAAAACTCAAATCAATTCTTTGCGGGGAATTTGAACCATTCTTGGGATCAAACTGAAGAACGGGCGGATTCATTCCAGCCAAGCTTCCATCACTATTGAATCGAAGTTTCCCACCCTCAAAAATATTGGGTCTTGTTGCAGAAGCTCCATAAAGTTCAGATGGTTCAGGCACAATTGCTCTGAAATTCCATTCTGCACCCCCACTCTTATAAAATTCCAATCTTAATGTATGCTTAGTACCCAAACTATCGATAATATCGATACTTGTCGTATGGATAGCATGGGTAATTTTAGAAGTACTTGTAGAAACGCCACCCTCGATTAAAGAAGCTGTATTTAAAGCTTTCATCGTGTCTTTAAACAAAACATTATTGGTAACATTTTCAGAAGCATAACCGCTGACAAAAATATTCAAATTTTGTTTGACATCATCTCCATTATCTTTATTGAGAATTTCAAACATCCCGTATTTATTTACAGTTACAGAAACAGAAGCAGAAGTATCACTATAGTTCATAGTAGGATCTTTAATCATATTGGCATCATACTGCATCAAAGCACGAAGATCTTCTGTGGTTCTAAACTGACCTGTTGCTGAGTCTGGACTAACAGATTTTGTATATCGATATCTAAAGGAGGTAATATCAGCATCTCCTTCGACAAAATTAGAAAATGCACCAGTTCCTGAAGAGGTTACTCGAATATTTTTTACTTTTTCATCACCATCAAGTTCATTTTTATTTTCCAATCTTAACAAGCCGCCATCAACATATGCTTCAATACCAGTCTTATCTTTTACTGCATTGATAGCATTTTGAGCTGCGATCAAACTTGAAACACCACTCACACCTGAATCATTTGTGAAAGAAATTTGAGTGCCATTCAAGCCTATAGTATTGGTTTGGTTTGAAGCAAAAACTTCATTTTTCATTTCAGATGTTTTATAACTTACCCAAATCCCTTGATTTTCATTCAATGAAAATGCATCTCCGTCTTGATTAAAAAGCGCACCTATATCTTCTGCCATTTGAGTAAGATTTGACTTTGAGTCATAAATAGGATTCACGCCATCAGAAGCAGTTCTAACAGAAGAATCAAGAGCAAAAATACTTCCTGTTTGTTCAACGTGTCTGCCTGCATTTAAATTTGCTCTCATAGAAATTTTTGAACTAGCTCTAGCTGGCATTACCATACCTGGATCAATCCGTATATTTTCAAGCGGACCAGTGTTATCGACTTTGAAAAAATCAGTATCGCTCATTTTGGAAGCATTCTCAATATCACTTCTTACCCATCCTTGAACGACATAGCCCCCTGTGGTGACTAAATTCCCATCAGCATCAAATAAAAATTCTCCATCCCTTGTAAAATTCCTTGTAATTCCTCTATCAGGACTGATTACAAAAAATCCTTCACCTTCAATTGCCAAATCGGTTTTTACATCAGTATTCTGAGTATTTCCTTGAGAAAAAACTTTTGTCGTTGCATCAACTGCAACGCCAAGCCCTATCGAAAAATCATTCTGACCTCCCAATCCATTTTTATAAGGAGAGGTTGCAATCAATTTAATCTGTGAAAGCATATCTACAAATGATGCCCTAGAATATTTAAAACCAACAGTGTTCACATTTGCAATATTGTTACTTTCTATATCAAGTGCTATTTGATGAGCCTGCATACCGCTCACACCAGACCACATAGACCTAAGCATATATAAATCCTTTGCAATTTTTTATAAAATATAAGCAATTACTGTGCCAAATTTGAAGATAAGAATTATTAGCTGATAAAACCAAATATTATAAGGAAAGATGCCCATCAAGGGCAAAAACTAGCAGGAATAAGTAGAAATAAATTCGAAAGGATGAGGTCTGCCTTCCCAAGGCCAAATTTCTGTTTCAAATTTGAAACTCTTATAAATCTGAATAAAATCTTCAGTAAAAACATTTCCTTCTTTTAAATATTTTCTATCTGAAAGCATTTCTTCTATTGCTGTTCTAAGTGTATGGGGCATTTGCTTGATGCCTTTCTCTCTAATTTCATCTAAAGTAAGCTCAAACAAATCTATATCCATTGGTTCTCCAGGATCAATTTTATTAACAATCCCATCAAGACCTGCCATCAAAATAGATGAAAAGGCCAAATACGGATTAGCAGAACTATCAGGAAAACGAAATTCTAATCTAGCGCTTTTTCCAGAAACACCATAAGGAATTCGCACGCTTGCACTTCTATTTTGCGCCGAATAAGTTAAAATTGAAGGAGCTTCAAATCCTGGTATGAGTCTTTTATATGAGTTTGTGGAAGCATTTGTAAAAGCTGCAACACTCCTTGCATGCTTAAGAACCCCGCCTAAAAAATGGAGAGCATCACTGCTCAATCCTTGATATTTTTCACCAGCAAATAGATTTTTTCCCTCTTTCCAAATGCTCACATGGGTATGCATACCACTTCCATTATCTCCAAATAAAGGTTTTGGCATAAAAGTCGCTGTTTTTCCGTTCAGATGGGCGACCATTTTAACGACGTATTTAAGCTTTTGAACATTATCAGCCGCCTCTACTAAATCCCCAAACTTAACACCAATCTCTCCTTGCCCTTGTGCAACTTCGTGATGTACAACAAATGTTTCGATTCCGACTTGATTTAAGACCTTAACAATTTCTGCACGCAAATCCATCATAGAATCTACGGGCGGAACAGGAAAATATCCTCCCTTAGTTCCGGGACGATGCCCAACATTTGTGCCACCCTCAAAAATCTTATCTCTATTCCATTCTCCTTCTTCGCTATCAATCTCATAATATTGGCAATTTACAGCGTCTTTAATTTTAATTGAATCAAAAATAAAAAACTCATTTTCTGGACCGATATAGACCTCATCCCCTAACCCACTCTGCTTGAGATGAGAAATGGCTTTTTTAGCTAAACTTCGAGGGCACCTTTCATAAGGCTGATCCTTATAAATATCCCAAACATCACAAAAAACAACAACAGTAGTATCTGCTGTAAAAGGATCGATAAAATACCTTACAAGATCTGGAAATAAAATCATATCAGAATGCTGTATAGGTTGCCACGCTTTCACTGAACTAGCATCAAAAGGAATTCCATTTTGAAAAATCTCTTCTGTAATAGCTCCAAACGAATAGGCCATATGATGCCATATTCCCTTAATATCAGTAAATCTAAAATCTACAAATTCAACTTCATTTTCTTTGCAGAAAGTGAAAAATTCCTTGATATTATCTAATTTATGGCACTTAGGAACTCCCATAATATTATCCTTTCAAAAATAAACTTATTGCTAAATTCTACCATTCTATTCTAAAATCAAAACTAATAAAATATCAAATCCCTAATTGAAATTTATTGATTTAAAAACTTAAATCTCATTCAATGCCATCGATACGCAGGATAATCACTCTTCCCTCGAATGACTCTGCCAATACACTCAATATGGAGACGATGTTTTTTAGCCATTCTAAGGGTACGCAAAAAGTCTTTTGGAGCTATGCAAAAAAGTATTTCATATTCTTCACCGCTTTTATAAACTTCCTTTCGATGATTGAGTTTAAATGCAAGTTGGTTGGATTTGGAAAGTCGGTTGCATTCAGCATAAATCCCATCAGAAATATCCATACCCAAATGAGCAAATCTAGCTATTTCTGCAATAAAATCGGTATGTAAAACAGGGTGATAAAACCGTGATTTTTTATTACCCTTTCCGCCTCTTAAAAGTCGCTTCAATTCACAATAACTCCCTCCGATTTTTCCTGTATGCAAAATCAAATCCCCAATCACTGCACCTTTTCTAAATAAAATCTTCTTTTTACCCTCTCCAATCATACTCACTGAAATACCAAGTGCATTGCCACCAATCGTATCTCCCCCAACAATCTTTATATTGAACTTTTTGCAAACTTCTCTAATCCCCTCAAGAAGTCCCTTAATAAAGTCTTTTGAAATATCTTTCGGGAGAGATACTCCCAAAAGGGCATATTTAGGAATTGCATTCATCGCTAAAATATCTGAAACATTTACTAAAAAAGCTTTACGCCCAATCTCCTTAGGAGAAAACCAATCTTTTTTAAAATGTGTCCCTTCCCAAAACATATCCATAGCATATACAGGCGTAGTAATATCATTTGGCAAACACGACCCTTTTGCCTTATTTAAAAGCGAAACATTGCGGGAAAATATTACAGCATCATCGCCCAATCCCTTAACGATGTCACTCTCAAGTAACTTCTGAATAAAATACGCTTCAAGATCCATCACAGCATTTTCATACTCAAATCAACCCAAACAGCCTGATGAATCAAAGAGCCGATACTGATGGCATCTACCCCGCTTTCTGCATATGCAAGCGCTTTTTCTTTTGTGATTCTCCCGCTTCCCTCAAGTAAAATGCTTGGATAATTTGCATTTCTAAATGCTACGACTTCTTTAATCTGAGAAATATCCATATTATCACACATCACAATATCAGCACCTGATTGCATTGCAATTTGAGCAAATTTGACATCTTCACATTCAATTTCTATTTTTGCCGTCCAAGGAATATTTTTTCTAGCTATCTCTACAAAAGATTTCAAATCTGTTATATGCTTCAAATGTGTATCTTTAAGCATTAAAGTATCATCAAGCCCCATACGATGATTTTTAGCCCCACCATTGCGAACAGAATATTTTTCAAATTCTCTTAAAAGCGGACGAGTTTTACGCGTATCCAAAACTGCAATATTGATACCCTCAAGCGCTTTGACATAAGCAGCTGTATTGGTAGCAATGCCACAGGAATGCTGTAAGATATTCAAAATAACTCTTTCAAGCTTGAGTAAAAGCGTATAAGACCCCTCAAGTTCAAGCAAAATTTGTCCATTTTTAAAATGCTCAGTATCTGAAATTTTCCATTCAGATTTCACTCCAGTCAATCTCAAAAGTTCTCTGATATAAATTTCTCCAGAAAAAATACCTGTATCTTTAGAAATGATGACAGCTTTAGCTAAAAAATCCTTTTTTATGAGACGTTCAAACAAATCCCCGCGACCCAAATCCTCATTCAAAGCATTTTGAACAAAATATTCTATATTTTTAAACATCAAGAAAGCTCCAACATTCTATCTAAAGCTTTTTTGGCAAATGTTGCAGTTTCCAAATTCACATCGATCTGATTATAAGGGCGATGATTTTTATAAGCTTTCAAAACCTCAAAAATATCTTTTAAGGTTGTCTCATTCATTGTCGGGCATTCAGGAATCGTAGCAGAAAGCACAAAAGTATTTCTCTTCCCTTCATAGGGAGGGCGCAGGCGATTAACCAAATTAAACTCTGTGCCAACTGCTACTTTTTGATGAATAGGAAGAGAACGGACATATTCAATAATCTGACTTGTAGAACCCGTAAAATCAGCTAATTCAACAACATCTGGGCGGCATTCTGGATGCACTGCAATTAAAATATCAGGATATTTTTGCCTGAAAAATTCCACATCAGAGGGCATAAAAAGCTGATGAACCGAACAAAAACCATTATAACAAACTACATCCGCCTCCAACACCTTCTCTTTAGGATCAATTCCTAAAATTGCTGATTTAAGCCCCTCTGAACGAGCTAAATTCTCTCCCAAACATTTATCGGGCAAAAAGAATATTTTCTTTCCTTTGGATTTAGCAAATTCAAAAATCTTTTTAGCGTTACTGCTTGTACATACCAAACCTCCCATTTTTCCAACCTTAGCCTTAACATCAGCATTAGAGTTGATATAAGTGATGGGTAAAATCTGATCTTTTAAAATACCATATTTTTCTAAAAGAGCAATACTATTATCATAATAAGCGCTACTAACCATTCTAGCCATTGAACAACAAGCGATTTTTGGCATAATCACATTTTTATGAGGTGCTAAAATTTTTACACTTTGCCCCATAAATCCTACCCCGCAAAACACAATCAGGTTTTTATCACTTTGGCTGGATTTTTTTGCAAGCTCTAAACTATCCCCGCTCAAATCTGCAATCTCTATAATTTCATCTTTTTGATAAAAATGAGCCACTAATTGAGCGTCCAAATCATTTAGAAGCTGTTTGATTTCTTTTTGAATCTCCCGCATAGTCGCAACCTTTTTAAATTTACCTATCCTTTAAAATGAAAGCCCCTATTGTATCACCAAATTTCACTTTTAAATCACTTGAACAAAATGATTTTAAATTTTTCGCAAATACTACTACCGTTGAACCCATTTTAAACATACCTAATTCTTCACCCTTACGAATACAAATTGGTGAATCATAACAATAGCGCGCATTTTTTGGAATAATATTAGTCTGAACACGAGGTTCAAAATGCAAAACCATTTGCCCTACATTCAAAGCTCCTACAGCCACAAAATACAGTGTTTCTCCAAAAATGTCCTTAGCAACCACCACCACACGCTCATTTTTTACAAATAAATCAGTATTTTTACGCAAAGAAGGCTTATTTACAGGTAAAAGCTTGCCCCCAAAATAACGTGTTTCTATTATTTCCAAATCACAAGGAGCGTGATAATGATGATAGTCTCTAGGCGAAAGATAAAAATTAATATAATAATACCCTGCTTCTAGCTCACTATCTATACCAAGTAATTCATTCACACCATATTGCATCCCTTTTATCTGTAATGCCCTACCTCTATCAACTTCTCCACACTCAGTAATTAAAGAATCGCAAGGGGAAATAAGAATATCTTGTGAATATTCAAATTTTCTTTGGACTTTCAAAGATCTGGTAAAAAGAGCATTCAAACTCTCATAACTCTCAAGAGAGTCAAAATCTTTCAGATCAATATCAAAGATTTTGACATAAAGCGCATTGATGTATCTTTGAAAAAATCTAGGAAACCTATGATTGGCAAATCTTCCAAAAATTCTCGAAATCTGATTGCTAAAGCCCATTTTTTTCCTTTTGATAAAATTGCCAAGAAGGCACATCGAATAGATCTGGGGCATTCATAAGCGTTTCAAAAGGTTTAAAACGCTCTTTATACCCCATACAATAGTGATCTTTTATCCAATACCCTGGATAAAAGTATTTTAATCCCTTCTCTTTAGCAAGTTTAATTTGAGACAAAATATTGAATGTCCCCAAGCTAAAATTCTCATTATTGTGATCATAAAAAAAATAAATTGCTGACATACTATCCAAAAGAATATCCATAAGCCCAACACCCACTAAATTCCCCCCAATATAATAGGCAATTTCATAGCCAAAATCCATAAAACCATCAACAAACATATCCTCATAACTTGCCCTATCAATGCTTCTATATTCCCAACCTTTTTTGCACATCATATGTTTATGATACTTATCATATAAAAAAAGACGTTCATCATCAACGCGTGGTCTTGAAATTACAATCTTAGTATTTTTATTTTTAACAAAAACACGCTTATGATTTTTGCTGAAAATAAAATCATCTGTAAGCTGGCGGATTGAAACACAATCCCTACAATGCAAACAAACAGGAGCAAAAAAATATCTTCCAAATCGTCTCCAACCCCTCTCAAGAAGCCCTCTATAGAAATAAGGACGGCATTCTTCAATATAGAAATAACGGAATCGACTTGTTTTTGTCTTGATATAACTGCAAACTTTTTGTTCCGAATAAAATTCTACAATACGCATTCAAGCAAAACTTTATTTGATATCGGCAAGCTTTAAAATAAACTCAACCTCACCACGACCAATTCTGAGTTCTTTGGCAATAGAATCTATGCTCCAACCATCTTGGAACATAGAAACAATGCGTTTTTCATCAACATCATTGCCGCTTGGAGCAAAGTAGCCAAATTCTCTAAGCTTATTTTCAAGAGTGATAATTTTTTCTTCAAAATAATCCCTATCTTTATCTAAAGTTTCTTGAATCCCTTGAATATGATTATAGAGGCTAGAGAGACTAGAATTTAAATTGCTTTTAACTTCATTTTTGATATTTGTACCCAATGTAGAACTTGCAAATTCAGAATGAAGTTCGCTCTCTTGAATCCATTTTTTAGTCTTATAAATCTCTTGACTCATTGCTTCGATAGCTTTCTCCAAGCGCTGTGTTTTTTTATGAAACTCCCTATCCTTAAGATAGCTATATAATATTAAAAATATTAATACCAACAATATCGCTGCAGATATTGCCAATAATAAGTCATCGGAACTAAAAAGCATTATTTATCCTTTCTATTGCGTTGGGCTCTAAGATTTTCCATCTCTTTATTGGCAATATACATATCAAAATCTTGAATATCCTTTGGATGCATTTGCGTGATCTTGAGAATTCTCTCATCAAAAGCCTGCGTAAAAACACCCATATGTTTATAAGGAAAAATAGGGAGTTTAAACCTTACATAATAATCTTTTGAAGGTTCAAAAGATTTTTCAACTGAGCAAATCACTCCGTGACCCAAAGCCCCTGCAAGTGCCTTATTGTCTAAATTTATGAATTCTTCACATTGCTGTTTGATTAAACTTTCTAAAAAATTAAGTTTATGATATATTTGAGTCAAAACTTTCAAAATCAATTCATTTTCACTTTCGTCTCTATTTTTTCTTTTTAGATTTTCTAACCAATTCTCAAAACCATCACTGCCCCATTCTCCAAGCTTCAAATATTCTTCATACGCAGCTTGAGAAGGTCTGCCATATTCAAATTCAAAAGAACAAGATACAATTCGGGTGGGAAACCCATTTTCTCTGCAAATCCCAGCAAAATCAAATTGCATATGTTCTACTCACTCCATCAATTAAAATAAAAAGAAAAAATACAAAACCCAAATAACCATTGGAAACAAAAAATGCCTTAGGAATATTTTTAAAATCCAAGCTCACTAAATATTGCTCATAAACAAGCATCATCATCGATACTCCAAGTCCTATATAAGCAAAAATTGACCCTTGAGAAAAATACACAAACAAACCCCAAAAAATCACTGCAAGAATGTGGAAAAGACGAGAAATTATCAAGGTCTTTTTTTCACCAAAAACAGAAGGGATTGAATAAAGCCCCTCTTTTCTGTCGAAATCAATATCTTGAAGCGAATAAAGCAAATCAAAGCCTGCAACCCAAAAAATTACCCCCACAGACAGAAAAAAACTCCATAAAGGCACTTCTCCTAAAACAGCAATAACTCCAGCTATTGGAGCTAAACCTAAAGAAATTCCCAAAACCAAATGCGCCAAATAACTGAAGCGTTTCATATAAGAATACCCGCCTAAAACAATCAAAAACGGGATTGAAAGATAAAATGCCAAAATATTAATAAAATAACTCACAGCAATAAAAATCAATGCGTTAAAAACACAAAAAAGCAAAACCGAATTTGATGAGATTCTCCCATCCACACTTGGACGCCCATTAGTTCTGACATTTTTAGCATCAATGCTTCTATCACAATAGCGATTAAAACCCATAGCAAAATTTCTTGCACTTACAAGCGCCAACGCACATAAAAAAAGTATTTTAAAACCAAACCAAACGCTTCCATTCAACTCCACAGAAGCCACAATCATTGAGATCAAAATGAATGCACCCGAAAATACCGTATGTTCAAATGCTACAAGCTCGCTAAAATTTTTTAATCTTTTTAACACTTTTTCCTCTTAATTTTACTTAATACCCAATGAAATTACTTTTTTTAAGCCTTCTGAAACACTCATATCAGCCTTTTGTATTTTATCTTTTTTGACTTTGAGCAAAATGCCTGAGGTAGGATTTGGCGTGGTAGGAACAAAAATCCAATAAAAATCATCTTCTTCTTTTGTAATAAAGCCTATGACGCTATGTCCGGCCAAATCAACATAAGCCACACCTAAATAGCCCTCTCCTCCTTTGCCAGAAAACATCTTTATAATGTCTTTTAAAACTGCATATATGGTAGCAATTCCGGGTATTTTACCGATAATAAATTCAGAAACCTTGATCAAAAGAAATTCTTTATTTTTTTCAAATAAATAGCCTGCATAAATCAATAAAAACAAAGTTGCAACCAAAATGCTGATAGTAGCACTCATACTATTGGCAGTAGTATTAAAGATAATCTCAACAAAATACTTGATAAAACCAAAGATAAAAGATAGCAACCAAAGAAGAAGGATAATTGGCAAAAGCACCAAAATACCTTTACCCACCAATCTGAAAATTGTATTCATCCATTTCCTTCAATTTTTGTGATATTTTACAATTTTTTGACTGCAAAAACTATAAATATTTTAAAAGCAGAAAAATAAAAAACCCAATGCTGCAAACATTTAGAAATAAGTAAATACGCTTTGAATAAACAGCACCTAAAGAGATCCCAACATAAGCAAGTACAAACCAAGTCGGAGCGTAGTATTCAATAAAAGGGGGATGAATCAAAAATGCTTGAAGCAAAAAATCATCAAACATATTTCCAAAGCCAAAAAAATGTAGCCCCAAGCTCAATGGAAAAAAGACAACAAATACAATCCCTACAGGAATTGAGGCAAGTTGATAAAGTGAAAAATAAGGAAAAAAATAATGTACAATCGGAGCAATATTAAAAAAAATTGCCAAATTGAAAAAAATCCCATAAAGAATAAAATGCATTTTTGGAAAATATTTAACGAATAAAAAAATATAAAAAACTCCTGCAACAGATAAAATAAATCCAATATTCATAAGTAATCTTGGAGAAAAGGCAATACAAAAAAGACAAACAAAAAGCAATAAAGAAAAACTTAATAACCTAATCCCGCTGCAATAAACCAAAAATGCCGCCATAGCCATCACAAAAGAACGAAAAAATGAAGGCTGAAAATCCAAAAGCAACAAATACCCAAACATAAAGCACAATATCAGTGCGCCCAAATCATAAGCCTCGTTTCGATACGGAAAATAACGTTTTTGAAAATATCGATAAAATGGTACCAGCAAAAAATAAAGAAAACTGCTTAAAATACCTAGATGAAAACCGCTAATGGCAATAATATGAGCAAGTCCAAGCTTATTGGAAATATCTCTCCAATTTTTATCCAAAGGATCTGCAATAAAAAGAGCTCGATAAAGATTACCTAAAGAAGCATAAGCATTCAAATTGAGATGTTGGGCATCAATAAAATCTCTGATCTTATCGCGATAATCCCTCTTGTGCAGTAAAGATATGCCATAAGCACTCAAATAACAGCTTTTTATAAATTCTATAAAACTGCATTTTGCCATCTGACCATATACCCGAACATAGCGATTGATGATTGATTTTATGTCTTCTTTGGAAGTAGTATAAAAAATATTTCCATTAGAATCAGCAAGCTTCAATACAGAATAAGTCTCAATTTTTTTCAAACCATTTTTTAACGTTTTCTCTTTGCTTTTGGAATACTGCAATAGAACTTGAGCATAAATCTCTTGAGGCTTTGAGAAATCAAGTTGCAAAAACTGTTGGTATTTAAAACCTAAACTACAGGCAAACACAACCGATAAAATACCAAAGACCCAAAGCCATTCTCTATATCCCTCAATTAAAAAAATTTGGTAAGGCGCAGTTTTGGACTTTTTCACAGATCAAATATGAACAGTAACGATTGGAGACTCATCAGTGATTTTAGTGGGGGTATAGGCAGTTTCTGTTTCCATAGCAATATCTTCAAATCGAGTGTAGGGTCCATTGAATTGTATTTTGACCGTATTGGCTTCCCCATTTCTATTTTTAGCAACAATGATTTCAACAGGAACGACGCTGTTTCTATTTCGTCTTTCTACTTCTTTTAGGTGTTTCAATTCTTCTTCATAAGCTTTTAATGCTTTATCAGTGCCCTCTTTTTTGAGCTTGGCAAGTTTAGCTTTTATCTCATTTTCCTCATTTTTATCTTCACGATATAAAAATAAAATAATATCGGCATCCTGCTCAATTGCCCCCGACTCTCTTAAATCCGATAACTTAGGACGTTTATCATCTCTAAAGTCCACAGAACGATTCAACTGTGAAAGAGCAATAATAGGAATCTCAAGCTCTCTAGCCAAAGTTTTAAGCCCTCTGCTGATCTCACTGATCTCTTCGTGTCGCATCATATCCCCTCTTTTATTCCCGCCACTCATCAATTGCAAATAATCAACAATGGCAATTTCAATATTTTGATTTTTGCCCTTAAGCTTGCGAAGCTTGGAACGCAACTGATTGATGGTTAAAGTGCTTCCATCATCAATGAATAAATCTTTTGAACTCATCATATCTGAACAACGAGAAAGCTCTTTCCATTGATTATCATCAAGATTTCCGATTCTAAGATCTTGAAGTGGAATAGAAGTCATTGAAGAAAGCATTCGAAGCATCAAATGCTCTGCAGGCATTTCAAGGCTAAAAACTGCTACACCTTTGCCGTGATTTAAGATGGTCTGTGCCATATTTAAAAAAAGTGTCGTCTTTCCCATCGAAGGTCGTGCACCAATGATAATCAATTCCCCTTTATTAAACCCTGTCGTCAATCGATTAAGTTTCTCAAACCCCGTATTCAATCCCGTGATATAATTACTTCCTCTTTCTTTAAGTTCTTGTATCCATTCAATCGTACTGCCGACAATCTGATGGCTATCTCTAAATCCACTCTGAGTATTTTTGACAGAAATATTATAAATCTTTCTTTCAATTTCATCTAAAATTTCTTCACTATTTGTCCAAGGTTCAAGCGATTTTTCCCTCAAAGAACTTGCCAAAGAATGCAACTCTCTTTTGATGGAAGCATCTTTAAGTTCTTTAATATAGGCCTCAATATTGGCAATAGGATTAGTAGACAGAATGTATAAAAATTCTTCATCGCTGATTTTTTTATTATCTGGAATTTTGGAACGGATAAACTCTTCATCTAAAGGAAGATTTTGCCTAAACAAATCCAAACAAACTTCAAAAATCGTTCGATGCGGGATGTGTAAAAAGTCTTTAGGTTCAAGCAAATCAGCCACTTCATCAAATTTGTCCGAATCAAAAATAATAAAAGAAATGATAACGCGTTCGACATTAATTAAGTGACTATTGGGAATTTCTACCATTTTTTTACCTTTTCCATTGTTTCCTACAAGATCTTTGAATCAAATTTTTGATTATTTTTAATGCAATTGCATACTGCTTTTATTTTATAATTATATTGCTTAAGAGCGAATTTAAGAATTCTATCAAAACTAAAACTCAAATAAAAATTGCAAATATCAAATGTTTTATTGCCCTTTTTCTTGAATCTAACGTTTCTCAAAGTCAATTCTAGGATCAATAAGCGTATAAGTAAGATCACTGATAAGACTCACAAGCAATCCCAAAAGCGTAAAAATATACAAAGTCCCAAATACAACAGGATAATCCCTATTTACAATGCTTTCATATCCAAGTAACCCCAATCCATCCAAGCTGAAAATCATCTCAATCAATAAACTTCCACTAAAAAACATCCCTAAAAATGCGCTTGGAAAGCTTGAGATAACAAGCAACATCGCATTTCTAAAAATATGTCTATATAAAATCCTTCCCTCACTTGCCCCTTTTGCTCTAGCTGTACTGACATAAAGCTTTGTCATTTCATCTAAAAATGAGTTTTTCACTAGTAGGGTTAAAGTTGCAAATCCCCCAATTGATAGACAAAGAACGGGCAAAGTGATATGCCAAAGATAATCTTTTATTTTTCCCCAAAAGTTTAAATCTGAAAAATTATCGCTCACCAAACCCCGTAAAGGAAAGATATCCCAATAACTCCCGCCCGCAAACAGCACAATCAACAATATAGCAAACAAAAATGCTGGTATCGCATTCCCCACCACGATGACGACACTTGAAACGATATCAAATTTAGTGCCATTATGACGAGCCTTAAAAATTCCAAGCGGAATAGAAATCAAATAAATTAAAATCGTGCTAAAAACTCCCAAAGAAATCGAAACAGGAAGCTTTTCCCCAATCAAATCAATAACGCTAATTTGACGATAAAAACTCTGCCCAAAATCAAAACTCAAATAATTTTTTATCATTAAAATATAACGTTCCCAAACGGGTTTATCAAAACCATAAAGTTTGCGCAAAGAAACAAGTAAATCTTCATCCATTCCTTGTGCGCCTTTATAAACACTATTCCCGACGCTCCCACTACGCACTTCAGCACTAGAACCAACTTTTTCAATCTTTGCCATCATTTGCTCAACCGGACCTCCAGGTGCCATTTGAATGATAAAAAAATTAATTGTAATGATTCCAAATAGCGTAGGAATGATGAGCAAAAGCCGTTTCAAAATATAATGCAACACGTCTTAAGGCTCCTTTGGCTGATTTTGAAGATTTTTATCCCACCATAAATACTGAGAAAATCCATATTTTGGACTAACAGAAGGCATTTGAATCTTATTCCAATATGCAATCCGAAAATCAGGCAAATAAAAATGTGGGATCACATAAAATCCCCACAATAACACCCTATCCAAAGCCCGAGTAAGTTCAATTTGTTCTGATCTGTCTTTGGCTTTAATCAAAAGCTTTATCAAATCATCTACCACAGGATCAGAAACCCCTGCATAATTCTTACTGCCAAAAGTCTTTGCGCTTTGGCTTCCCCAAAAATACCTCTGCTCATTGCCAGGAAAAAGTGATTGACCAATAACAGCTACAATCATATCATAATCAAAGTCGCGCAAGCGATTGATGTATTGACTCAAATCCACACGTTGGATTTTCATTTCAATGCCCAAAACTTTCAAATTCTGTGCATAAGCTAATGCTAAGCGCTCAAAAGCAAGATTATCTAAAAGTAAGGTAAAGACAAAAGGTTTGCCTGTTTTTACATTGATAAGACGATTATTTTTGACTTTCCAACCAGCTTCTTCAAGAAGTTTTTGGGCATATTTAAGATTTTCCCGTCTGTTTTCCCCTACAACCTTATCTCCATCTGTACTAGGGATTACATAAGGTGTGCTAAAAATCTTTGGAGCAGAAGTCTTTAGCTCTTTTTGATATTGTTTCAAAATATCAAGCTCACGCCCTTTTGGAACACCAAAAGAAGCAAAAACAGAATTATTAAAATAACTACTTGTTCTTTTGTATTGGGAGAAAAAAAGATTCTTATTACTCCATTCAAAATCAAACGCATAAAATAAGGCTTCCCTGACCCGAATATCTTTAAAAATATTTCTACGCGTATTAAAGAAAAAACCTTGCATTCCACTAGGTAAATAATGCCTGAGGGAAATTTTTTTTATCTCTCCAGAGCTTAGGGCTTTTCCTGTATAACCCCTTGCCCAAACTTTCGCACTTGTCTCAATACGCCAATCATATGCACCGCTTAAAAATGCTCGCAAAGCCACTGTATCATCTTTATAATATTCATAAACAGACGTATCAAAATTAAATTGCCCCACGCGCGAAGGCAAATCTTTTGCCCAATAGTTTTTATCCCGTTCATAAACGATTTTTTTACCAACATCAAAGGACTTGACTTTGTAAGGACCACTACCCACAGGTAGAAGCAACGGATTTTTCCCAAAAGGATTTTTTTCATAATAATGCTTGGGTAAAATCTGAAGCTGTCCCAAAATCAAAGGAAGTTCGCGATTTTTATTGGTTCTAAAGATAAATTTTATGCGATTTTTATCCAAAACTACAGCTTCTTTTATATCAGCATAATATTGTTTAAAAACAGGCGAACCCTGTTGCATTAAAATATCAAAACTAAATTTCACGTCTGAGGCTTCAACGCTTTTACCATCGCTAAACTTTGCGCGTTTATCAATATGGAAAATAACAAAAGAATTATCTTTAGCTACCTCAATATCATCAGCAATTAGGGCATATTCAGCATAAGGCTCATCAAGACTTTGCACTAAAAGCGTATCATAGACCAATTCCAAGCCATCTGCAGGTGTGCCTTTGATAATAAAAGGATTGAGACTATCAAATGTTCCTAGAGAATAATTTTTGATACTCCCGCCTTTAGGGGCAAGTGGATTGACATAATCAAAATGCTTCAAATGAGGATACTTGGCTTTTTCACCTAAAGAAATATAAGAGCTTCCAAAAGCAAAAATGCCCGTCAATAAAAAAATCACAATGGTTTTAAAAATTCGCATTCTTATCTCAAAAAATTTTATAAAATATTTTAACAAAATAAAATCAACGAGTGATAAAAAATTGATAATACATATTGTGTTATTTACTTTATCGCTATATAATTTTTTTTAGTTTTAATGCATATCTGACATAAACTAAAGTGCATAGTTTAGATTAAAACCGATAAAAATTTACATCATCAAAGGAATAAAATGATTTTAACAGGTTTAATTTGTGGCATTCTGCTTGGTTTTGTCCTTCAAAGAGGACGTTTTTGTATGGTTGGTGCGTATCGGGATTTGATACTGAATAAAAAAACTACTGTCTTTTTGGCGATTTTTATTGCTATCACGATCCAAAGCATAGGAATTTTTATGCTTCAAGACGCTAATATTATACATCTCAATTATAAGCCTTTTTTCTGGCTTGGAACAATCATTGGTGGCATTATTTTTGGCTTTGGAATGGTACTTGCCGGAGGATGTGCTACAGGGACGTGGTATCGTGCAGGAGAAGGACTTATCGGGAGTTATATCGCTCTTTTTGGGTATATGTTTGGAGCTGCAATGACAAAATTTGGGATTTTACAACCTCTTAATAACAATATTAAATCCTATCATTTTCAAGATGCAACTTTATATCAAACCTTTGATATTTCACCTTGGATACTTGTTGGAATTCTGCTTTTAATAGTCGGATTTTTTACCTATAAAGAACTCAAAAAGCCAAAACGAAAAATTGCTACGCTAAAACCAAAAAAATCAGGGCTTTCTCATTG
This sequence comes from Helicobacter sp. 12S02232-10, assembly GCF_002272895.1. NCBI lineage: Bacteria > Pseudomonadati > Campylobacterota > Epsilonproteobacteria > Campylobacterales > Helicobacteraceae > Helicobacter > Helicobacter sp. 12S02232-10. The sequence goes on from NZ_MLAQ01000001.1 coordinate 285,697, forward strand.
GCTTTTCGAAAAGCCGTGGCATCCTTTTGTGACTGCCATTTTAGTCGGTCTAATCGCCATTTTGGCGTGGCCTTTAAGCTATCAGAGCGGAAGAGAGTTTGGACTAGGTATCACAACCCCTTCAGCAAATTTAATAGGTTTTTTAGTAACAGGAAAAATTGATTATATCGATTGGGGCGTATTCCTAGTTTTGGGAATCTTTATCGGAAGTTTTATTGGCGCAAAAGGAGCGAACGAATTCAAATTCAGACTGCCAGACAAAAAAACTCTTGGTCTAAACCTTTTTGGAGGTCTTTTAATGGGATTTGGAGCCTCTTTGGCAGGAGGTTGCACAATTGGAAACGGACTTGTCAATACGGCTATCTTTTCTTATCAAGGCTGGGTGGCTGTTATATTTTTTCTCATCGGGGCTTGGGCGGCAACCTATCTAACGATCATTCGTCCCAATCAAAACGCCTTAATTAAATAAATTCAATTAACAAAGGAAAAATAATGACAAAAGTATTACGCACAAATGGACTAGTATGCCCCTTTCCTCTAGTAGAAGCAAAAAAAGCAATGCAAGAAGTGGGAATAAATGAAGAACTGATTATTTATTTCGACTGTACGCAAGCAACGCAGAGTATTCCTGAATGGGCTGCAGAAGAAGGATATGATGTTGGAGATTTCACTCAAATAGGCAATGCAGAATGGAAAATTTCGATCAAAAAAACCAAGTAAATCTCAAATCAAGCCGATAAGTTCTTTAGCTTTTTGATAAGTTTCCCTTGCTATAGGTCGAACTTTATCGGCTCCTTCAGCGAGTATTTTGGCAATGTAGCCTTTTTCGGCATTTAATCTCACATATTCTTGCCGAATTGGTCTGAGGGCTTCAATCACAACATCTGCAAGTGCGATTTTAAATTCTCCATACCCTTTGCCTTCAAAATCTTTTTCTATTTCATCCTTGCTTTGATGGGTAAAAATTTGATAAATACTCAATAAATTATACAAACCCGCACGATTTTCATCAAAAACAATAGCGGTTTGAGAATCGGTAGCAGCCTTTTTAATTTTTCTTAAAATTTCTTCAGGAGTATCCAATAAAAAAATAGCGTGGTTGGCTCCTTTGGCTGATTTACTCATTTTGGTATCAGGATCATCAAGTCCCATCACCCTCGCCCCGACTTTTGGAATCATAGGTTCAGGGATTTTAAAACATTCTCCAAAATCACGATTAAATTTAATCGCAACATTCCTTGCAAGCTCCAAATGTTGCTTTTGATCTTCCCCCACGGGTACCCCATCAGTCTGATAAAGCAAAATGTCTGCTGCCATCAAAGCAGGGTAATTAAAAAGTCCCACATTTACATTTTTGGAATTTTTTAAAGATTTGTCTTTGAATTGAGTCATTCGATTCATTTCACCCATTGAAATATTACAATCAAGTATCCAAGACAAAGCAGGATGCTCATCGATTTCACTCTGAATAAAAAGGTTTGATTTTTTAACATCTATCCCGCAAGCCAAAAGCATCCCTGCAAGCTCAAAAGTTTTTTCTCTAAGTTCTTGAGGATTTTGCGTTGTCGTGATGGCGTGAGAATTGACAACACAAAATATATTTTCATAATCATCTTGAGAATCAACCCAATTTTTAACTGCGCCCAAATAATTTCCCAAATGAATTTGCCCTGTTGGCTGGATACCTGAAAACACTCTTTTTTTACTCACTCTATGACCTTTTGCAAATCTAAATGTATTTTAATTTTGTATTATAGAGATAGTGAGCTTTCAACAGAATTAAATTATTATTTATTAAGCTTTAGGTTATTTTAATCAAGACTTCAATACAATTAAAAAAAAATTAAAACATACAAGGGACTAGAAACAATGATGACAAAAACTTATCTGATTGGCATTCTTATCGCCATAGGGATTTTGGCTGGTTGTGCTTCAAAAAATAAACAAGTCGGAAACGTAGAGGCTTATGGTCTAGACAACGCCCCCGATTGGGTTTTAAACAATAATCAAGGCTTGCTTAGTGCCACAGGAAGTGCGAAAATAAAAAACAATAACGTCGGCTTTGCAACAACACAAGCTACCAATACTGCCCGAGCTGAAATTGCAAGTCAAATAGCTGTACAAATAGAGAGCAAATATAAAGAGCTTGCTACAAGCACAGAAGACAGTCTATCGCAAGAAACCGTGCAAGCGATTCGCAATAGCGTCAATACAACACTCTCAGGTTCAAAAAGAGTCAAAACTTGGATAAGCAAAGATGGCACACTATGGGTTTTAGTAACAGTCGATCATCTGGATACCAAACTTTTACAAGAAAATCTAGCTAAAAGTAATGCATTAGACAAGGCTGCAGCAAAAGCACTTTCAGAAGCTGTAGATGAAATCATAGACGGACAAAAAACGACTAAATAAATCATTAAAGCCCTCTATTTATTTTGAAACACCTACTAACATCAAAATTTCATATTCGGCTTTTTCATACGGGACGCTTTCTTTAAAGCGTTTTGCTTCCGTATAATTCAATGCCCCACCTCCTAAAAGTCCCAAACCTTTCAAATGTTTTAAAAAATCTGAACGAGATTGAAATTTTTGTTCCAAATGCTCCACCCATATCTCCCCTTTGAAATATTTTTCTAAAATCGCCTTTAAGCTTTCCTTGCTCTTAAGAGGAGAGCAAGTACCCAAAAAAGAATGCAATGAATCTAAACTTTTATTTGTATAAATCCCAAATGCAACTTTGGAGCAAGATTTTGCAATGCGAGCCAGCATAGTTTCCAAATCTTTTGCCCACTGCAAAGATGAAGCCGCAATACCTACCTCATATTTTTGGAAAGAAAATTTTTCAAAATCTTCGCAGAAAAGCGAGATATTTTGAATGCATTCGATTTTTTTGGGATGATGGGCTAACATTTCCTCTGCCATATCCACGCCAATAAAATGATTCACCAAAATGCCTGATTTTTGAATTTGGAGCGCAAGATTCCCACTACCACAACCTATATCAATCAAAGAATCAATATTTTTCAAACCAAGCACATTCAAAAGTTTTGCAGCAACTAGAGTTTGAATCAAAGCATTTTCCTGATAAGTGCGTGCCGATTTAGAAAATGAATTTCGAATATTTTTATACATCTGCGAATTTTATATTTTACTCAATAAAATTTTGGTAAAATTTGAGGTTAAATATTTGAATTTTTGGAGAAATTAATGACTGGCACGCTTCTTGTGACGCAAATTATTTTGGCAATTTTAATCGTAATTGTTGTTTTACTACAGAAAAGCTCTAGTATTGGGCTTGGAGTCTATAGCGGGAGTAACGACTCTGTTTTTGGAGCCAAAGGACCAGCGGGTTTTATGGCTAAACTGACAATGTTTTTAGGGCTTTTGTTCCTAATCAATACAATCTCTTTGGGTTATGTCTATAATAAGGATCGCAACAAAAGTATCTTAGATGATACGCCACAAAAACCCTTAGTCCAACCTGCTCCTGTGCAGAATACTCTTGAGCCTGTCAAACCCATTGCTCCTCTAGCCCCGCTTATTCCCGAAAATAACCAAACAAAATAAAGGAGTAATGATGTTAAAAGATATTTACAATGAAACAAGAGAGCATATGGATAAAACCCTTCAATCTCTTCGTAGAGATTTCACCACGCTTAGAAGTGGCAAGGTCTCTATAACCATCTTAGATAACATCAAAGTCAATTATTATGATACCCCTACTCCACTCAATCAAGTGGGTTCTGTAATCGCTCAAGATGCAACCACTATCGTCATCACTCCTTGGGAAAAAAATCTATTAAAAGATATTGAAAGAGCGATTCAAGAAGCCAATATTGGGGTCAATCCAAATTCTGAGGGCGAATCCATAAAGTTATTTTTTCCACCAATGACTCAAGACCAAAGAAAAGAAATTGCCAAAGAAGCCAAAGGAATGGGCGAAAAGGCAAAAGTTGGTATTCGCAACATTAGACAGGATTCAAACAATCAAATCAAAAAACTCGAAAAAGATAAGACGATCACTGAAGATGAAACTAAAAAAGGACTTGATGAAATTCAAAAATATACTGATGAGTATGTCAAAAAGATTGATGAAATGACAAAAAGCAAAGAAGAAGAAGTGATGAAGGTTTAAATTTATCCAAATTCCAAAGCAGACTCTAAAGGAAAATGATGGCATTAGACATTAAAAAATACTATACAGACGCACAAGCATTGCTCAACGGGCATTTTCTTCTCAGTAGCGGGAATCATTCAGACCATTACCTTCAATCCGCCAAAGTGCTTGAAAATCCCAAGATAGGAGAAATTCTCGGACAAGCTCTTGCAAAACAAATAAAAGAAGCAGGACTACTCCCTGATTGCGTTTGTTCTCCAGCACTTGGAGGAATTCTAGCTGGTTACGAGCTTGCTAGAGCATTGGGAACAAGATTTATTTTTACCGAGCGCGTTGAAGGACAAATGTGTTTGCGTAGAGGTTTTGAAATAAAAAAGAATGAAAAAATCCTCATTTGTGAAGATATCATCACGACTGGAGGATCGGCATTAGAAGCAGCAAGATGTGTTGAATTTCAAGGTGGAAAAGTGATTGCCTATGCAGGTTTGGCAAATAGAGGCTTTTGTCAAAGAATAGGTTCAAATTTGGACAAAAAACCCGAATGCCGACTTCCTGATGATGTCCCTTTATTTGCTTTGGAGGATTTTATTTTCAATATGTATGATCCGAAAGATTGCCCATTGTGTAAAACAGGCAAAGATAAAGCCATTAAACCTGGAAGCAGAGGAAACTAGAGGTTTATTTGAAAAACAAACCTACAAAATGGCGAAAAATCAAAAGCCAAAAACAACATCCTCTTCATACGATTCCTAAAAAATCTTTTTTTTTCCAAACTCTTAAAGAAATTTATGCTTTTGCACGCATCAAAGCTTTCATTACAGATCTTTTTATGATTTATACCCCTATTCTTTATATTGTGACTTATCTCATTTTGGGAGGGGCAACTGAATTTCGCCATAACCAAAGCAGTATTTTTATTTGCGTTTCTCTTTATGGTATTATTTCTGCGCTTTTTATTTCTATCTCTTCCCAAACACCAGGCTTGCGTTATATGAATCTTATGGCAGTTCGGACAAAAGGCACTAAGATAGGCTTTTTAAGAGCTTTGATTCGTTTTTTTATCTGGCTAATTGGAGTAACTTTTTTAATCGGACTTTTCACGCCGTTTTTTCGTAAAGATAAAAAATGCCTCCACGATATTGTGTGCGACACTATCGTGATACAAAAAATTAAAAATTAATCAAATTTGGTTATCTCAGATTTAAAGTGCTATCATAAAACTTAATTCCGAATTTATTTATACTTAAAAAAAAATCGGCTACAATTTTCAACAAATACACAAAAGGGTATCACTATGGAACACCGACTCTTTACATTTGCAAGCTTGATCAATCCTGATCACGATTTTATCATCGGTTTTTATACCATCTTATGCGCACTTTTAGCCATCATTATGGGAAAAATCGCAACGAGCAAAATGCAAGTTATCCCATCAGGAATTCAAAATTTTTATGAAACAATGATTGAAGGAATGCTCTTTTTAGCAAAAGATGTGATTGGCGAAAAACTTGCTAGAAAATATTTTCCCTTGGCAGGAACCATTGCAATACTTGTATTTTTTTGCAATATGATCGGTATCATTCCAGGATTTGAAGCCCCCACATCAAGCTGGAGTTTCACTTTGGTACTAGCCTTAATCGTATTTTTTTACTACCATTATGAAGGGATCAAAGCTCAAGGCTTATTTCATTACATTGCCCATTTTATGGGTCCTGTAAAATGGCTTTCTCCTTTAATGTTCCCAATTGAAATCATTTCGCATTTTTCTAGAATCATCTCTTTGTCTTTTAGGCTTTTTGGAAATATCAAAGGCGATGATATGTTTTTGCTTGTTATGTTGATGCTTGTTCCTTGGATTGTTCCTATTGCACCTTTTACGATCCTTCTTTTTATGGGAATTTTACAGGCATTTGTCTTTATGATTTTGACTTATGTATATCTTGCTGGAGCTGTATTGGTAAAAGACCAAGATCAGTTCTAAACTATCATTAGTGAAAGAAAACGATGATTAAAATTTTAGAGTTTTTTACAGGGGTATTTTTTGGAATTGCTATTTTTGGAGGCATCTCGTGTTTCCTTATTTTAAGAGATTTTGATTCTTGGGTATCTTTTTTATTGTCTATAACTTTTTTTGGTATTTTTAGCTTTTTTGGAATCTTGTCCAAATCTTTGAGCATTCTTTTAAAGCACAATGATTCAAACCCTGTTTGAAAGCTATTTCATCACTTCTCCGCTTCTTTATCCAAATCATTCATATGAAATCTTTAAGCAAAATCTAAAAAATATTTTTCATCACCATTCAATCCAAAAAGCGTGTTTTAGAGACGATTCTAAAAATATCCCAATCGATTTAATTAAGATATTTTCTGAATATTGTCTTCAAAACAATATCGAAAGCTTCATCAATCTCGCTAAAACAAATCTAAGTTTTGAATATGCCCAAAAATATGGATTTCAAGGCGTTCATATCAAAGGCACTGAACTCAATTATGCAAAAATCCTTTCTGATAAAAAAATAAAAACTTTCTATAGTGCCCATCAGGATAAAGAAGTGTTCCAAGCCATAGAATATGGGGTTGATTTCGTTGTTATCAGTCCTATATTTCAAACACCAGGAAAACCAAAACCTTTAGGTTTAAAATACCTTGATAGATTTGATTCCAATACTAAAAAATACTTATTTGCACTCGGAGGCATTGTAAGCCAAAAAGAAGTCGATATCATCAAAACAAAAGGTTTGAGAGGATTTGCATCAATACGATATTTTTTAAACAATTAATCTAGCTATTCTGCTCATTTAGAGAGTGTATAAGAACTGCCCCATTTAGAAATGCACTCTAAAATATCTGCAAGCTCTTTGCCCTTATTTCCCAGACGATACTCCACGCGTGGGGGAATTTCTGTAAATACTTCACGATCGATAATTTTTGCCTCTTCGAGTTCTTTTAGTTTCATACAAAGGGTTTTTTGTGTCATATAAGGCTCAAAAAACTCTCGAAGTTCTTTAAATCGTTTTTCTCCATTCAAAAGTTTATATACGATATAAAGCTTCCATCGATCATTAAAAATCTTGCCAAAATAAGCGATAGCACAATAATCATCAATTTCGTATTTCTTACTTTGTTTCATCTGCTTATTATAGCATATTCTACTATACTACCCAAAGCCATCAAAATTCTATAACTTTATTTTATGAAAGTAAGTATATTTTAAGTTAATTTAGGTAATATATGAATACAAAAAAATATAAAGGACATTCGATGAAAACGCTTATTCTATTGACTCACCCCAATTTAAAGGAGTCCAAGATCAACAAAACGCTTACTCAAAGTATTCAAAACACTCCAAATATCACCTTGCACGATCTTTATGCGACCTACTCTGATGGAAAAATTAATGCCTCTAAAGAAATAGAATTGCTCAAGACCCACGATAAAATCGTGTTTGAATTCCCACTTTTTTGGTTCAGTAGTCCAAGTTTGCTTAAAGAATATGAAGATGTTGTTTTTAGTGGCGTGTTATATGGATCTGAACCCAAAATGCTACAAGGAAAAATCTTTCAAATCATCACTTCTGCTGGAAGCCCTGAAGAAAAATATCGCTCCGATGGAAGGAACCAAAAAAATCTTGAAGAAATCTTGCTTCCCTTCCAAATGTCAGCAAGTTATCTTGGAATGCAAACCAATCCAATATTTTGCGTCTATAACGCGATGAATATCACAGACGCTTCGCTCGCAGAAGCAAAAGAAGCTTACAAAAAACTGCTTTTATCTTGATTTAAGAAAACCTTAAATCCTGATACTCCGTGGGGATAAAATAATCCTCACATCGCATCAAAATATCATAAATCTCTGCCTGAAATCCTAACTCAAAAAGTTTATCAATGCCTTGCTTTTGCATATCATTCAAACTGATTGAATCATTATTGGCATAAAGATTCAAATAAGTATCCAATTCTTTTTCATTCACGCGAATCACGCCTCGTTCTAAAAGCATTTTTGAGAGAATTTTTTTATTTTTAACCGCCACCTCCACAGCTTTGGTAAGAGTAGATTCAATATCAATTGCTTGATTAAGAGAGATTGAGCGCCTAAGTGCCATTCCGCCCAAAGGCAAGGGAAGTTCTGCGCCACAAAATTCGTGCCATATATCCCAAATCTCTCTCTCCACCACAAGAGAAGAATCAAAATTTAAAATAGACTCGTGGATCAATACGCCCGCATCAACCTCTCCGTTTATAACGGCGCTTTCAATCTCAAGGAAATTTTTATAGACGATTTTTGCCTGTGGGTAAGCAAGACGAAAGATAATCGCATTTGTCGTATGTTGGCCACTCAAGGCAACTTTAAAATTTTTCTTTAAATGTGTGGTTTTCTTTTTGATGAGTTTGGGACCATAACCTTGCCCAAAACTCACCCCTGTGCGCAAAAGAGCAAAATTCTCTCTGATAAAAGGATATGCTCCAAAAGAGATCGCACTCACATCATAAGTCCCTTTTATGGCTGCAGCATTTAGAGTTTGTATGTCTAAAGCCACATTTTCAAACCTTTGCCCCAAAGAGCTGCCCACCCAACCAAACACAATCGCATAATACATAAACAAATCGTCCGCATCAGGGCTATGAGCCACACAAATCATACTCTCTCCTCAAAACAAATTTTTCTTCAATTATACTCAATCATTTTGTATCATTTTATTATATATGCAATTCATTAGGATTTATTTTGCTCTAAGCATTTTGCTTTATGGTTTAATTGTTATTATCTGATAGAGATTTTGCGCTGATAATTGCTTTCAAGTATTCTAAGCTTACAAAAATCAAGTTTTTTACAAAATCTCTATTTTTTTTAAATCTTTTTCTTTAGGAGGGGGCGGGTTCTACTTGCGAAGCATCGCCCACTCCCTTCCTAAGACCTACCCCCACCCACTGCACGCTTTTTAAATGCAAGATTCAGAGATCGTGTCTTAAAAAACACACGCTATACCCTTAAGCGTGGTGGCAAATATCGCTTATAGGCAAAATATTAAAAAACTAAAGGTTTTTTGGGGTAGCTTTTCCTTTCAGTAAATGCTCATTACCGCTAAGTTTGAACCATCTACGCAACGTGTCCCGATGTACGCCCAATTTTTGCGCAATTTTGCTATGGCTAATTCCTTTGTCATTCCAAATCAGTATCTTTTTTCCAGCTTCATAACAAGGGTGGCATTCGAATCTTGATTTTCTCCCTTTAGGTCGTCCCAACACTACACCTTCAGCTTTTTTCCTTGCTAAAGCCTCTTTTGTTCTTTGGGAGATGAGTTGGCGTTCAATTTCAGCTGATAGAGAAAAAGCAAAGGCAAGGACTTTTGAATTAATATTATCCCCTAATTCATAGTTTTCTTTGATGGAATAAATGGTGATTCCCTTTTCCATACACATATTTAGCAGACCCATCACAGAAAGCAAGCTTCTTCCAAGCCTAGAGAGTTCTGTCACAATAAGCTTATCCCCTTGCTTCAAAGAACGGATCAATACCCCAAGCTTTCTGTTGTCTAATGCAATTGTACCACTGATAGTCTCTTCTATAAAGCGATGTATTTCAAAGCCTTTGAGTTTAGCAAATTTTTCTAATTCAAATCTTTGATTTTGTGCGGTTTGTTTTTCTGTCGAAACTCTAATGTATGCATAAGTCATTATTTTCCTTTAATTTTTTTTGAAATATATATTTTATACGTCCGATTCTAAGAGGCAGAGATATCAAAAGATACTCTTATGAATGGGCAGGAAAGTGGGTAATCAATACCCATAACGGCTATAAAGAAGATGGTATTTCTGTGGCACCTGTTGATATTAATGACTATCCGTGTTTAAAAAAACATCTTGATGGTTTTTGGCAGGAGATTTCTAAAAGAACGGATAGGGGCGTTACGCCATATAACCTTAGGAATTGTGCTTATATGAGCGAATTTTATAGGCAGAAAATTGTTTATCCTTGCATAATGTCAAAGGAATCAAATTTCACCTATGACCAAAATATATTTTTTGCTCCAGCTCCAGCCAATATCATTACAGGAGATAAAAAGATTATAAAATATTTAATAAGTTTCTTGAACTCAAAACTCATTTATTTTGCTATGCGTCAATTTTATATGGGAGGGGGAATTGCAGGAGAATTAAAAACAAACAATTTGTTAAAAATCCCAATTCCTAAAATACAAGAATCACAGCAAGAAAAATTTATAAAAATCGTTGATGAAATTTTGGAAAACAAAGCACAAAGCAAATGTAGTGAGGCATTTGAAAAAACTTTGGATTCTATGATTTATAAACTTTATAATTTAAGCAATGAAGAAATTCAAATCATAGAGAATGATTTTCAATAAATGCTATTTCTTCGGCATTTAAACCATAAAGTTCATAGACCAAGCAATCAATTTTTGCTTCTAAATCTTGGATATTTGCCTTTAAGTCTTGTTTTTTGGAATCTAAAATTTTATCAACAATTTTTATAAAAACTTGTTGTTTAAAGTCTGCAACTGGCGGTATAACTAATTTTTCTAGGGCATGTTTATTATATTGAAATCCTTTTCCTCCTAAAATACATCCGCCACAAAATTCTTTAAAGTAAAAAGTTATTGCTTTTGAATTTAAAAATGCATTAATAAATTTCAAATCGATGTTATTACTGATGAGCATAAAAGATGTTTTATCTAAAAAAATACTTTGAGTATCATAGACAAAATAAACTCCATAAGAAGTTTCTGGATAAACAATTTTCTGCCTATAAAATTCGCTCCAATATGCTATGTTATCTTGTGTTTCAAACCATTGATTGGAAGTTTTTTTCCTGCAACCCTTTTCCCCGCTTTGCTTAATTTTTGGCATAAAATTTTTTAAATAGTTTTTTAAACTCAAATAGTCATCAATATTTAGTTTTAAAGATGGAAAAGTCGCAATTACCCACTTTTCTGCCCATTCATAAGAGTATCTTTTGATATCTCTGCCTCTTAGAATCGGACGTATAATCTGTTCGGTGCGTTCTTTCTCATTCAGCCAAATGATTTCTTTGTCATTTTTGTCTTCTTCACATTTTATAAAATGCTCGCCCTTCTTTTTGAAAGGAAGATTCGAATCTTGCGTATTATCACAAAGTGAGAGGATTTCTTCTCTTTTTGCCGTATCAATGATAAATGCTTCATTGTAACCGGTCAATATTCCACGATAAATCTTTATATCCCAGTCTTTAAGCGGTATGCCAATGCTTTCAATCTTTTTTTTGATGGAGAGGGTGAGCTTGTCTGAAAAGGTAAAAGTCGCCTCGCTTAAGGAGTCAATATTGAGATACTGCGCTTTGAGTGCAGAGATTTCTTCTGCATTTGCAGGCTTAGTCAGTAAATCCAAGTATTTAAAATCATAATCACAATGTTTATGTACCTTCTTAAAACTTACGATAGAAGTATCCACTGTGGCGCTGTCAAAAACCTTGACTTTTCCTAATTCGACATAACTTTCCAGTTTTGTTTTTTCAAGGATAAATTTTCTCAAACTTTTTCCATACCCTGCTCGCGTCCATTTATTGGAAGTGATGTAGCTGAGATGACCGCCCTCTTTTAGAACCCTATACCCTTGCTCATAAAAATACGTAAAAATATCGCTTGTCCCGCTATAGATTTCAAAATGAGCCTGCAAATGAGGCTTAAGCTCCTTGATGGACTCTTGGCGGATATAAGGGGGATTTCCAATCACAAGATCAAAACCTATATAATCGCCATTTTCATCAAGCACTTCAGGAAAAGCAAATCGCCATTCAAGGGTTTTAGTTTCAAAAAGTTCCCTGTATTGGCACATCAAATCTTGAAGTTTTTCAAGATCTTTATGGGAAGTGCCTTTATTTTGTCCTAATGGTGGAATAACAGCGGTTTTATGAAAGTCAAAATCTGTGATAAATTTTTGCAGTCTTTGCAGATCCTGTTCGCTCACCTTGCATTTTTCAGAAACACTAAATCCTTCATAGCCATATTTTTTAACATAACGTTTGAGCTCTTCTTTGAATGTAAATGCAATAGAATGTGCCTTTTTAAAAAGAGTGATGAGAAATTCTTGGCAATTCCTGATAACACGCTTGTGTTCTTCTTTGAGATCTTTATTTGTTTCATTTTTGTAATTTTGCACGGCTTGAACATATTCTTTAATTTTGGGGTTAAAATTATTAGTAAGGTCATTGATAATTTCCTTTTGATCCTGATCGCCAAAAACTGAGGTAATTTTATTAAATTCTTCTACCATCTTTTTACGCAAAGATTCTTTAGTCATATAAAGATTAATGTTTGAAACCAAAGAATTCCCGCATTTTATATTAATATCGATATTTGGCAGGGTTTGGAGATATTTATTTTTTATGTCGTGATAATAGCTGTATTTGAGCAGCTCTATCCAAAGTCGTAGTTTGGTAATCTCGCAAGAATTAGGGTTGATATCCACGCCAAAAAGGCATTCTTCTATCAAGACTTTTTTGGCATTAAAGATGGCTTTTTGAATGCGATGGGATTCTTTGTCTTCATAGACAGGCTGCTCATAGATGATGGGTTCGCCATCAGAATCAATGATGCAGATTTCATCATTGATGAGTTTGAGTCCTATGCCTTTTAGTTTGGCATAGTTTTCATCACAAAGTATGCCTAATTGATATTTGATAAGGATCAGATGATTGAGTGCAGATACCAAAAAATGCCCACTACCGACAGCAGGGTCGCAGATTTTTATAGAGTTAAAAATCTCGTTGGCTTCTTTGATATCATCAGTATTTGCTCCGATGTGATTACAGAGATCGGTAATACTTTCACATTGCCAAGACTTCATTGCATTGAATTTGTCAATCACGACTTTTTCAATCGCTTCTTTGCACATATAGTTTGTGATAAAACTCGGAGTATAAAAACTCCCCTCTTTATAGCCGTTGAGTTTTTCAAATACCAATCCTAAAACAGCGGCATTGATGAGCTTGTCAAAATTGGTTTTTGTATGGTTTTTGATGTCTTTTGGGGTTGTGGTAAAATCATAAGCCCGCAAAAAAGCAAAAAGATATTCTAAAAGTGGGAGAGAAGAAATATTTTTGTATTCAGGGTCTTTTTTTAAGATGGAATTTTTATGCAAGCTTAAATCTTGGGATTTTAAAAATTTGATTTGCTTGTTTGGATCTTCTTTTTTCTCATCTTTTTCTAATTCGGTTTTGTCAAAAAGACTTGAATTTAAATAAGGGATTGATTGGAATACTTGCGGGATATTTTTGCGTTCATCTTCTTTTTTTGCCAATACATCAAAAAACAATATGCTTAGCATTTCAAAATCAGGAATCTTTTGGATATCTAAAAACGGATTTGAAATATGTTTGAAAGATAAAAGCATTGATTCAAGCAATCGCAAAAATAAAATCCGATTATTCCACGTGGTGAGCAAAGAAAAGATATCTTCAAAATCTCTTTCTTTGTTTAGTCCTAAATTTTTTATGATTGAATCTGATAGAGAGCCTTGTATATCACTTGGAGTGATGATGATTTTGCCATCGGCAGTTTTTTCCTCCAGTCCCAGAATATGGAGCAATTCATTATAAAAATCTTTGTTGAGCAAGTTGGCATCAAAAAAAGTTTTTTGCTTTAAGAGGCAAGCAGGGCTTAAAAGCTTATAAATCAATGCCAAATCTTCTTTTGAAATATTTGAGAAATCAAAGCAGGTATAAGTAATCTCACCCTCTTTTTCCTCCAGATACTTTTGGGTATCATCATAGAATTTTTGGGTGCTTGTGTTATTGCCCTCTTTGAAATCTGTGTTTTTAAAAAACTTATTTAGTGTCTTATCAGAACCAAAAAGATTCTCATATTCTTTGGCTGAAATGATAAAAAATTCTTTCAACGTGCATAAAATGATGTGTTTGATGTTGTTGTTTTTCTCTTTTTTGCTTTCTCTAAGATAATAAAGAATGGATTCATAAAAAGCTTTGGATTCAAGGTTTTCAGGGGTTTTTGGAAAAGCATCTGCAGGGGCACTCAGTGCTTTTACTTCGATAATAACTGCAACTTCGCCATCTACATAAATCGCAGCATCAATCTTGCCTTTTGTATTGACATCATATTTAAAAGTGCTTTTTAAAAAATCATTAATTTTGTTTTTATGGTGTTCTTCGGTCTCTTTGGGATTAGTTTGGAGGAGCTTTGAAATTTCAGTCTCAAAAGCTTCTAATTCTGCTTGTGTGGGGTTGTTGCTATTTGCAAGATCGCCTAAGAATTCTTGCGGGGATTGTTTAGTGTATTTCATTTTCTGCCTGTATTAAATTTATCTTTTTAATAGGCACAGATTATATAAAGATAATCTTAAATTAACCCTTAAAGAGGCTTGGAGGCTTTAGACAAATCAATATGGCAATATCCCTGTGGATTTTTTTGAAGGTATTTTTGGTGATATTCCTCAGCCAAATAGTAATTTTCAAGCTCTTTGACTTCGGTTTGAATAGACTTATGATAACGCTCTTGGATTTTCTGAATAAAAGCTTTGACAAACTCTAAAGTTTTAGGATCGTTTGCATAGATCCCGCTTCTGTATTGAGTCCCAACATCATTACCTTGCTTATTCCAAGCTGTAGGATCGATGATGGAAAAAAATCGCTCCAAAACTTCTTCAAGAGAAATTTTATCTTCGTCATATTGAAGCTCTATCGCTTCTACTGCACCACTTACAGAACTGCAAACAAGCTCATAACTTGGGTTTGGAATCTTTGAATTCGCATAACCGACACTAGTATGTTCCACGCCAAAAAGCAAATCAAAAAAGCCTTGCACACCCCAAAAACAACCTCCGGCTAAATAAATGGTTTTGATCATATTTTCTCCAATTTTTAGAGAAATTTTAGCTTGATAAGATTAAACTAGAGGTATTGATACTTAAGTCACAATTTAGCCATATGACTTTTTTATAATCCCCACATTTCTAATCCCCCTCCCCCAATATCAAACTGAATCTGAAAAGGATTTGTTTATTTGTTGGAAGCAAGCTGTTATCCAATCTAAGAATGTTGCAACAATCATTGCAACAATATGAGATGAAAGAACCTCTCTTATTCTTTCACCTCTCAAAGATTAGAGGGGTATTAACGGGGGGAAATGTTAAATATCAATCACCACTAAGACAATCAAGAATCATAGAACAACTCCTCATTCTCTCCTCATTCTCCCCCTCTATTTCTCTTCCTTCCTTGATGTCTTATCTTCTTATTTGAGACTAAACCAATCAAACTTTCTTCATTCTTCTTTACTCTTTCTTCTTTCTTTCTCTATTTCTTTACTCGCCTTCTCTCACTTCATACATCACTGCATAAGCTTTAGAATTCTTATCAATGCTTTGGACAATCTTATCAGCTTCTTTTTTATGTTCTAAGACTTCTTGCATATTCTGATAAGGACCAATCAAATACCGATAAACATTCTCTTGAGTATTTTTATTCTTCTGTTCTTTGAGTTCAAATCCATAGATACGATAAGATTGCTTCCCAATCAATCCCAAAGCTTCTTGATTGTTATTTTGACTCAAGACTGCTACTTGTAAATAAAGCCCTGCTTCAGGGAAGCAACCCTGACATTTAGTTTTTTGCTTTTGGGTTTTAGAAACTGAGATTGTTTTTTTCTCTTTTAAGATTTCTTCTTGTTGTTTTTGTAGATTCTGTTCTTCTTTGGCTTTTTGATTGGAATCTTGTTTTTGTTGTGGCAATAAGACTTTTTGAGTTTTTCTTTGTTGTGTTTGTGTCTTCTCTAAAGCACTCATTTTCTTACCAAAGCTAAATCTTGCTCCAAGATTGAGGTTATAATCAAAGTTATACACCCCTAAGAAAGTTCTAGAAACATCTGCATAAACTCTCCAATCCTCATTGATCTTTACATTTGCTCCTATAGAGAGATTGAGCTTGTTATTAGCTAGAGTATGGTTTGTGATAGCAGGCAAACTTAAAGCACTTGCTCCTGTTTGTCTTAAGACACTCTCTCCTCCAGTATTGATCTCATTGATATAAGAAATGCCAATCCTTACATCTGTATTGACTCCATTTTGAGCTTTGAAATGCTTGCCTAAGACTGCTCCAATTCTTGAGATAAAGGCATTATCTCCTTTAAGAGAAGCATTTGCATTTTCTCCATTCACATTTGCATTGAATTGAGCCCCTCCAATATAGCCATAGATGAGTTCGGCTTGAGGTTCAACATAATAGCCTTGTGTATAAACATTTCTTTGGATGTTTTTTAAGAGTTTGAATAAGATTTGATCCATTTCATAACGGTATCCCACTTCTGCTCCGAGTAAGAATGCATTGGAATAAATGGAGTTATTAGAACCACTCATTGCAATCATTGAACCACTTTGATCATTAAAACTCAAACGATTGCCTAGATTGAGATATTTTGCAGAAGCATCGACATACAAGCCATTATCCATAATATAAGTATTATAGATCCCTAAGCCTAAGTTTCTACCTGTTGCTGTATAGCCATCCCCTTTAGAAGATAAGATGCTTGCTTCAGCATCCACACCTAAATAATTCACACCACCAAGCACATCAAATTGATAATCATAACCTGCTTGGAGTGTGGTGTAATAATCTCTGTTATCCATTTTATCTGAACCCATTCCATTGATGATTCTTGCCCAGACTCCTTGAGTGGCTAAGTTACCTCTGAGCTCTCCCATTCTTAGATTTAAATTATTGGTTGCAATCCTAAATCCACGATAGAAAGTCCCTAAAGAACTCTGTAGGGTTTGGCTTGAGGCAGTATCAGCAGAAACATCAAATCCATTTAAATAATACAATAAAGAATCATTAATGGGTGGTGTTGTGCTTGCTTTATCTGCTATTGTTGTTTTATCTGCAGATGTATCTTTTATGGATGGATAACTCAGTTTTGCACTGATTTGAGCTTGGTAATGGTAGAGTCCTTGATGGTAACCCACAGCTCGGAAATAATTTGTATTGTGCATCCCCTTCACATTCACACTTGCTAAAAGAATAGGGGTTGTGGTTTCAGGAGTTCCTTTATCTAAATAAACTTGAAGAAGGTTTGAAGTTCTGTTTTGACCACTAGCGCCATTTGCAATTCCATTGATGATGAGTTTATCAGCTTGATGGTTGAGAGTATCCACACCCAATCGGATCACAGATCGATCTAAATCAATATTTTCAACATTCAAGGTATGATAAGCAAAAGCAGGATTAGAAGTCGCATTTGGCACTCCTACTGGAGTTGCTCCTGCTATGAGAGCTCCTGTAGCAAGATTGCTAGAAGCATTAGAATTTTGAGCTAGATAAGCAGTTTGTTCAGAAGCACTCAAAGCTCTTGCACCTCTTAAATCAATCACACTGCCCCTTTGAGATAGACTAGAAGCATCCAATACACGCTCTTGTGTGCTAAAGTTTTGATTATAGGATTTTAAGGTAGCAAGATTTGAATCTGCTGTGATGATCCAAGAACCTTGTTTGGAGGAATTCCAATCACCAAACTGATAAACATTGTCTGTATCGATTTGTTTTGTTTGTGCTGGAAGTCCTGCAGATGTAGATGTTTGTGGTGTCGCTTCTTTGATGGTGATGGTTTGTGTGGAATCATTGATAGAACCAATCAAAGAAACATCTCCAACATTGAAACCTGTAATGCTTGCTTTTTGGATTCCATCAGGTTTGTCTTGATGTGTTGGAGCAGATTTAGCAAGTGAGGGTTGGTTAGGTTGGATATTTTGTGTATCTAGATTGATGATAGCAACAACAGGTCCTGCATTTGCAAAAGCACTGAAGTCATAAGAAGAGTTGGCATTTTTATTTTGGATATTCACCCTAGAGCCCACACCAAATTTAGCTTGGATTTGTGCTTGGGTATCCATTAAAGAAAGATCTGCTAATCCATCTGTATTGTCTTGACCTTGAATGCGGATACCTTGTGGTGTATTTTGTCCAAAGAGAAGAGTTTGATGGGCAATGTTGGTATCTGATTTGGGGTTAGCAGGGGTTGTTGCTGTTGCTTCTGTTCCTGCTTTAGGAGCTGGAGTGTTAGAGCTAGTGGTGCCTGTGCCTAAATTAGAGGCATCACTAAAATTCCCTATCAAGGTTGTATTCCCATCAAATGCAAAGGTTCCCATCATACTTTCTTTGCCTTGTGTGCCACTTTCTAGATTGCCTTGATTGATGAGATTGTTGAGTTCAGTTTGATTGAGTGTGCCAACATCATTAAAAGTATAGGCTGATTTCTGATCTCCTCCTGTAATGGTGAGTTGATTTTTCTGAAAGCTGTTTTCTCCATTGAATGTCACAGTTTTAGTAGCAGAACCTTTAATGGATGCTCCTTTAAAGTTTGCATCAATGCCTTTATCATTATGGGCAGCATCAGAGAAGATGAGATCTAATGCTATGTCTTGAGATTGTGAAGCATTAGAAGTATCTATCTTTTTATCTAAATTGATGTCTCCAATGACTTGAGTCCCTACCAATCCTATGGTGCCTTGTGTGAGTTGGAGTGGTTTTTTAGAAGCTTTAGAAGTATCAGAAGAAGCACTTGCATTAGAAAGATTTAAAGCCCCACTCAAACGTGTTAGGAAATTAGACTCTGTATCTTTATCATCACTACTCAAGGTGAGTGTGCCTAAATTTTTAAAGATATATTTTGAGTCTTTTGAATGAGCTCCTTCTTGGATAGAACCTTGAAATTTATAATCTGCTGCAGTACGTTTGTTTTCAGGTTTGACTTCATCAGGATTTTTCAATACTGAACCACCAAAATCAAATGTGATGTATTGCGCACCACTTTTGGCTTGATAAGAGTTTGCCATCATCTCTTGATCTAAGAGATGTTGGAAATCAATCAATTGGGCTTTATCCTCTCTACCCAAAGCATTGGTAATGAGTCCGGTTTGATAGGTATTCCCTACCCAATTGATCGAACCATTGATACTTCCATTTGAGAAGGTGGTGGTATCGATTTTACCAAAGTCAATGAAGTTATAGGTATTGTTTATATTGTCATTAGCAATGATAACACCACTAGCTTTGTTTGTTTTATCATCTTTGGTTGCACTCAAAGAATCAGAACCAATGAAGTTCAATGTCAAAGCTGTGTTGGTATAACCAACATTTTGATCCAAATGATGGGCAGTGCTCATATCAATGTTATGGCCATTGCTTGCAATATAGTTTTGGATAAAGTTTTGGGCATCTTGGCTAAGATCACTCATTGCAGTGATGGTTATTTCTGAAGGGGTACTAGCACCATCTGTTTTATCTGTATTGTCTGTATTGTCTGTATTTTTTGGATACTCATTTGCCTTTGTACCATTGAAACTCATTTGGAAAGAACTCATTGAAGAACCATCTTTAGAAGCATCATAGGTTGAACCAGTAGCAGGAGTGAGTTTGGGTTCACTTACATTAGCATAGCTCACACTGAGTCCAGTTTGATCCTCTAAAGCACTCTTTAAAGTAGCATTCATAACATTTGCACTGCCTTTAAAGCCTTTGAATGCATTGAAATCAAATACAACTGTAGCAGCACTACTTTGTGCTCCTTCCTCTTTAGGAGTATTGTTAGGTTGCATATTAGGAGCTTGTGTGCTAGCTTGGAGATTGCTTCCATCTAATAAGATGCTAGAACCACTTCCCCCACCAATGATTTTTGCAGAAGAACCCAATGCATCTTTGCCATAAAATGCTAATGTTGCTTGGTTGCTATCCCCTAAAGTCAAGTTTCCATTGAGTGTTGCTTTTAAAACCTTTAAGGTCGAATCACTCAAAGCTCCAAAAGCATTGGTGGTTGCTGTTTGGGTATTGCTGTTTGTATCTTTATAAGTGACATAATCAGCGATAGAAGTATCCACCCCTCTATTATCAAAGATTGCATTCAAATTCAATGCGGAAGCATTTTGAGTGAGGTCTAAACCATCACTTCCAATGGAAGTGCCTTCTAGATTGAGTGTTCCTTTTGCTTT